>CAXUOA010000095.1:0-1974 GCA_964252625.1 uncultured Acetobacteraceae bacterium | reverse complement strand
TGGAGGCGGACTGGTAGAGCTGGTCCGACGCCGCCTGCACGCCGGCGATGCTGGCCATCAGCCGCCAGTCGCCGAGCCGGCCACCCAGCAGGTTGCCTGCCGTGATGCCCACGCCGAACAACAGCAGCAGCAAGGTGACCGCATGCGGGGACAGCCTGGTCACGTGCTCCAGCATGGGCGTGATGTAGGTGAACACGCTGAACAGGCTGGCAGACCCCAGCAGGCTCATCAGCATGGCAAGCACCACCTGCGGTCGGCGGAGCACGCGGAACTCGGCCAGCAGGCGGCTGTCGGCCGGCCGGGGCAGGCGCGGTAGCGCCCAGGCGATCGCCGTGAAAGCGGCCGCGGCAATGGCCGCCACGCACCAGAAGGTGGCGCGCCAGCCGGCCGCCTGCCCCAGCGCCGTGCCGGCCGGCACACCCAGCACGTTGGCCAGCGTAAGCCCGCTGAACATCAGCGCGATCGCCTGGCCGCGTCTGGCCGGCGGCGCCAGCCCGCCGGCAACGATCGCGCCGCTGGCGAAGCACGCCCCGTGGCCCCGCGCGGGGGCCACGCGCGCCGCCATCAGCAGCCCGTAGGTCGGCGAGACAGCACACAGCAGGTTGCCGGCCGCATACGCGCCGATCAGGCCCAGCAGCGCCGCGCGCCTCGGCAGCCGGGCGGTGGCGATGGCCAGGATGGGCGCGCCCACCACCACGCCCAGCGCGTAGCCGGTGACGAGCAGGCCGGCGCCGGGGATGCTGACATGGAGGTCCCGGCTGAGGTCCGGCAACAGGCCCATGATGACGAACTCGCTGGTGCCGATGGCAAAGGCGGCCAGTGCCAGCGCTAGCAGAGGAAGGGGCATGCGGCGGCTCCGGCGGACAGCAGCCGGAGTTGGGAGGCGAGAGGCGCAGGGACAAGTTGCTGCGCCGCAGCATGGACATTATGGCGGCGCTGATCCTGCTCGCCAGGCCGGCCGCGGTGATGCTGTGCCTGCTGCCACTGCGCTGGCGGCTGCGCGACGCGGCGTTCGTCTCCTGGGTGGGTTTGCGCAATGCGGTGCCGATCTATCTGACCATCGTGCCGCTTCTGGCCGGGGTAGATCGAGCGCGCGTCCTGTTCGACGTCGTGTTCGTGGTGGTACCGGTGTCCGTGGCGATCCAGGGCTGGACGATCGGGCCGGCTGCCCGGGTGCTGCGGTTGGGCAAGCAGTAAGGAAGGCCTTCTTTTTTGAAAAAAAGAAGCAAAAAACTTTTGTCTCTGCGCCGCCTCAAGTGCCTTGATCTGTCCGGAGAATGCCCAACGATGCAAATGCGACAGGAAGCAAAATTTTTTTGGTCTTTTTTTTAAAAAAGGACTGCTTGCTGTCTTACGGCACAGCCTAACCGCTCCCTATCGCGTAGGCCGGGGCGGCGTCACCGAATAATCATAGAAGCCCCGCCCCGTCTTGCGCCCCAGCCACCCGGCTTCGACGTATTTCACCAGCAGCGGACAGGGCCGGTATTTCGTGTCCGACAACCCCTCCAGCAGCACCTGCATGATGGACAGGCAGGTATCCAGCCCGATGAAATCGGCCAGCTCCAGCGGTCCCATCGGATGGTTGCAGCCGAGCTTCAGCGCGCAGTCGATCGCGGTGATCGTGCCCACGCCCTCGTATAGCGTGTAGACCGCCTCGTTGATCATCGGCATCAGGATGCGGTTGGCCATGAAGCCGGGGAAATCCTCCGACAGCGCCACCGTCTTGCCCAGCGTGGCGGCCAGCGCGGCCACCGCCTCGTACGTCGCGTCGTCCGTGGCGATGCCGCGTATCACCTCCACCAACTTCATCACCGGCACCGGGTTGAAAAAATGCATGCCGATGAAGCGCGCCGGCCGGTCGGTGGCCGCGCCCAGGCGCGTGATGGAGAGGGAGGACGTGTTGGTGGCCAGGATGCAGTCCGGGCGCACATGGGCGATCAGCGTGGTGAAGATCGCGCGCTTGACATCCTCACG
>CAXUOA010000094.1:0-9474 GCA_964252625.1 uncultured Acetobacteraceae bacterium | reverse complement strand
GGCCCAGGCGGCCCCAGACCCCGGGCTTCGCCCCGCGCGGTGGGGAGAGGGGGGCCATCTGTAACTTGGCCACGTGGCGTGCGGCCCCCCACTCCACACTGCGAAGCAAATCAGGTTCTAAGGACGACTGTCCTTAGCGGGGTCCAGGGGCAGAGCCCCTGGCCTTGCCTTCCTTGACCACACCCGAAGAACAAGCCGCCGAGATTGAGGCCGGCCGGCTGCTGTTTGCCGCCGAGTGCCGGTTCTACTTTGCGGCGCAGCGGATCGACCAGCTGCCGGAGCCGCGTGGGCCGGAGGTGGCGTTCGCCGGGCGGTCGAACGTGGGCAAATCGTCGCTGGTGAATGCGTTGACGGGCCACAAGGCGTTGGCGCGGGCGTCCAGCGAGCCGGGGCGGACGAAGCAGCTGAATTTCTTCGATCTAGGCGGGCGGCTGGTTCTGGTGGACATGCCTGGCTATGGGTATGCGCAGGCGGCCAAGGCCGTGAAGGAGGACTGGCAGGGGTTGATGTTCGATTTCCTGCGCGGGCGTGTGGTGTTGCGGCGGGTGGTGTTGTTGCTGGACGCGCGGATCGAGCTAAAGGCGTCCGACGTGGCGGTGATGGATCTGTTCGACCGGGCGGCGGTGGCGTTCCAGTTGGTTCTGACGAAGATCGACGGGTTGAAGCCGGACCGTCTGGCGCGCAAGCGGGCGGAGGTCGGGGCGGCGATGAAGGGCCATGCCGCGGCGTATCCCGAGGTGCTGGCGACGAGTGCGCGCACGGGCGAGGGGATCGAAGTGCTGCGGGCGGGGTTGGCTGGTCTGGCAAACTAGTTGCTGTATTCGGAGCGATTGCATGACGCCACGTGGATCAGTCAGGATGATTCTGTTTACGGCAGCAGGGATGCTGATGCTGTCTTTGTTCGTTCTGAACACGGACGCAACGGCCGAGCCTTGCCGCATGATAGGGTGCGGCAACCAGGTATTCTACGTCTTCCTCCCTGACGCGATGTTGACATCCAACGCCGATGCAACGATCCCGACCTCCGGCAAGCTTTGCAAGGCTGACGATACGCAGACGTTCGCGCGAAAAGGATTGCCGGCCGTAAACGAGGTGGCGACGCTCAAGGCAAATGGGCGCTGGGTCTACACGGAACAGCAGATCGAAGAGGAAGCCGATCTGTTCCAGCCGTCAGGCTCGGGCCAGAGCGCCGTTGCGGATTGCGCGAGCTCCTGGGAAGCGCCCGACGGGGGAGGAAGCCTCGACGCGGGGATGAAACTCCAGGTTCTCGGATACCGCACGTTCATCGGTCATCGCAAAACAGAGCTTCGCGAAACCCGCGCGCTTAGCCAGCCGACATCCTACCCGGAGCAGCTTCTGTTTGCGATGGTTCTCGTGGCGGATTGAAAGGTTACTCATGACCAGGATAGCGTGTCTTACGGCCGCCCTGTGCTTCTGGCTGGCGCAGGCGTACGCGCAACCGATACCGGCGGCGGTCAGCACGGATCCGACGCCCGACGCGAAATTTCCGGCCCGCTCTGCGGTGATCCACATCCCCAGTGGCGGCGTCGACATCAACGGCCTGGTCTACGTCGCCTCGGGTGCCGGGCCGCACCCCACTCTGGTTCTCTGCCACGGCCTGCCGGGTAACGAGAAAAACCTCGATCTGGCGCAGGCGGTGCGGCGGGCCGGCTGGAATGCGGTGACGTTCAATTATCGTGGTTCCGGGGGCAGCCCTGGGGTGTTCCGCTGCCCCCACCCTTTGGAAGACACCGCTGCCGTGCTCGCCTACATACGCGCGCCGGAAGGTGCGCGCGCGCTCGGCGTCGACCCGGCGCGCGTCGTTCTGGCCGGCCACAGCATGGGCGGCTGGGTGACGGCGCAGGCCGCCGCGAACGATCATGCGCTGGCCGGCGCGATACTGATTTCTGCCTGGGACGCGGGCAAGGACGGCGCCGCGAATGCCGGCACTCGTGCCAGGCTCGCAGCCGCCATGGCGGAAAACTACGAGACCCTGGCTGGAACGTCACCGGGCACGATGGCGGACGAACTGATCGCGCACGGCGCCGCGTGGTCGTTTCCACCGCTTGCTGGCAGGCTGACGGCCACGAAGCTGCTGGTTCTCACGTCCGATGACGGCAACGGCCCGAACGACACGGCGCTTGTCACCGCAATCCAGAAACTGGGCGGCCAGCAGGTGAGCCAGGCACATGAAGTGACCGATCACAGCTGGTCGGATCATCGGATTGCGCTCGAGGCGCTGGTGGTGAATTGGCTGGTGGCTTTGCCAGTAAGGTAGAAAACAAGGCCTTCTTTTTCGAGAAAAAGAAGCAAAAAGCTTTTGCTCTGCTGTCGCGGGACCGTTGAAGCGCACGCGTCCGCGACGCGCACCCGACGGAGACAAAAGTTTTTTGCTTCTTTTTTTCAAAAAAGAAGGCCTTTCTTCCTTGCCTGAGCGTCACCTTCAAAACAGGTTGGTTACGGCTTCATCCGCCCCGCAGCGCTCGCCCAACGTTCCGCAATGGCGTCGAACACCGCGCCCACCCCGATCGCGTGCAGGCACTTCACGTCAAACGGGCAAGGCGTGCGCAGCCAGCACGGTGCGCACGGCACCTGCGTGTAGAACTCGACGTTGCCTTCGTAATGCGCGTTTACCGGGTGCTCGTAGCCGCCGATGATCACCACTGTGGGCGTGCCCGCGGCGCCGGCGATGTGCATCGGGCCCGACACCGGGCCCACGTGGATGTCGGCAGCGCTGACGGCGGCAGCGAGTTGCGCAAGCGTGGTCCGGCCGCGCAGGTCGATGTAGGCGCCGACCGGCACCGGGCTGGGCGCCTCCGGCGCGTCGCCGATTTCGATCAGCGTGGCGTTTGCGGCCACGCGCGCGACCAGCTCGTCCCAGCGTGCCTCTGGCCAGTCCTTGTTGGGGGTGAAGCGGCTGGCGCGGCGCAGCGCGATCACCCAGGGCCGCGGCAGGTGACGCCAGGCGTTCTGGTAGGCTTCCACCAGCGCACCATCGATCACGCAGTCGGGCTGCACGTCGGTGACGTTCACGCCGATCCGGTCGCCGAGCAGGCGGGCGATGTGCACCGTCGTGGGCACGGTCTTCAGGTAGTCCAGGTAGATGTTGCCGGGCGGGCGCGCCGCGTCCGGCAGCACCTCGTCTATGTAGGGCAGGCCTTCCACCAGCTCCGGGAAGTTCGTGTAGAAGCGTATGCGGCCGTGCGGGTTGGCCTGCCGGGCCGCGCGCAACGCCGGCGTGCACATGAGCACGTCGCCGATGCCCTTGTCGCGCGCCACGTCCAGGGTCGGGCGCCGGTACGGGCGCGCCCAAAGGCGGGGGAACAGGATGAAGCGGGCGAGCTTGCCGGAGTAGGAGATGCGGCGGCGGCGTATGGCGATCAGGCGGTCTTTCAGGGAAAGAAAGAGGGACCTTTGCTCGCTGTCGGCGGCTGTATCGGCCAGGCGCCGGCCTTCAGGAAGGGCCTTCCTGCTTCCTAGCAGCACCGCAGGCCGCCGCCCGCACCGAACCGCGCGTCCTGCCGCGCCCGGAAGAACGCATCGCGCGACAGCACCGCCTCGCCGGGATGTGTGTCACGCAGATGGGTCACGTACCGGTCGTAGTCGGGCAGGCCCACGACCAGTTCCACCGCCGCGCGTGCGCTTCTGGCTGCTTCGCTCAGGTCAAACATTCGGCCGAAGCAGCGGCAGATCATGGCGGTCCTCATGCGTGGTCACTCTTACGTGGCGGAGGGCCTGAAAGATGCACGCCACGCCGGCGCCCAGCATAAGCACCACCACGGCCATGAACAGGCCGGTCAGCGCGCAATCCACGTAGTCGTTGGCCAGAACCTGGCCCATGTCCGCCACCGACCTGGCCGGCGCCATCACCCTGCCCTCGGCCAGGGCGGCGGAGAACCTGGCCGCGTGGGCGAGGAAGCCCACCGCGGGCGCGGGGGAGAAGATCTTCTCCCAGCCCGCCGTCAGCGTGCACACCGCGAGCCAGGCGGCGGGTACGGCGGCCACCGCGGCGTAGGCCTGGCGCTTCATCTTAAACAGCACCACGGTGGCCAGCGTCAGCGCGATGGCGGCCAGCATCTGGTTGGAGATGCCGAACAGCGGCCACAGCGTGTTGATGCCGCCCAGCGGATCGACCACGCCCTGGTACAGGAAATACCCCCAGGCACAGACGGCCAGCCCGGTGGCGGCCACGTTGGCGAGCGTGCTGTCCGTGCGGCGCCAGGCGGGCACGGCCAGGCCGGCCAGGTCCTGGATCATGAAACGCGCCACCCGCGTGCCGGCATCGAGCGTGGTCAGGATGAACAGCGCCTCGAACAGGATGGCGAAATGATACCAGAACGCCATCAGCCCGCGGCCGCCGAGTGCCCCGGACAGGATGCGGGACATGCCCACGGCCAGGGTCGGCGCGCCGCCCGCGCGCGCCAGTATCGTGTGCTCGCCCACGTCATGCGCGATGCCGGCCAGCGACGCGGCCGAAATGGGGAAGCCCCAGCCGGTGATGGTGGCGGACGCCGTGTCCACCGTGCTGCCGACGAGCGCGGCCGGCGCGTTCATCGCGAAATAGGCGCCCGGCTCCAGCACGCAGGCGGCGATCAGCGCCATGATGGCCACCATGCTCTCGGCCAGCATGGCGCCGTAGCCGATGGCGCGTATCTGGGCCTCGCTGCCGATCATCTTCGGCGTGGTGCCGCTGGAGACCAGCGCGTGGAAGCCGCTGACGCTGCCGCAGGCGATGGTGATGAACAGGAACGGAAACACGCTGCCCGCGAACACCGGCCCGCTGCCGTCGATGAACCGGCTGACCGCCGGCATGCGCAGCGCCGGCATCACCACCGCGATGCCCAGCGCCAGCGCGCAGATGGTGCCGATCTTGAGGAACGTGCTGAGGTAGTCGCGCGGCGCCAGGATCAGCCACACCGGCAGCACGCTGGCCACGAAGCCGTAGGCCATCAGCATGAACGCCCAGGCGGTGCCGCTGAAGGTGAAGCGTGCGGCCCATACCGGGTCCGCCGCCACTGCGCCGCCCAGCCACAGCGAGGTCATCAGCAGCACGAAGCCGATGACGCTCATCTCCAGCACCCGGCCGGGCCGCACGTAGCGCCCGTACAGCCCCATCAGCAGTGCGGTCGGCACGGTGGCGAACACCGTGAAACTGCCCCAGGGCGAGCCGGCCAGCGCCTTGACCACCACCAGGGCCAGCACCGCCAGCAGGATCACCATGATCGCCAGGATGCCCACGCTGGCTACGATGCCGGCGAACGGACCCATCTCCGTGCGTATCATGTCGCCCAGGCTGCGCCCGTCCCGCCGGACGGAGAGGTACAGGATCAGCATGTCCTGCACGGCGCCGGCGAACACTACGCCCACGAGTATCCACAGCGTGCCTGGCAGGAAGCCCATCTGGGCGGCCAGCACCGGTCCCACCAGCGGCCCGGCGCCGGCGATGGCCGCGAAATGGTGGCCGAACAGCACGTATTTGTTGGTGGGCACGTAATCCAGGCCGTCGTTGCGCACGATGGCGGGCGTGGGGCGCGCGGCGTCCAGCCGCAGTACGCGGGTGGCGATGAACAGGCTGTAGAACCGGTAGGCCAGCGCGTAGGTGCACAGCGCCGCGGTGACAAGCCAGAGCGCGTTGACGCTCTCGCCGCGGCTGGTGGCGAGCACGGCGAGTGCTGCGGCGCCGAGAATGGCGACTATGGCCCAGAGTGCTTTCATGGTGTTTCCGGCCCCAAGCAAGGAAGCAGTTCTTTTTTGAAAAAAAGAACCAAAAAACTTCTGCTCCCTGTCGGCGGCTGCCGAAACCCGGCGCGACAGCGGAGCAAAAGTTTTTTGCTTCTTTTTTTCAAAAAAGAAGGCCTTTCTTCCTACCTGTCAAACAGCTTCGCCCGCAACGTTCCCGGCGCATACGCCGTCTTATACGCACCGCGCCGCTGCAGCTCCGGCACCACCAGATCCACGAAATCCACGAAGCACTCCGGCGTCACCGTGCGCGCCAGGACGAAGCCGTCCAGGTCCGCCTGCGCCATCCAGTCCTGCATCACACCGGCCACCTGCGCAGGCGAGCCCACGACGGGCGCCTGCCGGCCGCCCAGGCGCAGGCGGTCGCGGAAGCCACGCTTGGTGATTACCGGGCCGGCGGTCAGTGCGGCCAGGTTGGATACGACGGCCTGGGTGGGGCCCATGCGTATCGGCTCGTCCTCGGCCAGGATGGCGAAATCCACGCCCATGGAGCCGGCGGACTGCACCATCGCGGCCTCTGCATCCGCGTAGCGCTCGTACTCCGCGCATCTGTCCTCCGCTGCGGCCTGGGTGCGGCCGGCCACCACGGTCATGCCGGCGAATACCTGCACCGGGCGGGCGCCTGCGGCCGCGCGAAGGCTGGCCACCAGCATGGCCGTCTGCGCCGGCGTGGTGCCGTTGACGAACACGCATTCGGCGTGGTCGGCGGCGAAGCGCAGACCGCGCGCGGATGCGCCAGCCTGGTAGATGACGGGGCCGCGCTGCGGCGAGGGTTCGCACAGGTGGATGGCGTCCGTGCGCCAGCCCTGGCCTTGGCCGGAGACACTGCGCACGCGCGACGGGTCCGTGTAGAGGCCAGCGGCACGGTCGGCGGAGACGGCGCCGTCCTGCCAGCTTTCGCGCCAGAGCCGGCGCAGCGCGTCCATCACCTGGTCGGCGGCATCGTAGCGCGTGTCGTGCTCCGCCTGGGCATCGCGGCCCAACGCGCGGGCGGCAGACTCCAGGTAGCCGGTGACCACGTTCCAGCCGATGCGACCGCCTGTCAGGTGGTCCAGCGTGCTCATCTGGCGGGCGAACACGAAGGGGTGGCTGGCGGCCGTGTTGGCGGTGATCGCGAAGCCAAGGTTTTGCGTGGCGTGCGCCATGGCGGGGATCAGCAGCGCGGGGTCCAAGTTGGGCACCTGCACGGCGGCGCGCAGGGCAGCGTCCGGACTGCCGCCATAGACGTCGTATACGCCCAGCACGTCGGCCAGGAACAGGCCGTCGAACAGGCCGCGCTCCAGCGTGCGGGCCAGCGCCACCCAGTGGTCCAGGCGGGTGTAGTCGGTGGCCCGGTCACGCGGGTGCCGCCAGAGGCCCTGCTGGATGTGGCCGACGCAGGCCATCTCGAACGCGTGCAGCCGGATCTGTCTGGGGGAGGCGTCGGTCGGCATGGCGCGCAACCTACACGGCGGCCTAGCGGGGGCAACCGGCGCGCCGGGTTGCGTTGTGGTGCGCATGTCCGAACGTAAGCAGGTCACTCTCGCAGCCAGCATGGCCGTGCTGCATGCGGTGGAGGCGGCTTGAAGGAAGCAGGCAGGGCCTTCTTTTTTGAAAAAAAGCAGCAAAAAACTTTTGCTCCCTGTCGGCGGGTGCGGAAACGCGGCGGGCCCGGCGGGACAAAAGTTTTTTGCTTCTTTTTTTCAAAAAAGAACGCCTTGTTTGCTTACCCCTCGTGAAACTCGCCACCTACAACATCAACGGCATAAACAAGCGGCTGGGAAACCTGCTCGCCTGGCTGGCGCAGACGCAGCCTGACGTGGCCTGCCTGCAGGAGCTGAAGGCGGAGGACCGCGCGTTTCCGGCCGCCGCGCTGCGCGAGGCTGGTTATGAAGCCGTGTGGCAGGGGCAGCGGAGCTGGAACGGCGTGGCGATCCTGGCGCGCGGCGCGGAACCCGTCCTCACGCGCCGCGCGTTGCCGGGTGACGCGGCGGATGTGCAGGCACGCTACATCGAGGCGGCGGTGCAGGGTGTTCTCGTAGGCTGCCTGTACCTGCCGAACGGCAACCCGTATCCCGGGCCGAAATTCGCCTACAAGCTGGCCTGGTTCGAGCGGCTTCTCGTGCATTCCGCGACGCTGCAGGCGAGCGGGCTGCCGGTGATACTGTGCGGCGACTTCAACGTGGTGCCGACCGAGTTCGACATCTATTCCTCACGCTCCTGGAAACGCAACGCGCTGCTGCAACCGCAAAGCCGTGCCGCGTTCCGGCGGCTTGTGGAGCAGGGCTGGGTGGATGCGCTGCGCACCCGGTATCCGGACGTGCCGATGTTCACCTTCTGGGATTACTTCCGCGAGCATTTCAGCCGGGATGCGGGAATGCGTCTGGACCACATGCTGCTTAGCCCGGCTTTGCGTTTGCTGGATGCGGGCGTGGACCGGGAGGTTCGCGGGGCGGCAAATGCGAGTGATCATGCGCCGGCCTGGGTGCGGTTCGCGATTGGGTGAGGTCGACACTTGCGCAAGCAAGGAAGGCCTTCTTTTTTGTAACTGCCCAGGTAAGTGGCAAGCCACGCAACCCGGTAAAAACATTGATTTTGCTTTTTGCGTTCGGTCCGGTTTCGATCCGGGAAACGCCGACGAAGGTGAAACTCGAAACGACTAAAACGATCAGCCACATGAGAGTTGGGGCTTTGAGCGGCTTTGCGTTCTCACCCCTGCCTGGGCAGTAACCTTTTCTTCAGAAAACAAGGCCTTTTCCCCTTCCTTTCCCAATAACGGCGTCGCCGAAGCGGGCGCGCAGGCCGTCTATCGCACCCTGGCGGGCGCGGCGGCGGGCGGCGTCCGGGTCCGCCAGGTCGCCTGTGTCGGCCGTGGCGAGCGGGGCCAGGCCGGAGGCGCCTATGCCGATCAGGCGGAACGGCGTGCCGTCGGCTTCCCGGGCTAGCAGGGTCTGGGCGGCGGCAAACAGGGTGTCCGGCAAAGCGGTGGGCTGCGGCAGGCGCTGCGTGCGGGTTCTGGACGCGAAACCGGCGGTCTTCAGCTTCAGGGTGACACCGCAGGCGGCGTGGCCGCCGCTGCGCAGGCGCTCCGCCAGGCGTTCGGACAGGCGCCAGAGATGCGCTTCCAGGGCGGGCCGGGCGGAGAGGTTCTCGCTGAAGGTGGTCTCCGCGCTGATCGATTTGGCGGCGGTGACGGGCGTGACCACGCGGCCATCCTCGCCACGGGCGCGGGCGGCAAGCGATGGGCCGTCGTCGCCCAGCAAAATGCGGGCTTCGCGGTCCGTCAGGTTTTGCAGTTGGCCAATGCGGGTCAGGCCCAGCTTCGCCAGGCGGCGCGCCTGGACGGGGCCTACGCCCGGCAGCAGGGTGACGGGTTCCGGAGCCAGGAGGGCGGCGGCGTCGTCGCCGAATACGGCGAAGCCGCGCGGTTTGTCCCGGCCGGCGGCGAGTTTGGCCAGCAGGCGGTTGGCGGCAAGGCCGATGCTGACGGTGACGCCGAATTCGGCCTCCACCTGGCGGGCGAAGCGGGCGAGGGTGGCGGCGGGCGGGGCGCCGTGCAGCTGTTCGGTGCCGGCGAGATCGAGCGCGGCCTCATCGATGGAGAGCGGTTGGACGAGGGGGGTGAGGGTGCGCATCAGGGTGCGCAGGCGGCGGGCGATTGCCGCGTAGGCGGCCATGTCCGGCTTGATGACGGTGGCGTCCGGGCAGAGCTTGCGCGCCTTGAACATGGGCATGGCGCTGTGCACGCCGGAGAGG
>CAXUOA010000093.1:0-9489 GCA_964252625.1 uncultured Acetobacteraceae bacterium | reverse complement strand
GCAGGAGCAAAAGTTTTTTGCTTCTTTTTTTCAAAAAAGAAGGCCTTTCTTCCTTTAGGATTTCTCAGATGGCCCCCCTCAAACCAGGCCCGCTCTGGTCCCTGGACGGCACCTCACCGATAATCGCCCCGGACGCCTGGATCGCCCCCACAGCCGTGCTGATCGGCAACGTGGAGATCGGCGCGCAGGCCAGCATCTGGTTCGGCTGCATCCTGCGCGGCGATACCAACCGCATACGCGTGGGCGCGCGCAGCAACATCCAGGACGGCTGCCTGCTGCACTGCAACCCCGGCGAGGGCATGGCCTGCCTGGTGGGCGAGGACGTGACGGTCGGCCACATGGCGATTGTGCACGCCTGCACGCTGCAGGATCGCGCGTTCGTCGCCATGGGCGCCACCGTGCTGGACGGCGCGGTGATCGAATCCGGTGGCGTGCTGGCAGCCGGCGCCGTGCTTACGCCGGGCAAGCATATCGGCGCGAACGAGATGTGGGCGGGAACGCCGGCCAGGCTGGTGCGGGTGCTGGGCGAAGAGGAACGCGCGAAGTTCGCGATGACCGCGCCGGCCTACGTGCAGAACGCGATGCGTTTCCGGGCCGGACTTGCCCCGGCCTGCCAGCCATGACCGGGGAACGCGGTCCTCACTCGGCCAGGCTCGATTTCTGTGTCTGCCGCATGTGCGCCACCTGTGCGGCGTAAGGCTCCATCAGCCCCGGCGTGCCGGAGTGGTAGAAGCCCGAGGCCAGCGCCCAGCCGCGTTCGGCGCCGCGCTTGCCGGTGCGCAGCGAGACGAGCAGGCGGGCGGCGTAATCTGCATTCAGCGCAGGGTTGAAGGCGTCCGCCAGGCTGGGAAAGGCGCTGGCATGTTCGCGCAGGTCGACCTGCATGCAACCGATATCGACGAAGCGGGCGCCGTCGGCCAGGCGGCGGGTGGTCTCGGCCACGGCCTGGGCGCGCGTGTCGAAAAACAGCGATTCACCGTCCGCGTTGACCGCCCAGGGCCAGGGCTGGCGATCACCCGTCACGGGCAGTGCGCGGCCGGTCTCCACCCGGGAGATTGCCGGCAGCAAGCTGGGCGGCAGCCCATAACGCGAGCCGGAATCGGCGATAGCCACCAGGCACAAGGCGGATTGCCGGGCCATCCAGGCCCGCCTTGCCGCCGGCTGGACCTGCCTGGGCAGCACGCTGTCTCCGGGTAGTCCGTGGCCAGGGGAAGGTGCCGCGAAAGCGTGGGCGCACAGGAACAACGCGCCTGCGCTGGCCGCCAAGTGACGGCCGAGCGCCTGGCGTAGGCCGGCATTCTGTTCAGGCGTGGCCAGGCTTTTCGTCATAGACTGCATAAGCGAGCTGCAGCAGACGCTGTGCCGGGCGGCGCAAGCCGGCACGGTCTGCATCCTTGGCGAGGGTCAGCAGGCGATCTGCGAGCATCAGAGGGCTGACGTGGGTGTTGTCGGCTTGGGTGAAAGAGGCGGCCATCGGGATTCTCCACTTGGTGCACCCGGTTTTTCGGGTGAGCGGACTTTGCGATGCTTGTGGTTGCGCGTTGGTTAACGCGCGGAGGAAAGCCGCCGGATTTTTCCGATTTCCGGCCACTGTGGCAGACTTATGCCAGCGGCCTTCGGTTGACGTGTAAAAAACGGCGAGTGGCGTCATGCTTAGCACGCTTGCGTAACGATCCTGGAGCCTCGCCGACGACAGTCGTCCTAAACGTATCACCGCCAGGATCAGCGATCGGTGCTTTTCTGCAAAGCCCATACCCGCAGCGCCGAGGCCAGCGACTGCTCCGGCCCTCGCTCCGCATCCACCGAAGCCACGACAGTCAGCAACGTGAGGCCTGATTTCTGGGCCGCCCGTTCCAGCGCGCTCCAGAACACCGGCTCCAGCGCCACGCTGGTGCGATGCCCGGACAGCGAGAAGCTGCGTTTGGCCAGCGAAGTCATAAAATGACGCCATTGGGTTCGGGGTTGATCGAAGGCAAGAACGGCCTTCTGATTCGAAAATCAGAAGTAAACACCTCTTGTTCTTGCGATTTGGCGGCCGCATCGCCCGTCCGGAAAGGCGTGGCTGTTGCAACGGCTTGGGCGAGCAAAGTCACTCGGTGACTCTTCCCAAGAAGGACGGCTTGCTTCCTACACAGCGGCAAGCCGCACAGCCGCCCATTGCGCCGCCTCGGCCACCACCGGGTCAGCATCGCCGGCCAGCGCCTGCGCCACCGGGCGAAGCGAAGCGTCCGCGGAGTTGCCAATCGCGGTGAGCACGTTGCGCACGAACCGGTTACGCCCGCTGCGCTTGATCGGCGAGCCGGAGAACATCGCCCGGAACGCCGCATCGTCCAGCAGCGCCAACTCGGCCAGGCGCGGCGCGGCGAGGTCGGCGCGCGCCGCCAGCTTCTCGTCACGGCCGGCCTGGGCGAACTTGTTCCAGGGGCATACCGCCAGGCAATCGTCACAGCCGTAGATGCGGTTGCCGATCGCCGGACGCAGCGCGTGCGGGATCGGGCCGGCGTGCTCGATCGTCAGGTAGGAGATGCAGCGCGTGGCATCGAGCTGGTAGGGCGCCGGGAACGCATCCGTGGGGCACGCGGCAAGGCAGCGCGCACACGTGCCGCAGCCGCCGCCGGACGCCGCCGTGCGCGGCAGATCCAGCGTGGTGAACACCTCGCCCAGGAACAGCCAGGAACCGTGCGCGCGCGAGACCAGGTTGGTGTGCTTGCCCTGCCACCCCAGCCCCGCCTGCTGGGCCAGCGGCTTCTCCATCACCGGCGCTGTGTCCACGAACACCTTCACCGCGCCGCCGAACCGGCTGACGATGAACTGCGCCAGGTGCTTCAGCTTGCCGCGCAGCACGTCGTGGTAGTCCCGATGACGGGCATAGACGCTGATGTTGCCGCGATCCGGGCGCGCCAGCGTGGCCAGCGGATCGTCCGGCGGCGCATAGCACAGGCCCAGCGCGATGACGGTGCAGGCCTCCGGCCAGAGGCTCTGCGGGTGGGCGCGCTGCTCGGTGCGCTCGGCGAGCCAGCCCATCTCGCCGTGGCGGCCGGCGGCCAGGAAGTGGGCGAGGTGGGCGCGGGCTTCGGGGCCCAGATGGGCTGGGGCGAAGCCTATCGCGTCGAAGCCCAGCTTGAGGGCCTGGTCGCGTATGCGGGCTTCAGGCAAGGAAGGCCTTCTTTTTTGCAAAAAAGAAGCAAAAAACTTTTGTTCCTGGCGCCTGTCCGAAACGACGCGCAAGTGGCCGAACTATTACCGCTGCATCAAGTGCGTCAGAAGCAAAAGTTTTTTGGTTCTTTTTTTCAAAAAAGAACCGCTTGCTTCCTTCAGCCACGCCCGCGGTACCCCGATACCCCCTGCTCCGGCACCCACGCGCCTTCAGGCGGCGCACCGCTTTGCCAGAACACGTCGATCGGCATGCCGCCGCGCGGATACCAGTAAGCGCCGATGCGGAACCACACCGGCGAGAGCAGCGCCACGAGCCGGCCGGCAATCTGCATGGTGCAGGCCTCGTGGAAGGCGCCATGATTGCGGAAGCTGGCCAAAAACAGCTTGAGCGATTTGCTCTCAACCAGCCATTCCGACGGGATGTAGTCGATCACCAGGTGGGCGAAATCCGGCTGGGCCGTGATCGGGCAGAGCGAGGTGAACTCGGGCGCGGTGAAGCGGACGACGTAGGCCATGCCCTGCGCCGGCGCGGGCACGCGCTCGAGTCGCGCCTCCTCGGGCGATTGCGGCCAGATGGTGGGCTGGCCGAGCTGGGTCAGGTTCGGTGGGATGGTGTCCATAAGATCGATCGCGCTTGGGAAGGGGCTGGCCGCTTATATAGCACGAAGGTGGCGAAAGCTCAGACCGCGGCCGCCGGGATGGCTCCATCGGCAGGCCCCGGCCGCTCCGCCGTCCACCCCGCCTGCGTCTCGGATGCGAACGCCGCCAGTCGCCCGTCCACGATCGCCGCACGCAGCCCTCGCATCAGCGACTGGTAATACGCGATGTTGTGCCAGGTCAGCAGCATCGGCCCCAGCATCTCCTCGCAGCGGAATAGATGGTGCAGGTAGGCACGGCTGTGCCGCGTGCAGGCGGGGCACAGGCAGGCGGGATCGACAGGCCCGGCATCGTCGGCATGGCGGGCGTTGCGCATGTTCAGCACGCCGCGGCTGGTGAACGCCCGGCCGGTGCGCCCAGCCCGCGTCGGCATCACGCAGTCGAACATGTCCACGCCGCGCATCACGCCACCTACCAGATCGTCCGGCGTGCCGACGCCCATCAGGTAGCGCGGCCGCTCCGCCGGCAGATGCGTCACCGTGGCCTGCAGCGTGTCAAACATTGCGGCCTGGCCCTCGCCCACCGCCAGTCCGCCTATGGCGTAGCCCTCGAACCCCACATCCAGCAGCGCCTGCGCCGAGCGCGCCCGCAGATCCGGATACACGCCGCCTTGGACGATGCCGAACAGCGCGTAGCCCTCGCGTGCCACGAACGCCGCGCGGCAGCGCGCGGCCCAGCGCATGGAAAGCGCCATGCTCGCTTCCGCCACCGCATGGGTCGCCGGAAACGCGGTGCACTCGTCCAGCACCATGGTGATGGTGGCGTCCAGCAGATGCTGTATCTGCACCGCGCGCTCCGGCGTCAGCCGGTGTTTGGCTCCGTCCAGATGCGAGGCGAACGTCACCCCGCCTTCGTCCAGCGTACGCAACTTGCCGAGCGACATCACCTGGAAGCCGCCGGAGTCGGTCAGGATGGGCCCCGGCCAGTCCATCATCCTGTGCAGCCCGCCCAGCGCCGCCACACGCTCCGCGCCGGGCCGCAGCATCAGATGATAGGTGTTGCCCAGCACGATCCCGGCGCCCGTGCTGCGCACCGCGTCCGCCGTCATCGCCTTTACCGTGCCGGCCGTGCCCACGGGCATGAACACCGGCGTCTGCACGGCGCCGTGCGCCGTGTGCAGCGTGCCGGCGCGGGCTGCGCCGTCGGTGGCTTCTGGAGTCCAGTGGAAGTCAGGCAAGGCAAGCAGTCCTTTTTTGAAAAAAAGGACCAAAAAACTTTTGCTCCCCCGCCTGCACCGAGGGACACGCCGGTTCTGCCAATACGCGCATTGGCAGAACCGGCGAGCACCGTTGCGCAGGCGCGGGGATAAAAGTTTTTTGCTTCTTTTTTTCAAAAAAGAAGGCCTTGCTTGCTTGCTTCCTCACGCGTCCACCCGCGTCAGCAACGTCGCATCGCCATACGAATAGAACCTGTATTCGCCAGCGATCGCATGGGCGTAAGCCGCCTTCATGCGCGCGGTGCCGGCAAAGGCGCACACCAGCATGAACAGCGTCGAGCGCGGCAGATGGAAGTTGGTCAGCAGCAGGTCCGCGCTGCGCACCCGACGCCCGGGGTGGATGAAGATGTCGGTCTCGCCGGCGAACGGCCGGGTTTCGCCGTCCTTGCTCGTGGCTGTCTCCAGCAGGCGCAGGCTGGTGGTGCCTACGGCCACGATGCGCCGTCCGGCGGCGCGCGCCGCGTTGATCGCGGCGCAGGTTGCCGCGTCCAGCATGCCGTGCTCGGCATGTATGCGGTGGCCGGCCAGGGTCTCGCCGCGAACGGGCAGGAAGGTGCCGGCGCCCACGTGCAGCGTCAGCGTCACGCGCGCCACACCGCGTGCCGCCAGCCGGGCCAGCAGCGCCGGCGTGAAATGCAGCCCGGCCGTGGGCGCCGCCACCGCCCCGTCCTGCGCCGCGAACACGGTCTGGTAGTCCGACTGGTCCTGTGCCGTGGGGCCTTCCGGCCGCGCGATGTAGGGCGGCAGCGCCAGCGCGCCCGCCTGCGCCAGGGCCTGGGAGAACGCGTCTCCCTCGCGGTCGAACACCAGCGTCACGCCGCCATCGTCGTCCCGTCCGGCCACCTCGGCGGAAAAGCCGTCCCCGCCCTCGAACGCCAGCCGGTCCCCCGCGCGCAGCCGGCGGGCGTTGCGGGCCAGCGCGTGGCAGGCGCCGTCCGCCAGCTTGCGGTCCAGCGTGATGCCGACACGCGCCGCGCCGCGCCGCGCCCAGAGCTGGGCCGGGATCACCCGCGTGTTGTTGGCCACCAGCAGGTCGCCGGGGCGCAGCAGGTCGGGCAGGTCACCCACATGCCGATCGGTAAGAGCGCCGTCCACGCACAGCAGCCGCGCCGCCTCACGCGGCACCGCCGGATGCTGGGCGATCAGCCCTGGCGGCAGGGCGAAGTCGAAATCGGCGGTGTTGAGCGTGTTCCCCGGCGAGGGATCACTCAAGATAGGAGGCGATCTCGATCAGGTTGCCATCCGGGTCTCGGCAATAGACGCTGTTTATCTCGCCCAGCGCACCGTGCTTCTTCACCGGCCCGGCTTCCACCGCCACGCCGCAGCCATGCAGGTGCGCCACCACGTCCAGCGGCCCCACGGCGGTGATGAAGCACAAATCCTGGCTGCCGGGCTGGCTCTCCCGCCCGCTGTCCCACGCCCGCGCATCGGCCGGTCGCACGTTGATCTTCTGGCCGCCGAACTTGAGCGCGCAGCGTCGCTCCGGGCCGAAATCCTCGCGCTCCATGCCGAGCACGCGCTGGTACCAGGCGGCGGTGATCTCCACTTCGTGGGCGGTGATCACGATGTGATCCAGGCGATCTACGGTGAAACGCATGGGGGGCTTCTAGGGCGACACAAGGAAGGAAGGAAGGCCTTCTTTTTTGAAAAAAAGAAGGCCTTTCTTTCTTCCTTCCACCACGCCATACAACCCCCGTTCCACTATCCCCCGCGGGAGAGCAGCAGGCCCATACCCCTGCCGCCGAAGGCGCAACCGGCCCCCGGAAACGCTCAGGCACCAAGGACCGCGGGAGATCGGAGCCTCTGGAAAGCCGGCGCGCCGTCGCCGCACCGACGGAGAAAGGGCGCTTGCCCGAATCTCTCAGGTTCCGTGACAGAGGGGGGTCAGACTGCCGGGCGACCGGACCTGACCTCGTGTGCCCGGAACCAGACCGCATGTCCGACCTGCTAGACCTCGATCCCGTCCCGCCGCCGCGCACCACGCCGCTGGACGCGCTGCACCGCCGCCTCGGCGCCAGGATGATGGAGTTCGCCGGCTGGTGCCTCCCCGTGCAGTTCGCCGGAACGCTAGCCGAGCACGCCCACACGCGCAGCGGCGCCAGCCTGTTCGATGTCTCCCACATGGGCCAGATCTCGTTGCACGGGCAGGATGCCGCGGCCGCGCTGGAGAAGCTCACGCCGAGTGACATCGTGGGTCTGGCACCCGGCCGCCAGCGCTATGCCCTGCTCACCAACGAGTTGGGCGGCATCATCGACGACATCATGGTGGCCAAAAGCCAGAACCGCCTGTTCGTCGTGCTGAACGCCTCCCGCAGCGAGGAAGACGTGCGCCACCTGCGCATACACGGCATCGAGCCGGAACTGCACGAGGACCGCGCGCTGCTCGCTCTGCAAGGCCCGCTCGCCGCAGCCATCATGGGCCGCCTGGCGCCGGCTGCCGCCAGCCTGGCCTTCCTCGGCGTCACGTCCTGCCCCGTCGCCGGCATCGCCTGCTGGGTCAGCCGAAGCGGCTACACGGGCGAGGACGGGTTCGAGATATCCGTGGCGGCGCAGGACGCGGAGGCGCTGGCCACACGCCTGCTCGCCGAGCCGGAATGCGCGCCGGCCGGCCTCGCCGCGCGCGACACGCTGCGCCTGGAGGCCGGCCTCTGCCTCTACGGCCAGGACATCGACATGCTGACCAGCCCGGTCGAGGCTGGGCTTGCCTGGACCATCCCGAAGCGGCGGCGCGAGGCGAAGGATTTCCTGGGTGCCGCCACGGTCGCCGACCACCTGACGCATGGCCCGCACCGCATGCGCGTGGGCGTACGCCCGGAAGGCCGCGCGCCGGCCCGCACCGGCACCACCATGGCGGCGCAGGACGGCACCGGGGCGGGCACCATCACGTCCGGCACCTTCTCGCCCAGCCTCGGCGCGCCGATTGCCATGGGCTACGTAAGGCGGGACCTGGCAACCGAGGGCACGCCGCTCGCTTTGCTGGTCAGGGGCCAGCTCCTGCCCGCGGCGGTAGCGCCCCTGCCCTTCGTTCCCCACCGTTTCGTCAGATAAGCGAGCAGAGACATGGCAGAGACACGCTACACAAAAGACCACGAATGGGTCCGCCTGGAAGATGACGGCACGCTGACGATCGGCATAACCGACCACGCTCAGGAAGCGCTCGGCGACATCGTCTTCATCGAGCTGCCGGCCACCGACCGCGAGATCGTCGAAGGCGAATCCGTGGCCACCGTGGAGAGCACGAAGGCGGCGAACGACGTGTATGCCCCGCTCGCCGGCCGCGTGGCCGAGATAAACGAGAACATCGTCGACGACCCCGGCCTGATCAACCGCGACCCGGCCGGCGAGGGCTGGTTCTGGCGCATGGAGCCGGGCGACGAGGACATCTTCGAGACACTGATGGACGAGGAAGCCTATGAGAGCTTCTTGGAGACGCTCTAGCCCATGGGTAACGTTGCCGACCTGGACGCGCTCGAAGCGCCCGACGCGTTCGTCGCCCGCCACATCGGGCCGAGCGAGACGGACATCTTCGCGATGCTGCGAACGGTCGGTGCGGAGTCGCTGGACGCGCTGATGGCGCGCACCATCCCGGCAGGGATACGCAGCGTCCAGCCGATGGACCTGCCCGCCGCGGCGGACGAGGCTGCCGTGCTGGCGGAGCTGGCCGTCATCGCCGCGCAGAACGACAGCCGCACGAAGAGCCTGATCGGCTGCGGCTACCACAACACCCATACGCCGCCGGTGATCCTGCGCAACGTGCTGGAGAACCCCGGCTGGTACACCGCCTACACGCCGTACCAGGCAGAGATCGCGCAGGGCCGGCTGGAGGCGCTGCTGAACTTTCAGACCATGGTCACCGACCTGACTGGCCTGCCGATCGCCAACGCCTCGCTGCTGGACGAGGCCACCGCGGCGGCGGAGGCCGTGGCAATGGCGCATGGCTTGTCGCGCACCGGCAGCCAAGTCGTGGCCGTGGCGACCGACCTGCATCCGCAGACCCGCGCCGTGCTGGAGACCCGCGCCCGCCCGCTGGACTGGACCCTGGTGGATTTCGCACCGGGCGACGTGGCGGCCATCGGTGCGGCCAACCCGTTCGCCGTGGTGCTGCAATACCCGGGCACCACCGGCGCCATACGCCCGCTGCAGATGGAGACCGCGGCCGCGCACGAAGCCGGCGCGCTGGCGATCGTATGCGCGGATGTGCTGAGCCTGGTGCTGCTGACGCCGCCCGGCGAGATGGGTGCGGACATCGTGGTCGGCAGCACGCAGCGTTTCGGCGTGCCCATGGGGTTCGGCGGGCCGCACGCCGCGTTCTTCGCCACCACGGACGCCTGCAAGCGGCAGATGCCGGGCCGCCTGGTGGGCCGCAGCATCGATGCCGCCGGCCAGCCTGCCTTGCGCCTGGCGCTGCAGACGCGCGAGCAGCACATTCTTATTGAAAAGGCGACCAGCAAGATCTTCAC
>CAXUOA010000092.1:0-9508 GCA_964252625.1 uncultured Acetobacteraceae bacterium | reverse complement strand
CCAGGCCCAGCCTTCCACCCGCAGCGTGCCGTCGGTGTCCAGCGTGGTCCTGGTGGCGGCGTCCGGCGGTTCGCCCGCGGCTTCAAGCTGGCCCGGTGCTTCCGGCAGCGTTACCGGCACGATCGTCTGCCGCGTGTGGCCCGCGCGGTCGCTGGCCTGAACGCGCACGAACCCGGGGCCGGCGGGCACCTCGCTTGCCAGCTGGTGAACCAGCACGAAACCGGACAGGCCGGCATTGGCGTAATTCGGATGCGCGCTGGCGATGTCCGCCCGCGGCAGGCCGTGCCGTGCCTCGCCGAGCGGGCTGTCACCCAGCGTCACTGTTATAGCCTGCATTGTCTCGGCGCTGATCGCCCAGCCGCGCAGGCGCAGCATGCGTGCGGGGTCGACCACCGCTTCCTCGACCAGCAGGCGGATCGGCCACGCCGATTCGGCCGAGCCGGCCTGGGCCGGACCGTCCTGCGCCGCCGGCAGGACCGGCGCCTGCAGGCGGACGCCCTTCTGCCCCGTCTGGCCGTCCGTGCTGCGAACCGTCACCAGCAGCTGGCCGGCAAGCTCTTGCGCGTCCGCCGGCACCTCGGCGGAAAAGCTGAAGCCGCAATGGTCGACATGGCGGTAATGCGGGAAGCTGCGCGACACGTCCGGCCTGGGCAGGCCGTAGCGGGCGTGGGTCAGCAGCCTGCCGTCCAGATGCACCGAGACTTCGGCGATGTCGGCGGGCGCGATTGCCCAGCCGCTGCCCTGCACCAGGCTGCCCGGCTGGATGCGCTCGCCCGGTTTGGGCTGCTCGACGGTGATCAGGACGAACCCCGCGGCCCGCGTACCGGGCCCGCCGGACGATGCAGGCGCGCGGGCGGGTGCCGTCGGCAGGCCGGGGACGGCCACCAGCGTGCGCAGCCATTCGGCCCAGCTGGTGGCGGCGCGCAGCACGGCCTCCGCACGCGGCGGTACGCGCAGCAGGTTGAACAGCCAGTCCAGCTGCTCGCGGCCGGGGGCGGCGGAGAAGCTCTCATGCGGCACGGCACGCCCGGCGGCAAGCTTGTCCAGCACGGCGCTCTGGAACTCGCCGGACCCCATGAGCGCACGCAGAAAGGCGCCGACGGGGCTGTTCCTGGCGTCTGCGATGACGAAGGAGCTCTCCGGGTCCCGCCCGAGGAACAGCTGGTAGCCCAGCAGCACGTCACGGTCCGTGCCGCCCGCATCGGCCGCCGGCGTGAACACCGCGCCGGGTGGCGGGGGCGGCTCGCCGGTCAGATCCTCGCCGGGCTGAAAGCCGCCTTGTGACCGTGTTGCCACCAACTTCGCTGTTCCTGTCTTGCCCGGCTTTCATACGGGGGGGGAAGAAGTAAGCAAGATCTTCGTTTCACTAAAAAAGCAGCGAGAAACTTTTCCCCCGCCCGCCTGCATAACGGCACACCCTCGTCTGCTACCATACACGTCAGCAAAATGAAGCCAGGCCATGGCGCCGGGCACCGGAACAGAAGTTTTCCGCCGCTTTCAAGCGGAAAGGAAGGCCTCGCCTGCCTGGATTTGACGCCCGGCGCAGTCCGCGCAAAAACCCGGCCCCAAGATCGAGGCTCAGGGAAACTTCCATGCGTGGCGGCCATGTCGACTCGATCACCCGGGCAACGGTGGCCGGCTGGGCTGCCGATGATTCCGATCCTGATGCGCAGCTGGAGCTTCGCGTGGCGGTGGACGGCCAGGAGGCGGGACGGGTTTTCGCCGAGCGGCCGCGGCGCGACCTGGCCGCCCTGGGCCGATACGGCGACGGGGCGCACGGCTTCCTGTTCACGTTTCCCGCGCCCTTGTCCGCTTTCCAGGACCACAGGATAACGGTGAGCTTCGCGGACGGTATGGCAGTGCCCGGCGGCGAGCGCCTCCTGAGCGGCGAGGACCGGGCGCCGGTGGAAGCCGAGCAACCCTCGCCCATACTGGTGACCGCGCCGGGGCGTTCCGGCACCACCTACCTGATGAGCTGCCTGGCCGCTTCGCCGCAGATCGTGGTGGCCGAGCTCGTGCCCTACGAAGTGCGCCTGCTGTCCTATTATGCGGCGGCCTATGCGGTGCTGACCGCGCCGGCCGACACCGGGCACTCGACCCATCCGGACCGACTGGAAGGCGACGGCTTCCATATCGGCTTCAACCCGTTCACCGGGCCGCAATACGCGCACGCCTTCCACAAGCAGGCGAGCCTGCGCCATTTCCATGAAGATTGGGCGCCGGCCCGGCTGGGGACGGCGGTGGCCGACATCGTGCGCCAGTATTACCGCCTGCTGGCCACCGACAAGGACAAGAGCGCCGTCCGCTTCTTCGCGGAGAAGAACAACAACCTGCACCGGCCGACCCGGCTGTTCGTGCGGCGGGTGTTCTCCGGCATGCGGGAGGTGGTGATCGTGCGCGACCCGCGCGACGTGCTGTGCTCGCACGTTGCCTATTTCGATTCGAGCCAGGACAAGGCGTTCCTGCAGCTGAGCCACAGCTGCAGCCAGCTGACCGCGATCAAGGCCGAAGCGGGCCCGGACGTCTGCATCATCCGCTACGAGGACATGGTACGCGGCGATGCCGCGACATTCGCAAGGCTCGGCGCCTTTTTGCGGGCCGAGATCGGTCCGGTGCGCAAGGAGGCGGGCGAGCGGATGTTCGCCCAGCACGCCACCAGCTTCTCGCCGGAGGCCTCCATCGGCCGCTGGCGGACCGACCTGCCCGGCAGCCTGCAGATGCAATGCGCGCAAACCTGGGGCGGGTTCCTGCAGCTGTTCGGCTACGACGCGGCCTGACCGGGTTTCCGCCCGTTTGCATCCACCCGGCCCGCCGGGCACGATAGGGCAGGACCTTTTCAGCGAGGCTGCCTTGCTCTCCGCGCTCTTCGCCCGCGATTTCGACCGTTACTTCGCCGCGGTGGGCGCGGGCAGCCCGTTGTGGCTGTTCGTGCACGTGCCCAAGACCGCCGGCAGCTCGATGACCGTCGAAGCTGGAAGCATCCTCAAACCGTCCTTCAACATCGACATCGACCACACCGACGCCAAGCGCACGTACCAGGCGAAGTTCGACGCGGCCGTGGAGGATTTCGTGGCCAGCCAGAGCGAGCGGCATTACCGCTTCTGCACCGGCCATATAAACGCCAGGCAGGTGCAGATGATACGCGCAGGCATCCCGGACGTGCGCTGCTTCACCATGCTGCGCAACCCGATGGCGCGCCTGGTCAGCGACTACCGCTACCAGCGCTCGTCGATGAACACAGCACAGGCGCAATTCATCGCGAGCACGCCGGATTTCGACGCCTACGTGGCCAGGCCGCATGTGCACAACAAGATCTCGCTCAGCCTGGCGCCGCGCGAGATGGTCCTGGCGGGCGACGTTGCAGGCTGCGTCGACTACATCACCGACACCTACGCGTTCGTGGGTCTGCAGGAGATGTACCCGCTGAGCCTGCGGGCGCTGACCACGTTGATGGGCGAGACCCGCACGCCGGAAGCCAAGGTGCGTGTGAACACGAACGACAGCGACCAGGTGGCGCTGACGCCGGACCTCGAGGCGGAGCTGCGCGCGAAGAACGCCGTCGACATCGGCGTGTTTCAGGCGTTTCTGGAACGCTACCGCGCCATACGCGAGGAGTTGATCGTCTACATGCGCGGGATGCCGCAGACTGTCGTGGCGAGACGGGCGTAGCGACGCCGATCGTTTTTTCACCGCCTTGAAATCGACGCTTGGGCAAGGAGAGCCTTCTTTCTTGAAAAGAAGCAGAAAACTTCTATCGCCCGTCGCATTTGCAGCATCCGGCGAGGCACTTGGTACCAGCCAGTGTTGAGACCGACACGGGGAAGCAAGCAGTCCTTTTTTGAAAAAAAGAACCAAAAAACTTTTACTCTCCCGCATCTGCAGCAGCCGGGTGCCTTTGGATCAATCGAGGCAGCTGAACCTGCGCGGGAGTAAAAATTTTTTGCTTCTTTTTTCAAAAAAGAAGGCCTTTCTTGCTTGCCCAACCGTCAGTCTCGAAGCCGGTGCTACCATGTGTCGGGCATTCAGGCACGAGCCCCGTCACGCTTCGGGAAGCGGATCGATCCGGTCCAGGTAATCCGAAACGCCAGCCGCGACGTTGTTAAACCGTGCCGCGAAATGATCGTAGATTGCCGCGTCCAGCGCGTTGCACTGGCGAATCCTCTCCTCCAGGTCAGCCGGCAGGACGACTTGTGTCTCCGGCGTCGGCGTATTCACGCGCCGGAACACCGCCGGACGGCGCGGCGCGCCGGCCAGCGTGGTCAGCACCCGTAACGACAGCGCATAGGCTTCCTGTATGCCGACAAAGGCGTAGCTGGCTTCGATGTGCCCGATGCTGGCCTCCGTGTCGCCGCGCAGGCGATCGGGTACGAGGTGCGCGGCCGCCTTGTTCCACTCGCCTTGCAGTTCGAGATAGCTCTCGATCGTGGGATGCGCGGTCCTGAACTGCTCATGGCCGGGATGCATGGTCGAACATTGGTAGCGGTAGTCGGAGACGAAGCGGGACACCGGGTCGCGCAGCAAGGTCACCGGGCGCACGTCGGGCAGCGCCTCGGAAATACGGGTCACGTGCGAGGCGATGATGTGGCCGGTACAGTAGCGGTAACGGCGTGCCTTCGCGCGCTCGATGAAGCTCTCCACCGCCTCGTCCAGAAGTTCGTTGAACGGCCGGCGGTCAAGCTGCGTGTAGTCCACGAATATGTGGTGGCCGGGTGACAGGATCGGCTGCAATTCCCCATTCAGGGAGCTTCCCGCGGTTTTCGGAACATGCACGAAAAGTAACAGTGGTGCGCGGCTCAGCAGCTCGTCGAAATACCGCTGGAAATCCGCCGCATAAAAACTATCGAGAATCATGCGCGAACTTCTCTCCCCCGGCCACGTGAGTCTGTGCAGGACGCGTGCCCGCCGCCAGTGTGCCGCATAATACATTGTAACATTTTGCTAAATTGAAAGTATGGCAGGGAAAAAAGGCGGCCTGCGCCCGGATGCTACCAGGCCGCCATGCCGGGTGACACCAGTCCGAGCAGCGCCAGCACACCGCCCGCCAGGCCCAGCACCGCCCCACACCAGACCAGCATGACGGACCCGGTGATCACGGACGCCGTGGTCAGTACGATACCGAGTTGCAAGGCGGCGGCTGCGTTGTCGAAGGCTTCCAGCCGTTCATGAGCGGCGTCGCGCGCTTCCTCGAGGTGCTTGGCACGGTCGGCCAGCGCCTGCTTGCCTGTCTTCGGGTCCGACTCAAAACGCGCGATGTCGGCCGCGAAGCGCGCCTGTATCGCCGCCGCGTCACCCGCCGCGTTCGCCGGCAGCAGGGCGGCGATCTGTGCCAGGTCCTTCGTCTCATTGGCGCGGGTGGATTTCGCCTGATACTCAGCCCAGACATCCGCGGCAGAGACGGCACTCTGCGACATGCGGGTGTCGGCGTGCTGCGCACCCTGCTCGCAAAAAGCAAGGCCCGCCGCCAGCACGGCAATCAGCAGGGCGGTGTGACGCCGCCCGCCATGCGCCGCCGCCTCGGCATGCTCGTGGGTCTCCAGTGTCTCGCCCATACTACAACCCTTCGTTCAGGCGGCGAGGATGCCGAGCGCCTCCGCCACCGCGATTCGCCCGTCATAGAGGGCGCGCCCGACGATGACGCCGGCGATGCGGCTGTTCAAGCCGTCCGAGGCCGCGGCATCGCGCAGCGCCCGCAGGTCGGCGGCGGAACCGATACCGCCGCTGGCGATAACGGGCGTGCCGAGCTGGTCCGCCAACTCGATGGTCTGCGCGATGTTCACGCCGGTGAGCATGCCGTCACGCGCGATGTCGGTGTAGATGACGGCCGAGACGCCGGCATCCTCGAAGCGGCGGGCTAGGTCGGGCGCGCGCAGGGTGGACGTGTCCGCCCAGCCTTCGGTGGCCACGTAGCCGTCGCGTGCGTCTATCCCCACGGCGATGCGGCCGGGAAAGCTGCGGCACGCCTGGTGGACGAGTATGGGGTTCTTCACCGCGACGGAGCCGAGGATGACCCGTGCCACGCCTGCCTCCAGCCAGCGTTCGATGCCGGCGAGGTCCCGTATGCCGCCGCCGAGCTGGACGGGAATGGCCGCGGCCGAGAGTATGGCCAGCACCGCCGCCTCGTTCACCGGGCGCCCGGCAAAGGCGCCGTCCAGGTCGACGACGTGCAGCCAGGCAGCGCCGGCGTCCTGAAAGGCGCGCGCCTGCCTGGCCGGATCGGTCTCGTAGATCGTGGCGTCTTCCATCTCGCCGCGGCGCAGGCGGACGCAGGCGCCGTCCTTCAGGTCGATGGCCGGGTAGAGGATCATCGCGAAGCAAGCAGTCCTGCTGTGAAACAAAAGACCACGAAACTCTCGCTCCACCGCCCTTGCACCGGCCAGATGCCGCCGACAGAAACCGAAGCGGCAAAACAGCAAGGGGATAAAAGTTTTTTGCTTCTTTTTTTCAAAAAAGAAGGCCTTCCCTGCCTACCCCGCATCGGCCTTCCTCAAGGACTTGGTGTAGTAAAAACCCCGAAGGGTCTTCCCCTTGACCCGCGCGTATTCAGGATGCACGCCCCAGCACGTGTAACCCAGCGATTCGTACAGCGCGATCGCCGCCGTCTGCGTTTCGCGCAAATCCAGGTTCAGCACGCGGAAGTTCAGCGCGCGGGCACGGTCTTCGATCTTCAGGGTCATCAGCCGCGCCAGGCCCTGGCCGCGCGCGAACGGGGCCACGAAAGCGTGCATGAGCCAGACCGAGAACGATTGCGCCTCGTTGTTGCGTGGCGGCCGGACGAGCTGGGCGGAGCCGGTGATGACGCCGTCCGCGCGGCCGACGAACAATTCGCGCTCCGGGACGAGCATGACGCCGTGGAAGTAGCGCTCCAGCGCCTGCTGGCCGGGCGGGCTGACCCAGCCGAAACCGCCGCCATCCAGTATCGCGGCGTTGGTCGCCTCGCACAAAGCGTGCAGGTCGTCCTCGTGCAGCTCGCTCACGTGCTCCACCTGCAAGGCAGGAGTCTGGGCCTGTGCCGGGGGCTGGTTCATGCCGGCGACCAGCGGAGGAAATTGCCGAGTATACGCAAGCCCACCCCCTGACTCTTCTCGACATGGAATTGCGTGCCGGCCCGGTTGCCGCGTGCCACCAGCGCGGGTACCTGCCCGCCATACGATGTTGTTGCAACAACATCCTGGTCAGCGTAGCCCCGCAACGCGTAGCTGTGCACGAAGTATGCATGATCGCCCGGGTCCACCCCTTCCAGCAAAGGGTGCGCCCCCGGCGTGAAATCCAGCGCGTTCCAGCCCATATGCGGCAGGCGCAGGCCGGGCGCCTGCAACCGTGCCACCTCGCCCTGCAGCCAGCCGAAGCCGGCGGTGGTGGCGTGTTCCAGCCCCCGCCCGGCCATCAACTGCATGCCGACGCAGATGCCAAGGAATGGTGCGCCGTCCCCGACCCGGTGTTCCAGCGCGGCCCGCAGCCCGGGAGCCCGCGCCAGGCCCCGCATGCAAGCCGCAAAGGCGCCCTGGCCGGGGAGGACGACGCGGTCCGACGCCAGTACGACGTCAGGGTCGGCGGTGATCTGGATGGCCGCGGCAAGACCGGCCAGCTCCGCGGCACGGGCGAGCGCGCGGGCGGCAGAGGCAAGGTTGCCGCTGCCGCAATCGAGCACGCAGACGCGCATCAGGCGGCGGCCGGAATCAGGTCCGGCCGCGCATCCAGCAGGCGGGCGAACGCCTGGTCCCGGTCGGCGCCCGCCACGACCGGCCCGCGCGTGAAGCCGCGCTGGTCCAGGCTCCAGCGCCGCAGGTCGGGGCAGATCAGGCCCTGCAGCACGGCCAGCCCGGCCAGCGGCGCCAGCGTGCCGGACCAGCGGCACAGTGCGAGCGCCAGCAGGAAAGCGGCCATGGTCAGGCCCGCCGCCACCCAGGCGGCGCCGGTGGCCAGCCACAGGGCGCCAAACCAGAACGCCGCGCCGGAGAAGCCCTCGCGCACGAGCAGCGGCGCCCGGCCGGGGCGCAGATGGGTGGTGAACAGCTTCACAGCGCGCCCTTCGTGGATGGTATGGCGTCGTTCTGCCGCGGATCGGCGGCCACCGCCATGCGCAGCGCACGCGCCACCGCCTTGAAGCAGGCTTCGGCCACGTGATGGGCGTTGCTGCCGGCCCGAAGCGTGACGTGCAACGTGACGAGCGCGTTGCCGGCGAATGCGCGGAAGAACTCCTCGACCAGCTGGGTGTCCATCGTGCCGAGCATCGGCCGCGCGAAGGGCACCGACCAGGCGACATGCGCGCGGCCAGAAATGTCGATCGCGGCTTCCGCAAGCGCTTCGTCCATCGGCACCAGAGCGTGGCCGAACCGGGTGATACCACGCTTGTCGCCGAGCGCCTGACGCAGGGCCTGTCCCAGCACGATGCCGACATCCTCGACCGTATGGTGTGAGTCTATATGCAGGTCGCCTTGCGCCTGCACGGCCAGGTCGATCAAGGCGTGGCGGGCGAAGGCGGTCAGCATGTGGTCGAAGAAGCCCACGCCGGTGGCGATCGTGGCGCTGCCTGTGCCGTCCAGGTCCAGCTCCAGGGTGATGGCGGTCTCCGTCGTGGCGCGGGTCAGGCGGGCGATGCGGCTCATTGCCGGGATGTAGCGCGCACCGGCGGTTTAAGGAAGAAAGCGCTGCCTTGCGAAAAAGATGCGAAAACCCCTGCTTGCCGGCGGCAGCCGGTGGGTCAGCGCGGGGTCATCCTGAACAGGAGCCTGGTCCATCTGCTGTCGAAAACAGCGAGAGGGTATGCGACGGCGCAGGCCGCCGCCAGCATGGCCGCGTAGAACACCGGCAGCCAGACCAGCCGCACGCCGTTGGGGAACACGGCCAGGCAGGTCCACGTCCCGAGCGAGAGCAGCGTGAAGAGGTGCGTGAGGTATAGCGGGAAGGACAGCTGCCCCAGCATGCTGAAACAGCGTGTCCGCAGTAGCCGCCGCACCGGCTCGCAATACAGCGCCACGGCAAGCATGACGGCGCCGGCGCCGCTTTCGGCGACCGCCCACAGGTGATTGTGGTAGCGGTGTGGAAGGCGGGCGGCCCATCGCCACGCGCCGTCGGCGTGCTCGACGTTCCAGGACATGACGACGGCGGCGGTGCAGAACAGCAGGGCGGCGGCCCAAGGCGGCAGACGGAGTCCGTGTCCGTACCGCAGATGGCCCCAAGCACCCGCCACGCCGACCGGGAAACCGACGAGCCACATGCTGTGCCAGGCGGCCAGGCCGGCCAGCAGGCAGGCGCAGGCGAGCCGCACCCGGGGCGCCAGGGAAGACAGCAGGATGAAGGCGAGCCCGAACGCCACGGCGCTGCCCTGCAGCTCCCACCGCATGGTCCACAGGACGGGATTATGGCCGGAGCTCCCTTCGAAGAACGTGCCGAACGCCGCCTCGCGCAGCACGGGCCAGGCCGCGCCGTTATGCATCTGGCTGCCCCAGAACAGGTCGAGCGGGAACAGCTGGCCGGTTCGCGTGCCGATCCAGCCCACGCCGGGAAA
>CAXUOA010000091.1:0-9539 GCA_964252625.1 uncultured Acetobacteraceae bacterium | reverse complement strand
GCGGAGTCAAAAGTTTTTTGCTTCTTTTTTTCAAAAAAGAAGGCCTTTCTTCCGTATCTTGCGCGATTCGCCGCCGCCTAAGTAGATTGCCCCCGAAGACCCAGGAATCCCCAAGATGAAGCTCAAGGCCGACCGCGCCACGCTGCTGAAGGCGCTGGCCCATATCCAGAGCGTCGCCGAGAAGCGCAACACCATCCCCATCCTCGCCAACGTGCTGATCGCGGTGCGCGATGGCCGCCTGAGCCTGACCGCCACCGACATGGAGATCGCCGTCGTGGAGGACGTGGCCGCCACCACCACCCGCAACGGCGCCACCACGGCACCGGCCGCCACGCTGTATGACATCGTGCGCAAGCTGCCGGACGGTGCCGAGGTGGAGCTGGACCACCCCGGCGGCGACGCCCAGCTCGCCCTGCGCGCCGGAAGGTTCGCCACCGCCCTGGTGGTGCTGCCGGTGGAGGACTTCCCGGCGATGACGGCCGGCCAGTTGCCGCACCGCTTCCATTTGCCCGCACTCGTGCTGCGCGGCCTGATCGACCGCACGCGTTTCGCCATCAGCACGGAGGAGACGCGCTACTACCTCAACGGCATCTATTTGCACGCGGTGGAAAGCGAGGGCCACAAGCGCCTGCGCGCGGTGGCCACCGACGGCCACCGCCTGGCGCGCGTGGAAGAGGAGATGCCGGAAGGTGCCGGCTCGATGCCGGGGGTGATCATTCCGCGCAAGACGGTGGCCGAGTTGCGCAAGCTGCTGGACGAGGAGAGCGGCAGTGTGGAAGTCGGCCTGTCCGACACCCGCATACAGTTCACCGTCGGCGCCATCACGCTGACCAGCAAGCTGATCGACGGCACGTTCCCCGAATACGACCGCGTGATCCCGCGCGACAACGACAAGATTTTGCGTGTCGGCAAAAAGGATTTTTCCGACGCGGTGGCGCGCGTAGCGGCAATCAGCAGCGAGCGCTCGCGCCCGGTGAAGCTGGCGCTGCAGAAGGATGTGTTGACGCTATCGGCCGCCAGCCCCGATCAGGGCACCGCCGTCGAAGAACTTGACGGTGACCGCGTGCAGTACTCGGCGGGGCCTTTGGAGATCGGCTTCCAGGCGCGTTACCTGAACGACATCACCGACCAGATTACCGATCAGGTGGAGTTTCGCTTCGCCGACGGATCGGCGCCGACGATCGTGTGCGATGCGACCGATGAGAGCGCGCTTTATGTTTTGATGCCGATGCGCGTGTAGCCCGAACCAGAAGAAGAAGAGGTCAACCATTTCGGGAGAAAGAGGCACCTGACGGACGCAAAAGTAGTTCCTGTTCAGGAAAGAGCTACTTTCTCCTTTCGCCCTTGACCCACTGTCTCCGCGCCAACGCAATCCGCTGCCGGAGATATCCGCGATGCCTTGCATCATTCGTGTCCTCGCCGCGACCGTCCCCTTTGCCCTCGCTGCCGCGCCGGCTTGCGCGCAAGGAGCCGACACCTCGCAGAAGCCGACGGAGTCACAGGTCCAGGTCGAGAGCGGTGATAAACTTCCTGAAACCCACCTGTTCGGCGACTGGGATGGCGTGCGTCCGGCCCTCATCGACAAAGGCTTCGACATCACGCTGGATTATCTCTCGGAGACCGCGGGCGTGGTGTCCGGCGGCAGGCGCGAAGGTGCCGATTACGCCCATCAAATAGCGCTCCAAGCCGACGTGGACTGGGGAAAGCTCGCGGGCCTCGCCGGCTTCACCACCCACATCGCGGTGGTCGAACGCGCCGGCAGAAGCGCCAGCGCCGACTACCTCGGCGAGCAGATCACCCAGGTGCAGCAGATTTACGGCTCCGGCGGCGACGTATTCGCCCATCTGGCGTATCTCTACGCCGAACAGCGCCTCTGGGACGGTGCCGTGAACATCGAGGCCGGCCGCCTGGATGTCGGCCAGGATTTCGACGAGTCGCCGCTGTACTGCGAGTTCGTCACGCTTTCCATCTGTCCCTCGCCGCGTTCGCTCTCCCTCGAAAGCGGGTTCACCATCTTTCCTTCCGCGACCTGGGGCGGCCGCATACGGGTGCAGCCTTTCCCCCTCGCCTATCTCCAGGCCGGCCTGTATCAGGTCCGCAGCCAGGATGGCGGCCGCTCAGGCTGGAACTGGTCCACCGGGGACACTTCGGGCGGCTATCTCCCGGTCGAGTTCGGGTTCCTTCCCCGGTTCGGCCCGGACAAGCTCATTGGCCATTACAAATTCGGCTTTTCCTGGAACACCTCGAGCCTGCCCGACCTGCGGGTCGACCAATCCGGTGCCGCGATAACCCAAGCTGGACAGACCGGCCGCGGCGATCAGGGCCAGGCGACGTACTACGTCGCCCTGGATCAGATGGTCCTGCGCACCGGCAGGAACGGCACGGACGGCGTCATCCTGCTCGCCGGCTACACGCACGAGGACCGCCACACATCCGTGTTGGACCAGCAAGCCTATGGCGGCATCTTTGCGAGCGGCATCATTCCCGGGCGGCCAAACGACAATGTGGGCTTCGTCGCGACCTGGCTGGAAATCAGCCCCTCCCTGTCCACCGTTCAGGAAACCGAAGCAGGGATGGGTCAGGCGCTCTCAACCGGACTGAACTCGCTCACGCTGCGTCCCGCCGGAATCCAGTCGCACGAAACCATCTATGAGATGCGCTATGACTACATCCCCGCGACCGGCCTGCATTTCATGCCCGACATACAATATGTCGTCCGACCGAATGCCACCGCTCGCACTGCAAATGCCACGATACTCGGCTTGCAGGTGACGGTGGATTTCTGACACCGCAGCATGCGCCGCGGCATCTCCTGCCTGCAGGACCGGAGTGGAAACGCTACGCGGTGCGTTTCCACTCCCCGGCATCTGGCAGCCGGCTGCGCATCCCGTTCTCGTCGCGGCCGCCCGACATTGCATCGAACCTCGCCGACTTCCTGTCTAGGCGGTTTGGCCGCGCGCAACGAGCGCGATGGACAGGTCCGCCGATAAGCAACTCGACGTGATCATGCTCCAACGAAATATTATCGCACTTCTTCGCCCGTCGCGTGCGTGTCAAACAGCTTCGTCAACGGGAGAAGTGTGATGGCGCGTATCGTCGGTCCTGCGAGCGGCCACGCAACTCTTACCGGCACGTCCGGCGACGACCTGATCCTGGCCAACGGCGACGCCAACACGATCAGCGGCGGCGGCGGCAACGACACCATCCAGGCGCTGTCGGGCAACGACAACAGCATCGTCGTCGGCACGCCGTCGGACGGTGAGACGAGCTTCACCGACATCATCCGCCTCGGCGGGCTGGGCGACGTCGTCAGTGGCGGTGACGAGAACGTCCGGCTTGTCGGCCAGACCAGCAACAGCACCGTGACCCTGGGGCACGGCAGCGACACGGTCTCGCTGATCGGCGCTGCCAACACACTGTCATTCAGAGGCGGATCGGACACCATCCGCGCGCTCGGCGGCAACAATACGGTCCTGTTTTCCGGACAAGCAGCCTCCAACTACATCGATGCCGTGACGCTCGACGGCGCACATAACGAGGTCGACAACACGCTCAGCTATGGTCCTTACCCCGCTATCGGCGTGCTGGACGTCACCGGTGGCTCCGGTGACGGCCGCTTCCTGCTCGGCACCACGGGCGGCACCATCGTCACCCACGGCACCGGCAACTACATCGAAGGGGGGGAATACGGCACCAAGATCGTGGCCGGCAGCGGCTACGACACGGTGAACCTGGTGGCGGGCACGCGGGATACCGGCGGGGAAGCCAGCGTGCTCCTGGCCGGCAACCACAATTCGGTCACCGGCGTGGAAGGCGACGCCACCATCACAGGCGGCCAGGGCTACGACACCATCGACCTGCTCGTGCAAGCCGCTGGCGATCAGGTGCTGCACATTACCGACGGCGGCACGCACGACGTGGTGGGCGTGCTCGCCGCAAACGCTACGATCGACGGCGGCAGCAGCTACGAGACGGTGACCGCGATCAGCAGCGTGGTAACCATGACGTTTGCCGGCCACGCCGACGCGCTCTATCTGGAAGGCGCCGAGCAGAACGCCGGCGTGCCGACGGCCACGGTCGATGACCTTTCCACCGGCCTGAACATCTACCTGGAGCCACAAGCGAGCGGAGAGTATGCGCCGGCTCTTGGCAACGTTTTCGTGGACGGGTTCGACTCCACGGGCGTCATCGATTTCGTAGGCGGCCGCGGCGGTTTCACGAGCACCAGCCAGATCGCTGCCGACCTGCACAGCACAGGCAGCGGCGACTACACGCTGGCGCTCGCCGACAACTCCGGAACGATCACCTTCATCAACGCAGGCCACCTCACCGCAAGCAATTTCCGCCTCACCTGACAGCAACCCGATCGTGTGATGCACGGGTCGGTGGCCGGCGCCGTCGAGCGATGCCGCGGCCCTCGAACAAGTTCATTGCGGCAGGTCCGGCAGCCGCGACGGACCGGTCAGGCCTCCTGGAACTTCAGCAACCGCCCGGCATTCGCCATCACGGCAAGCGTGCCCAGGTTATGAGCGACCGCGGCCACCAGGGCGCCGCTCGCTCCCAACGTCCCTGTAGCGGCCACCGCGATGATGAGCGCCGTCCATCCCAGGCCGAGGCCCACGTTGACGTGGATCGTGTTGCGGCAACGCCGGCTCAGCCGGACGCAGGTGGCGAGCCGGCCGAGGTTGCTGGTCATCAGCACGAGGTCGGCAGAGGCCAGCGCCACGTCCGTGCCGGCACCACCCATGGCGACGCCCACGGCACCCGCCTTCAGCGCGAGCGAATCGTTGATGCCGTCGCCCACCACCATCGGGCGGAAACCGGCGCGGGTTTCGGTCAGCACGGTTTCCAGCTTCTCCTGCGGCAGCGCCTCGGCGCGGAACGCCGGAATGCCGAGCAGGCCGGCGATCCGCCTGGCCACCGCCGTGCGGTCACCGGTCAACAACAGCTGCCGGGTCAAGCCCAGGCCGCGCAGGTCGGCGAGTGCCGCCTGCGCCTCGGGCCGGGGTTCGTCCGCCAGCTTCAGCCAGCCTGCGAAGCGGTCACCCTCGGCCAAGCCGGCGATGGGGCCGTCATGGTCCGGCGCCGGCGGGGCCGTCACGCCGAGCCGGGCGAACATTTCGGGGCGGCCCATGGCAAGGCGGGCACCGGCATGCAGCGCGGTCACCCCGAAGCCGGGCATCTCCTGCAGTTCGTCCAGGGTCAGCCGGTCTGCCTGGGGCAGTTGGGCGGCGAGCGCCTTGGAGACGGGGTGCGTGCTGGTGGCCCCCAGGCTGGCGGCCATGGCGACCAGCGCCGCGCGGGTGAAGCCCGGCTCAGGCACGGCGTCGATCAGGCGCAGCTCACCGAGCGTCACGGTACCCGTCTTGTCCAGCACCACGGAGTTGACGCTGGCCAGCTGCTCCAGGAAGGCCGCGCCCTTCACCAGGATGCCGTGGCGGGCGGCAACCGCGATGGCGGCAATGGACGTGGCAGGCGCTGCGAGTACCACCGCGCACGGGCAGGAGGCGACGAGCACGGCCAGCGCGGTCGAGACGAGGCCGGTGGCGAACCACGACCCGGCCGCCAGCAGCAGCACGAGCGCCATGTAGGCGCCGGCATAGCGTTCCAGCAGGCGCGTCACCGGCGGCTTGGCGCGTTCGGCCTGCTGCATGAGCCCGATCACCCGGCCCAGCGTGGTGCTGGCGCCCACGCGCGAGACTTCCACCGTCAGCATGCCGGAGAGATTGATGGAGCCGTCGAACACGGCCGAGCCGGCGCTGACTTCCTCAGGCACGGACTCGCCGGTGATCGGCGCGTTGTCTACGCTGGAGTGCCCGGTGCGCACGATACCGTCGGCCGGCGTGCGGTCGCCGGCGCGCAGCTCGATCATGTCGCCCACGCGCAGCGCCTTGGTGGAGACCTCCTCCACCACGCCGTCTGCCAGGATGCGTCGCGTGCTGGTCTGGGTCAGACGGCGCAGGGCGCGCAAGGCTTCCTGCCCGCCGATGAGGGAGCGTTCCTCCAGCACGTGGCCGACGGTCATCACGAGCGGCAGCAGGGCGGCGGTGAACAGGTCGCCCTCAGCCCAGGAGGCGATGACGGCCAGGGCCACCAGCTGGTCCGTCAGCCCGTGCAGGTCCGGATGGCGCAGGCTGTGATAGGCGGCGACGATGGCAGGCACGGCCACCAGCAGGGCGGCCAGGCCCGCGACCAGCTCGGACAGCTCCGGCTGGGCGGGCAGGATGAACTGCAGGGCAGCCGCCATGGCGAGCAGGCCGCCGGTGAGCATGGCCAGCGTGAGCTGGACCCCGAGCGTACGGCGTTCGCCGAGGCTGAGCAGGCTCCCGACCGGCGCTGCGCCGGCCGGCTCGTGCGGGACGGCAATGGCCCCTGACGCGCCGCTCATGGCGTGGCCTGGCCTGGCAGCACCAGCCTGGTTCCGCTCTTCGGATCGAAGGCGTCCACGGATTTCGCCTGCTTGAGCAGGCTGCGCATACGGTCGTTGTAGAGGGTGGTCAGGAGAGCCTCCCCGGTCACGCCGCCGGCCGCATGGGCCAGCGTGCGTATGGTCGCGGTGCGCGTGGTGGCGGTGGCGGTCCGTTCCTCGGCGGACGCGCCTGCGTCTGCCAGCATGGCGGTGGCGTCGGACTGCGCCTTCTGCTCGGCATGGGCGGCATCGCTGCGCGCCTGGGCCACCACGTAGTCCGATTGCTGGGACGCCACGAGCACGCCCTCGAAGGCAGCCTTGGCGCCGGTCGGCAGCGCGGTTGCAAGATCGACCCGGCTCACCTCCACGCCGATTCCGGCACCCTGGTCCCGCAGGTCGGCCAGGCGCTTGTCGATGGCCGCCACGAGGTCGGTGCGCAGCCGCTCCCGCCGCTCGCGGTCGGCCGCCGTCAGGTCGTTGCCGCTGCGGGTGACCACGAGCGTGTCGGTGTCGCGCGCGGCCACGAGGGCCACGAGGCTGGCCATGGTGAGCGCCTTGAGCGCCGGCTCCACGTGGGCGGCGGCCTGCATGTAGGCCGCCGGATCGACTATCCGGTAGAACAGCGTGGCGGTCATGTGGACCACGCCGTCGCCCGTCATGAAGAACGCGGCGTTCTCCCGGGGATCCAGCCGCACGGTCCAGTCGTTGCCGGCGGCATCGGCGTCCGCGGGAGGGCGCAGCGGATTGAAGGTGAACTCGATCTGGCGTTCCGCGGCTGGCAGCAGCACCACGCGTTCGAATGGCTTGGGCCAGGCCATCAGCAGCCCGGCGCCCTGCACCCGCATTACGCGTCCCAGCCGCAGCACCACGGCGCGGCTGTCAGGCTGGACCTGCCGGATGTTGGTGAACGGCCATGCCAGCGCAGCCAGCAGGACGAGGCCGAACAGCACGATGAAGGCCAGCCTGATCGATTGTGCCCAGGGACCGGCGGGTTCGGGCGCCACGGTGTCACTCACCGCTCACATGCCCCTGGCCAGCGCCGGCTCCGGGAGTTGAGGAGGCCGGTGCCGTCGCCGCCACGGCGCCAGGTCCGTCCACGAAAGCGCGGAACGGTGCTGCGTCGGTACGCAGGATGAGACGCGTGTTGTCGCCCACGACGCCGTCCAGCGTGTCGAGCGAGCGGAGCAGGGTGTAGAGCGCGGGCGCGCTGTCGTAGGCGCTGGCATACGTGCCGGCGGCCTCGAGACGGGACTTGGCCTCGATGCGCGCGGCCTCGGCCCGCGCATCTGCCACCACGATGCGTGCGTCGCGGTCCGCGTTGGACCGCACCTCGGCAGCCGCGCGGTCGCCCTCGGCGCCGACCCGGGCCGCCACGGTGTTCCGCTCCGCGGTCATGCGGGAGACCGTGGCGAGCAGCGTGTCGCCGGGCAGCGTCAGGCGCTCGATGCCGACCTGGACGACGCTGATGCCGTAGGTGGCGAGAACCTGTGCCGCCAGCCTGGCCTTCAGCGCGGCCTCGAAGCCCGCGAGCTGCACCTTCGCAGGGTCCGTGTTGACCAGTTGCGAGAGGTCGAACCGGGCGGCGGCGATCTCGAGCGAGGAGCCGACATAGCTGCGGAGCTGCTCGGCGGCCTCGTCCGGCGCGTTGCGCACGGCCCGCAGGTATTGGGTGATGCGGCCCGGGTCCTGCGGCACGCGCCATTCCACGTAGGCCTGCACCAGGATGCGCAGGCCGTCGCGCGTGCCCACGTCATGCAGGCCGGTGGACGTGGTGCGCAGCCGCACGTCCACCGGCACCGAGGCTTCGAACGGGGCGGGCCAGCGCAGCGCCAGCCCCGGCTCGGTCAGCACGCGCACCGGGTTGCCGAATGCGGTGATCACCAGCGCCTCGCCAGGCTCCACCACGGTCAGGCAAGCGGCGGAGAAGGCGACGGCGACGATCAGGCCGGCGATGGCGAACCGGCCGCCGCGGCGCAGGCGGACCAGGCGGTCGGCGCCCTGGTCGTGCTGGTCGTGCCCGTGATCGTGCCCATGATCGTGCCCGTGCTGGTGGCCATGATGGTGCCCGTGACCATGATCATGGCCGTCGTCCTCGCCGTGATGGTGGTGGTGTCCGAACACGCTGGCTCCTAAGGCTGCTGGGAGGGCGGCGGCACGAAGATGCTGCCGCCGCTGGCGGGCCGCATGTCGAGCGTGGGCGCGGCGGCTCCGCCCAGGCGGTGATCCATGATGATGAGCTGCTTGCGGGCCAGCCCGGCGGAGAGCTTGTCCAGGCGGCGCTCGAGGAGGAAGGCGGCGGGGTTGCGCAGGTCGGCGGTGCGGTCGGCGGCAAAGGTGGTCGCCTGAACGTCCGCGTCGACCACGGTCTCCCGCGACTTTGCCACCGCGGCGTTCGCGATGCCGTCGGCGTCGCGCCTGGCGTCGATCTCGGTCTTCGCGGCGATGCCTGCCTGCTCGGCAACCTGCGTGTGAGCCCCGATCTGCGCCGCCTGGACGGCATGGTAGGCGGCGGCTGCGCCGGGCGGGGGATGGATCGCCTCGACAACGACCGCCATGATCTCGATCCCGGATTGCAATGTGTCGAGCTCGGCCTGCAGGTCGGCCGCGATGTCGTGCGAGAAGGTCGCGCGGTCTGTCCCCAATATGCCGGGGAGCGTATGGTGGGCGAAATAGTGCGCGAGCAGGCGGCTCGTGCGTGCCTGCACCAGCCGCTGCGGGTTGCTCACCGCGAAGGCGGCGCGCAGGGCGGCTGCGTCGGACAGACCGACGCGGTAGACGACACGCAGGTCGATATCGACGCTCTCGAAGCTTTGGCGGCCGCGCGACTGGCTGGCCACGATGTAGGCGGCCTCGGACGGGTGGGTCTCATCCCATAGCCTGTCGGCCTCCTGGCCCGGCTCGGCCTCTGCGCCCGGAACAATACCGGGAGGTGAGGCCGTGGCGGTGCCTGCGACGTCGAAGATGATCGGCACGTCGTGCATGACGCCAAGTTCCACCGGCCGAAGGCGGCCTGCGGGCCAGGGAAGGCGTACGTGCAGGCCGGGTCCGAAGACCGCCACCGGCTTGCCGAAGCGTTCATAGACGGCGCGCTGGTCGACGTGCAGCGCTTCGACTCCGGACAGTCCCCAGC
>CAXUOA010000090.1:0-9669 GCA_964252625.1 uncultured Acetobacteraceae bacterium | reverse complement strand
GCAGCGCGGCGGCGCGCTGGTCTTCCAGTCTGGCCACCGGCTTCTCCAGCAACTCCAGGCAACCGGTGACCGCCATCAGCAGGTTGTTGAACTCGTGCGCCACGCCGCCGGTGAGCTGGCCCACCGCTTCCAGCCGCTGGCTGCGCCGGCGTGCCTCCTCGGCTTCCAGCCGTGCCGTCACGTCCTGCAGGATGGTCACCGCGGAGGTCACCCGGCCTTCGGTGTCGCGCAACGGGCTGGCGCTCACCTCCAGTTCGAGGGTGCGGCCGGGGCCGCGCAGCATCGTCAGCAGCGCGCGCTCGGTCGGGGTACCGAGGCAGGCGAGCGCCGTGGGCGACTGGCCCCGTGCGATCGGCTGGCCGCCCTGGCGCACCTCCGGCCAAGGTGCCAGGGCCAGCTCCGCCTCCGTCTGGCCGAGCAGGCGGCGGGCTTCGTGGTTGGAGAACGTCAACACACAGTCGGCGGTGTGCACGAGCACGCCGGCCGGCATCTGGTCCAGGATGACGCTCAGGCTGCGCCGCTGCTCGTCGAGCGCCTGGTTGGCCTGCGCCAGCTCGCTGGTACGCGCTGCCACGCGCTGGGTCAGGTTGTCGTTCAGTTCGGTCAGCGCAGCTTGCCGCTCCTGCAGGGATTGCGCGGCGGCGGACATGGCGCGCGCGACAGAATCCGTCTCCGCCAGGCCAGGGGGCACCGGTATCCAGCTGCCGTCCTTGCCCAGCCGCCGCGGGGCTGCGGCCAGGGCTTCCCCCGGCGTGGCTATGCGGCGTGCCACGCGCCGCGCGCCGAACAGGCCACCCAGGATGGCGACTGATCCGAGGAGCGCCAGAAGGGTGATCGACTGCAGCCCGGCCTGCGCCACAAGCGCCCGCGGCGCGGTGACCGCTGCCGTCCAGTGCGAAACTGCCGAGCGGCTGAAGGCAAGCACCACAAGCGTGCCGTCCAGGCCGGTGCTGTCGCGCATGCCCTCTTCGGCCTCCTTCAGGCCGGCCAGCAGGCCAGCCCCGGCGCGGTGCCCCACGTAGCGGTCCGGCTCGCGGGTGCGCGCAGCCACGATGCCGGCGCTGTCCAGGATGGTGGCCGTCCAGCCGGCGGGCAGCGGCGCGCTCGCCAGCATGGCCTGCAGGGAGCTGAAAGGCAGGACGAGCTTGAGGTCATAGACGTGGCGGCCGGCCCAGCCGACAGGCAGCACGACCTGCATGCTCAGGGCAGCGCCGCCGGGCCTGGCGGCAAGCGGCTGAAGGCGCGGGACTCCCACCTGCTCGGCGGCCCAATCGGCTGGCGGTCTCTCTTTCGGCAGGCTCACGCCCGCCGGAACCCCGGTGTCGAGCAGTTCCGCCCCGGCCTGATCCACCAGCACGATGTCGCCGCCCATGATGACGGTGTCGCGCGCCAGGCGGTCGAACTCCGCCACGTCGCCGCGTTGCAGTTCCTGCGTCGCGGCCAGGGTGTGCAGCAGGATTTCCGCCTGGGCGAACTCCCGGTCCACCAGTTGGCCCAGCCCGCGCGCGGTCTCACGCAAGGCTGTCTCCGCGCCCGCCCTGGCGGTGACGAACACGCGCCACGTGAGCAGCGTGGAGATGGCCAGCCCGGGGAGCAGCAGGAGGGCTGCCAACCGCAGCAGGCGCGCACGCACCGTGGCTTTCATCTGCTCACCATAGCGTGTTCTTAGCGTCTCGGTAACCTAAAGCGAGCATCTTTCGTTGCAGGTCAGGAGTGTGGCAGCGTGGAAATCATTTGCATTCAGGGCGCTGCGCCAGGCCGGATCGTTGCCACCTTGTCGCATGGCGCGAGGGTGCGCCAGCTGCCGATGACCGTGGCGCGCCACCCTGCCGGCGGCTGGCAGGTGGCTTGCGCGGCCGGCGGGTTCGGGCCGCGATGCCATGCGGTGGCGACGGCCGTGCTGCTGGAAGGCAGCGAGGCGTTCCTGGGCGAAGAGGCTGTTGCGGCGTAGCAAGCAAGCGGTTTTTGAAAACAACCGAAAAACTCTCATCTCCCGGCATTTGTGACAGCCGGGTACATCACTGGGCATCCAGCTGTTGCAGATGCGTGAGAGCAAAAGTTTTTTGTTTCTTTTTTTCAAAAAAGAAGGCCTTGCCTTCCTGCCATGCTCCCAAACCGACGGACGGGCCAAAAGGCGGCGGCCGGGCTCACCGGGTGAGGTCGACGTGCTCATCTCCGCCGACATGCCCGTACTGCGTGCTGGACGGCTCGCCGAAGGTGCTCGGCCCTGCGGACCACGAGCCGGCAACGCGCGACTCCTCGCGCAAACCGGCCGCTTTCCGATCATGCACGCCGTTCAAATCCCTTGGTGGTAATGCTGCCCGGCTCACGGACCGGCTGACGCGGCACCGATCGGTCGCCTTGCAGCATCGTGGCGAACCACGCGGCTATAGGCGACATCTTCACCGCCTGCCATCCCAACCCCTGAGCTGGGCCACAGCCGCCCGCTATGGACCCGAGACGGCCCAGGCGGCATCATGCAACGACGACAACAGCGCAAGATGGAGCAGAACATGCACCGTAACCGCAGCAGGAACCGCGCACTGTATGCCGCCCTGTTTCTTGGATCGGCGCCATGCTGGACCCCGGCGATGAGTGCGGCGCAGGCCGGATCGAACCCTGTGTTGACGACCCTCGTCTCCTTCAGCGGCGCGAACGGCGCCGTGCCGGCTGCCGGCGTGACGTTGGACCAGGCGGGTAACCTGTATGGCACCACGACGTTCGGCGGCAGCGTGAGCGGCATCGGCCAGGGGACCGTGTTCCGGCTCTCCGGACCCGACCACATGCGGTTTGCAACCTTGGTGCGGTTCGACAGCCGGAACGGAACCAACCCCACGTCGGCGCTGACACTCGACGCCTACGACGACCTGTATGGCACGACGCAGACGGGCGGCGCGGCCGGAACTGGAACCGCCTTCATGCTAGCGAGCCAGGACCCCCGCAAGCTGACGACGCTCGCCTCGTTCGCGGGCGCCCAAGGCGCGAACCCCGTCGGTGGCCTGACGCTGTATGCGCCGGGCCAGTTCCACGTGCCCGGATCACCCTACTTCACCGGCAATCTGTTCGGGACGACGAACGCAGGCGGCGCCAGCGGCGACGGGACGGTCTACGAGCTGCCGAGCCCCGCACACGACCAGCCCGTCACCCTGGTTTCGTTCGTCTCGGCCACCAGCGGGGCACGACCCAGCGCCACCCTGGTGGCGGACAGCGCCGGCCACCTGTTCGGCACCACGCTGACCGGCGGACCTGGCGGGGCCGGCACGGTGTTCGAGTTGTCGGGCATCAACCACCAGAAGCTCACGACCATCGTGGCGTTCAGCGGCCCGAACGGTGCCAATCCGTTTGGCGGGCTGACTCTGGATTCGGCAGGCAACCTGTACGGCACGACGCAGTATGGCGGACCCGGCTACGGCGGTACAATCTTCGAGCTGGCCGGCCCGGGCCATCGCAAGCTCGTCACGCTCGCCAGCTTCGGTTCCAACAATCCGAGCGGGGCGGTGCCGCAGGGCACCCTCCTGATCGACGCCGCGGGCAACCTCTTCGGGACCACGAACGGCGGTGCGGACGAGTTCGGCGGCAACGGCGCTTTCCTCGGCGCAGTGTTCAGGCTTGCGGCCGACCACAAGACGGTGACGCCACTCTACGCGTTCACAGGCGGCGTGGACGGAGATATCCCGCAGGCCGGACTGGTGGCAGACGCAGCTGGCGCGCTGTATGGAACCACCACCAGCGGTGGCGCCGGCGGCGACAACGGAGCCGGCACCGTGTTCGAACTGACGGGAAGCGGGTTCGTGACGAGCACCGCCGCCACGCCGACGGGCAAGTAGTGGGCGTACTCCGCGACAAAGCTGCGAATTATACACGCTTTGAAACGGACACTTGGACAAGCAAGGCCTTCTTTTTTGAAAAAAAGAAGCAAAAAACTTTTGCTTCCTGCGCGGGCTGAGTCGCCTCACTTTGTCAGGAGGCACCCGGCTGCTGCCGATGCGAAGGGAAGCATGAGTTTTTTGCTCGTCCTCTCGTGACGGCGCGCTTGGCTGATCCGTGAGCGAGAACATCCGACAGGGGACAGCCTTCCGCTTCCTTCCTTAGAAAAGAAGACCGTTCTCGCCTTGTCCTACCGCCCAGAAAGAATGCGTTCCACCAGTTCCCGCACGCTGGGCACATAGCCATTGGAATAGAACGGATCGCTGCCGAACCGGAAAGCGTTGTGCCCGGCGAACATCAGGTTGTGGTCCAGAGCCGCCTCGCTGTCTCGGTCATGCGCGATGTCCTGCAGCGTCTTCTGAATGCAGAAGCTGCGCGGGTCGGCTTTCTTGCCGTTGCTGAAATCGGGTTCTTCCTGGCTCCAGTTGGAGAAGCGGCAGGTGGACAGGCAACCCATGCAGGCCACCTGGTCGGCCACGATCTCTGCGGCGCGCTCGGGCGCCACGAAGATCAGCGTGGTGTCCGGCGTGCGCAGGGCTTCGGTGTGGCCCTCGGCTTCCCAGGCGCGGACATGCGCCAGGTCCCCGGCGGTCAGGTACACCGGGCGCTTGCGGGGGCCTACGCCGTAGGTCTCCACGTGCTCGCCCAAAGGCTCGGTGGTGTAGGCCACCTGGCGCTCGCTGCGGCCGCGCAGTTCCTGGATGAAGCCGTTGTTCACCGCGCTGGAATAGAAGCCGGTAGGGCTGAAACGATTGAGGAATACGTCGCCGGGTTTCAGCGTCAGCAGGCGCTGCTTCCAGCCAGGGCTGATCGGCGATTCCTGCGTCAGCAGCGGCCGCGTGCCGAACTGGAAGGCGATCGGGCCCAGCTCGGGGTTGTCGATCCAGTCCTGCCACTCCTCGAGCCACCACACGCCGCCGGCCATGATGATCGGCGTCTGGTCCAGGCCGAAGGTGCGCATCAGGCGGCGGAGCGCCAGCACGCGCTCGAACGGCGCCTCGGGCTTTTCCGGGTGCTCGCCGTTGGACAGGCCGTTATGCCCGCCGGCCAGCCACGGGTCCTCATACACCACACCGCCGAGCAGCGAGGCCGCCTTGGAATAGGCGCGCTTCCAAAGCGCGTTGAAGGCGCGGGCGGAGGAGACGATCGGGTAGTAATACACGCCGAACTTCGCCGCGATGTCGGACAGGCGATACGGCATGCCGGCACCGCAGGTGATGCCGTTAATCAGGCCGCGCGCGCCTTCCAGCACGCCGGTGATGACCCGCTCGGCGCCGCCCATCTCCCAGAGCAGGTTGGCGTGGATGCGGCCGCGGCCACCGGACACCTCATGCGCCTGGCGCGCCTGGGTGATGCCGCCCTCGATGGCGAACGCCACCAGCTCTTCATGCCGGTCCCGCCGCGTGCGGCCGTGATAGACGGGCGGGATCGGGTAGCCCTCGGCGTCGAAACTGTCAGGATTGACCGCGCTGAACGTGCCGGCGCCACCAGAGGACGCCCAGGCGCCGCAGGTCAGGCCGTTGGATACGGCAACGCCTTTGCCGCCTTCTACCAGGGGCAGGACATCTGTGCCGCCCATGCGGATCGCGTTCAACGCTTTCATCTTTGGCCTGCCCTAGAAAGGAAGAAAGGCCTTCTTTTTTGCAAAAAAGAAGCAAAAAACTTTTGTCCGGCTGTCGCGGACCTCTCAACGAACGCGCGACAGCGGAGCAAAAGCTTTTTGCTTCTTTTTCTCGAAAAAGAAGGCCTTGCTTCCCTTACTCAGCCGCCTCGTCGCGCCGCCCGCCCTTGGGACCGACCTTTTCAGAGATGTCCTCGCCGGTCGCCTGATCAACCACCCGCATGGACAGTTTGACCTTGCCGCGGTCGTCGAAGCCCAGGCACTTAACCTTCACAGCGTCGCCGACGTTAACAATGTCGGTGGTCTTGTTCACGCGGCCCTGCGTCAGCTCGCTGATGTGGACCAGTCCGTCACGGCTACCGAGGAAGTTCACGAACGCGCCGAAATCGGCGGTCTTCACCACCTTGCCGTTGTAGACCACGTTCAGTTCCGGCTCGGCGACGATGCCGCGTATCCAGTCGATCGCCTTCTGGCTGGCCTCCTCGGTGGTGGCCGCGATCTTGATGGTGCCATCGTCCTCGATGTCGATCTTGGCGCCGGTCTGCTCGACGATCTCGCGTATCACCTTGCCGCCGGTGCCGATGATCTCGCGGATCTTCTCCTTCGGCACGTTGATCACGGTGATGCGCGGCGCGTTGCCGGCGACACCGGTGCGGGCACCGGTCAGGGCCTTGGCCATCTCGCCAAGTATGTGCAGGCGGCCGTCTTTCGCCTGGTCCAGCGCAATACGCATGATCTCGGGCGTGATGGACGTGATCTTGATGTCCATCTGCAGGCTGGTGATGCCGTGCTCGGTGCCGGCCACCTTGAAATCCATGTCGCCGAGGTGGTCCTCGTCGCCCAGGATGTCCGACAGCACCGCGAAGCCGCGGTCTTCCTTGATCAGGCCCATGGCGATGCCGGCCACGGGGCGCTTCAGCGGCACGCCGCCGTCCATCATGGCGAGCGAGCTGCCGCACACGGTGGCCATCGACGAGCTGCCGTTGCTCTCCAGGATCTCGGACACGATGCGCAGCGTGTAGGGGAAGTCCTCCTTGGCCGGCAGCAGCGGGTGGATGGCGCGCCAGGCGAGCTTGCCGTGGCCGATCTCGCGCCGGCCGGGGCTGCCCATGCGGCCGGCTTCACCCACGCTGAACGGGGGGAAGTTGTAGTGCAGCATGAAGTTTTCCTTGTACTCGCCTTCCAGCGAGTCCATGAACTGCTCGTCCTGGCCGGTGCCGAGCGTCACCACGCACAGCGCCTGAGTCTCGCCGCGGGTGAACAGCGCGCTGCCATGCGCGCGGGGCAGCACGCCCACTTCGGCCACGATCTGGCGGACCGTCTTGGTGTCACGGCCGTCGATGCGCAGGCCGGTATCGAGAATGGCATTGCGGACGATGTCGGCTTCCAGGTCCTTCAGCATCGGCTTGGCGGCGCCGGCATCGAGGCCTTCCTCCGTCAGCTTGGCGGCGATCGCCTTCTTGGCGGCGCCCACCTTCTCGTAACGCTGCTGCTTGACGCGTTCCTGGTAGGCGTCCGCTATGGAGGCGCGGCCCAGCTCGTCGATACGTTTCTTCAGCTTGACCTCGGCCTCGCTCGGCTCGGCCAGCGTCCAGGGCTCCTTGGCGGCGTGCTCGGCCAGCTCGATGATCGCCTGGAGCACCGGCTGGAAGGCCGCGTGGCCGAAATTCACCGCGCCCAGCATGATGTCCTCGGGCAGCTCGGAGGCTTCGGATTCCACCATGAGCACGCCTTCGGCGGTGCCGGCCAGCACCAGATCCAGCGTGGCTTTTTCCATCTGCGCCACGGTCGGGTTGAGGATGTACTCGCCATTCTCATAGCCAACCCGCGCGGCCCCGACGGGGCCGAAGAACGGGATGCCGGAGAGGGTGAGCGCGGCCGAGCAGCCGACGAGGGCCACGATATCCGGATCGTTCTCCATGTCGTGGCTCAGCACGGTGGCCACCACCTGGACTTCGTTGCGGAAGTTCTGCGGAAACAGCGGGCGCAGCGGGCGGTCGATCAGGCGGCTGACCAGGGTTTCGTTCTCGCTGGGCCGGCCTTCGCGCTTGAAGAAGCCGCCCGGGATGCGGCCGGCGGCGTAGGCTTTCTCCTGGTAGTTTACGGTGAGCGGGAAGAAATCCTGTCCGGGCTTGACGGATTTGGCGCCGACGGCGGTGCACAGCACGATGGTGTCGCCATAGCTGACTAGCACGGCACCGTCTGCCTGGCGGGCCATCTTGCCGGTCTCCAGGGTGAGCTTGCGGCCGCCCCAGTCGAGCTCTTTGCGGAAGTAGTTGAACATGACGCTTGGTCCTTCTGTTGTTTCGAGAAGGGTGCGGGAAGCGCCTCGGACTGCATGGATGATGGACGATCCATGTGGCCGGAAGCGCTCGGCGGCACCCAAGTAAGTTAGGCAAGGGGCTCTACCCCTTGACCCCGCCAAAGGCCGGTCGGCCCTTGGAACCCATTTTTGAGGGCGAAAGCCCGGGGGTCTGGGGCCGACTTGCCCCAGCGGAGCCCTTGGCCTTTAGCGGCGCAGCTTCAGCCGACCGATGAGGGTCTCGTAGCGCGACTGGTCCTTACGCTTGAGATAGTCGAGCAGCCTGCGACGCCGGCCCACGAGCATCAGCAGCCCGCGGCGCGAGTGGAAGTCCTTCGCGTGCGTCTTGAGGTGTTCGGTAAGGTTGGTGATGCGCTCGCTGAGCAACGCCACCTGGACTTCCGGGCTGCCGGTGTCGGCGGCCTGGGCCTGATATTCGCCGATGAGCGCCGTGCGGCGCTCTGCTGTGATCGACATCGGTATTACTCCGGAAAAGGGTTGGCAGGAGGCGCCCGGGCTGCCGCCCGATCACGCGTCCCTCCGCCATGGCGTGACGCCAGGAATTTGGCCGGTTGGGTGCAGGCTGGTGGCCTGGCCCGTCGGGCTGCACGGCCTCCTTCAATTTGTCTTGGCCAGTGCCGGGATGTCGGCCAGCGCGGTCAGGACAAACGAGGGGGGTCCGGAGAGGATCGCGCGGTATCCTCCGGCGGCGACGGTTTGTCCAGCGAAATCGGGCCAGGGATGAGCGAGAGGCCGCGCCTTCACAAAACAGAAAACCTTTGCTCCGCTGTCGCGGACCTGTCCGGTGAGCCGCCGACAGGGAGCAAAAGTTTTTTGGTCCTTTTTTTCAAAAAAGGACTGCTTGCTTCCTGCCTAAAGTATCCGCTCCGGCCGAAGCCAGCCGTCTTCCAGCCGGCACAGCCCTACCACGCGCCCCTCCGCCATCGCGCGCACCAGGCCGCCGGCCGGGTTGGCCTCCTGCGGGATACGGCCCATCAGCGTGACCAGGCTGATCGGCTGGCCCTGGGTCAGCTGCACGGTTTCTCCGTCCGCCATCACCAGCGCCGGGATGTCGGCCAGGGCCATCAGCACCGGCAACAGCAAAGTGGCGGAAGACCGGCCACCCTCTTCGGCCGGCATGGCTGCGTCCAGGGCGATGGACTCGCGCTCCAGGAAAGGGCCCACGCGCAGGCGGCGCAGGGCGGCGATGTGGCCGTGCGCGCCGCAGGCCTGGGCCAGGTCGCGCGCCAGGCTGCGCATGTAGACGCCCTTGCCGGACTGCACCTCGAAGATCGCGGTGTCGGCGTCGGGCCGTTCGACCAGCTCGAAACGGTCCACGCGGGCGGGGCGCGGCTCGAGCACGGGGGCGCGGCCCTCGCGCGCCATGTCGTAGGCGCGCTCGCCGGCGATCTTGATGGCGGAGTAGACCGGCGGGACCTGCATGATGTCGCCGATGAAGGCGGGCAGGGCGGCGCGAAGCTGTTCGTCGGTTGGCCGCGCCGCGCTCTCGGCCGTCACCGCGCCGTCGGCGTCATCGGTATCGCGCGTCTCGCCCAGGCGCAGGGTGAAGCGGTAGATCTTCGTGCTGTCCATCACGTAGGGCACGGTCTTGGTGGCGGCGCCGAAGGCGATCGGCAGCACGCCGGTGGCCAGCGGGTCCAGCGTGCCGCCGTGGCCGGCCTTTTGCGCGTCGAACCCGCGGCGGACGCGGTTGACGACGTCCGTGCTGGTCATCTGCGGCGGCTTGTCGATGATCAGCCACCCGTCGAGCGGGCGGCCGCGCTTGCGTCGCATTGGTGTGGGGTGTCCGGGATTTCGG
>CAXUOA010000089.1:0-9709 GCA_964252625.1 uncultured Acetobacteraceae bacterium | reverse complement strand
ACGTGACTGCCAAATGCTACGGCGGCGACATCAGCCGCAAGCGCAAGCTGCTGGAGAAGCAGAAAGCGGGCAAGAAGCGCATGCGGCAGTTCGGCAAAGTGGAGATACCGCAGAGCGCGTTCCTGGCGGCATTGAAGATGGACGCCTGAGCACGAGGGCGCAGTCTCTTGTTTCAAAAGACGAGGCTATGTCCGGCAGCTGCGGACCGGGTTTTCACACGCTCGAGCCGTACGGTGCCCGGGCGGCATGGGCAGCGGCCAGTGCCCGGTCCGATCGGACACCCGGCGATACCCTGGCGTATGAGGCTGGTCGGGCTGTGGCAGCTCAGCCTGGCTTGGCGCTAAATCGCCGGAAACGCCGCCTTGTGGTTGCCAGCTTTGCTACCCTGACATAGGTTGCCACCACGCAGGAAGGATGGCCGAGCGGCTTAAGGCGCACGCTTGGAAAGCGTGTGTGCGTGAAAGCGTACCGTGGGTTCGAATCCCACTCCTTCCGCCAGGAGTCCAATACCAGCCAGTCTGGCGGCTGACGACTTGATGGCACGGCTGCGTCGCACTTTCTCTCCAACGCGTGGGGCAGTGCCTCAACCTCGCCTGAAGTGTAGAACCAAAAGCCCGCTGCTATAAAACGACTCAACGGCCGCCGCCTGAAATCAAGGCGCGCGCCGCTTGGCATTGCCCTTGTCCTTTTTAGGATAGGAGGACTTCACGAACCGCTTAGGTGCGGAAGGATCACGGCGCGGCGCGGCAGACGGCGCCTCCGCGCGTGCAACCTTGACGTTGTCTTCCGGATCGTCGGGAAGGTTTGCCGCAAAATCGTCAGCGCGCGACACGCTGATTTCAAAACGCGTCTCGTCCGGCTGTATACGTATCGCGCCCACGTCGCGCTTCTCCACGCCGCCGATGCGGCAGATGAGCGGCAGCAGCCATTTCGGATCGGCCTTCTGCACCCGGCCGACATTGATGCTGAACCACGCCATCGGCCCTGACGCGATGCCGGCCTTTTCCGGACGCACACCGGCTTCACGCCCCATCTCGCGTGCCGGCTCACGGCGCGCGCCGGGTAACGGTGCCAGCTCGGTGATCTCCTCCGGCGCCGGCAGGCGGGCGCGATACATGCGCACCAGGGCCGCTGCCAGATCCTCCGCAGAGCGGCCTTCCAGCAAAGTGCGCGCCAGGTCCAGATCGTCCTCGGTCATCTCCTCGGTCAGCACCGGATCTTTCAGCAGACGTGCGCCGTCACGCGCGCGTATCTCTTCGGGCAGCGGAGCGCCGGACCATTGCGCGCTGACACCTGCAGAAGCGATCAGAGCCTCCGCCGCGCGTGCGCGATTGGCCGGCACAACCACCACGCAGGTACCCTTGCGGCCGGCACGCCCCGTACGGCCGCTCCTGTGCAGCAAGGTCTGCTTGTTGTTCGGCATGTCGGCGTGAATCACCAAGGCCAGATCGGGAAGATCCAGGCCGCGTGCTGCCACGTCGGTTGCCACGCATACGCGCGCCTGGCCGTCGCGCATCGCCTGCAGCGCGCGCGTGCGCTCGTTCTGCGTCAGCTCGCCGGACAACGCGACGCTGGTGAAGCCGCGCTCCTGCAGGCTCGCGTGCAAATGCCGCACGCCTTCACGGGTGGCGCAGAACACCAGGGCGGTCGGCGCCTCGAAGTAACGCAGGACGTTCACCACCGCATGCTCGATCTCGCGCGGCGGCGTGCGCACGGCGCGGTATTCGATGTCGGCATGCGGCTGGTTGCGCACCAGCGTGTCTATACGCAGCGCATCTTTCTGGTATTTGCGCGCGAGTGCGGTGATCTCCTTTGCGATCGTGGCCGAGAACAGCAGCGTGCGCCGCCATTCGGGCGTGGCGGCCAGGAGGGTGTCCAGCTCGTCGCGGAAGCCCAGGTCCAGCATCTCGTCGGCCTCGTCCAGCACCACCACGGCCAGGTCGCCCAGCCGTAGCCGGCCGCGCGCCAGGTGGTCGCACAGCCGCCCGGGCGTGCCAACCACGATGTGGCAGCCGGCTTCCAGCGCGCGGCCTTCCCGCTGGCCGTCCATACCGCCTATGCAGGACAGGATGCGTGCGCCCGTCTGCGCATACAGCCAGGTCAGCTCGCGGTGCACCTGCATCGCCAGTTCGCGTGTGGGCGCGATCACCAGGGCGCGGGGGTTGCCGGGCCGCTCGAACCGCTCTTCGCCACCCAGCAGCGTTGGCGCGAAGGCCAGCCCGTACGCCACCGTCTTGCCGGAGCCTGTCTGGGCGGACACGAGCAGGTCGCGCCCTTCGGCACCGGGCTCCAGCACGGCCTCTTGCACGGGCGTCAGCTCGGTATAGCCCCGATCGGTCAGTGCGCGGTCGAGGGCAGGGTTGGTGGCGAAAGTCATGTTTGCGATATCCGGACGGGGGCCCGCAGGCGCCCGTCGCCGCGCGCGTGCGGCAGGACAGGGCGGACGAGAGGAGCGTGACCCGGCTATAGGCGTTCCATCGGGAAAGGGGAAGAAAACTGCCGGTCAGCAGCTTTGCATCATTGGGCCTTGTTCCAGTGCATGGCCGCGCAGGAATACCAGGAACGGCGTGCACCGCACGCTGTCGCATGACGCCAGGGAACTTCGCTGGGAACAATCGTCCTTAAAACCTGTCATGCGCCTCACCGCAACGGCAGGCTGCCCGTCATGCCCAGATGATCCTCCAGCAGCCGGATGTTCCGCAGGTTCGCCTTCAGCGCCATGTCGAAGACGTCGCCCAGGATCGGCACGGATCCGCCAACCACCTCCAGCGCCACGTTGCCAACCATCTGCGCCAGGCGATGCCGCGGCACGCCGAGCCTTGCCGCCTCGTAGATGATATAGAGCGACAGGGCGCCCAGCACCGCGTCTCCAGCGCCCGGTATGAAGCCGATGAGGCTGTTCAGGCCGAAGCGGAAGCGGGTGCCGGGAAGCCGGAACGCGCCGTCGATCAGCCAGGCGAGCCGTTTAATCCGCGCCAGCCTCAGTGCCGCCGCTTCCGGCCGTTCGATCATGCAGCGGTCTCGCTTGTGTCCTGTGGCTCGGCCACCTCAACCAGCCAGCGGCGCAGCACCACGTGGCGTTGCTCGTCGACAAGGCAGACCATGCAATGCACTTCGTCGGCGGTCGCCAGATGTCCGAGTTCGGCTTCGGTCATGCCGCATTCGGGGCAAGTGTAGCGGTAGCAGCGTACCTCCACGCGGGTGAAGCTGGTCATGCGGTCTCCTGCGAATCGCATGGGAGAGAACGCACGCAGAGCGTTTCTTATTCAGACAATCAGTGAAAAAGTTTCATCGGCTTCGCGCAGTTACTCGCCGCTGCGAAGGTCTACGCGCGCGCGGTGAACTCGACACGCGTGCGCTCCACCACGCGGTCGCGTCCGGCGTCCTTGGCTTCGTACAAGGCCTGGGCGGCAGGGCCGATAAGCGACTCCCAATCGTCTCCGCGTATCGCCCAGGCCATCCCGACCGAGCACGTGACGCGCAGCTCCTTGCCGGCCGCACTGAACGTCTCGCCGCGTATGGCGTGGTGCAGGTCGAGCACGCGTTCGGCACCGCGACCGTCGGAATCGTCGAGAACCAGCAGGATTTCCTCGCCGCCGTAGCGCCCGGCGTATTCGCCCACATGCACCACCTTGCGTACTAGCCTTCCCATGGCGCGCAATACGTCGTCACCGCCCAGATGGCCGTAGCGGTCGTTCACCATCTTGAAATTGTCGATATCAAGAAGCGCCACGATCATCTCGCCGTTGGCCGGCCCGCGTGTCAGCTTGGATGCGAGACGGCGCTCGATCTCCGAGCGGTTGAGCAGCCCGGTCAGGGCATCATGCGCGGCCTGGTAGCGTAGCTGCTCCGTGCCCTCGGCCACGTAGCGCTTCAGCTCCGCCTGCCGCGCCAGCATTGCCCGGAAGCGCAGCCGCATGGCAGCGTAGACCAGCCAGGCCGCCAGCAGCGCCCACGTCGCCTCGGCCCACCATTGGCGCCACCACGGATACGCCATCTCTATGGTCAGGGTGGCGGGCGGCGAAGCCCGGTGGGTCAGCTCGTCGAACCCCACGACGGTCAGGGTATGGGTGCCCGGCGGCACGAACGGGTAGCGGACCTGCCCGGTGGCGGACTCCGCCCACTGGGCATCCACGCCGGAAAGCTGGTAGCGGAACTTGAACGAGCGTTCCGCGCCATGGCTGGGCGAGCCGAACTGCACGGTGAGGGCCTCGTCGCTGTAGGCCATCACGCCAGACTCGACAGGGCGCGTGCCCAGCGTGGCAGCGGTCACCACCGCCTGGATCGGCCGGTTGGTGAACAGCCATTCGGGATCGACCAAATGCGAGACGCCCTGCGAGGTCGCGATCCAGACGGAGCCGTCCGGGTCCTCCCGCATGCCACCCTGATCCACATCGTCCGAGAGCAGCCCACCGTCCGAATCGACCGACACCCAGCGGCTTCCGTCATACACCGACACACCGAGCGCCGTGCCGACCCATAGCCAGCCACGATGGTCCACCAACAAGGCGACGATGCTGTTCGTGCGCGTCTCCGTGACCGGGACGTCGCGGAAGCTGACGATCCGGTCGTCCGCGAGCGTCAACCCATAGAGCCCGCCCTCTCCGCCGACCCATACCGTCCCGTCATGCCCCCGGGCCAGGGCAAGCGGCTCGAACCCCTCTCCCGGCCAGGGGCCGGACACCGCGACGTCGCTGCCGTCGGACCGGACATGCCGCAGGCGCCCGCCGGAGAGATAGAAGACGCCGGTGTGGTCGTCCGCGAGCACATCGACCACCTGGGCGTTGCGCCCGCTGGCGGGCACGGCGGCAGGCGGAACTCCCTGAGCGGGAGCAACCTTGAACAGCCCCGCCTCGGTGCCCAGCCAGGCTGTCCCGCCCTTGTCCACCATGATCGCATCCACGGCGGGCGAGGCTATGCGGACCGTGGCGCCGGCCGCCGGATCGACCAGACGCACGCCGTTATTGCCGAAACCGCGCCACAATTCCCCGTGCAGGCCGGCAGCGATGGCGAAAGACGGGCCTGGCAGCACCTTGCTGACGCGCAGCACGGCCCCGTGGCGTTCCACCTGATCGACGCCCGTGTCGGTGGCGACCCAGAGCGTGCCATCCGTCGTGCGCGCGGTGCGCCAGGCCAGGCCGTCCGACAGACCATCGGATTTCTGCAGGACTTCCCAGTGACCGTAGCCCACCCAGCGAACCAGGCCGCGGCCCAGACCCTGGAACCAGATCTGGCCGGAGGCATCCGTCATGGCGTTCGTGATGATGCCGGAGGGCGCGCCGTCCTCGATGTCGAGGCTGTGCCAGATCCCGTCCTTCAGCACGGCCAGGCCATGTTCGGCCTGGGTCACCAGGCTGCCGTCGGGCGTCGGGAAAAGCCCGAGGAAGCCGTGATAGTTCACGTAACGGCCACCCTGGTCGGGCAATTCGGTCACCGACCAGCGGCCAGAAGCCGGATCGAGTTGCGCCACCACGGTGGTGCCGCGGGCCAGCACCGTGCCGTTCGGGCCGGCCGTCACGTACGACCATCGGCCGCCGGTGAGACCGTCGCCCGCGCCATAGCAGCGGACAGCACCGGGATCGGCCATGCACAACCGGCCGTCGTCGAAGCTCTCCCACAAATCGCCCCGTACCGGGAATACCGCCACAGCGCCGTCGAGCAGGTGGCGTTCGGCCGGCTGGTAGCCGAGTGCCTCGACCAGCGGCGGCCCGTCCTCGGAAAGCACGATGCGCGAGGTAATTCCCGCGGCCACCAGGACGAGGTCGTTCCGCCATGCGGCCAGCCGGTGTGGCCGTTCCTCGAAATACGTCAGCCCGCGGTGGACGGCCTTGTGGAACGTGAGCGAGCCTGGCGCATGGGACGCGTCGGCGGTCCTGTCGGAGACGAACACCTCGTCGGCAAAGCCCACCGCCACACGCCCGGACCGCGTCAATGCGATGTCATAGACGATGCCTCCCGCCCGCAAGCCCTGATCGAGGCCGAGGTTGAGAAAGCGGCGGCCGTCATAGGAAAACACGCCGTGTTCGGTACAGATAAGCAGGTAGCCCGCGCGGTCCTGCACCATGCAGCCGCCGCCAAGGCTGGCGAGCCCCTGCTCCGCATCATAAGTTTTGAAGGGGGAACGGTCAGCCCGTGCCGGTGCGTAAGGAAGGCTGGATGCGAGGAGACCAATCACCGCAGCCGCGAAGCAGCTGCGCAGCCCGGTTACCGCTAAGCGCCAAAAAGCCATTGCACCCTGTGATCTCGACTTCGCCCGACACGTTTCGGTGCCGTAGCTTGCAGCAAGATACTCCGATTGCCGGCCAACACAACTTAAAGATGTAGCTGTCTGGGGCATTCCGACCTGCAGCACGGCTGCCGCGCCGGAAATACGCAAGCCACCCAACCGCGCCGAAGCTGCGCAGGAGGGCGGCTGCGGGTGATATCCTCAGATCAGGGGAAGTGATGCACGACGTCCGATCCGAAATGACGCGCGGCGGGATCGGCCTGCTTGGCAGAGACCGGCGCCTGCGCCTTGATCTGCACGGACTGCGCGGCAACCGGCTGGGCTGCCGAGGCGGACTGCGTAACCACAGCGGCAGCAGCCAGCGCGATGACGGAAGCGAACACACCAGAACGGCGAGAGATGTTGAGCATGATCAATCCTTGCGATGGTTGGCCGGACCAATCTCCCGGCAGATACTGTCATAGACGAGAAATCGAACCGGTATCAACCCTTAAAACATATAAAATGCGAATATAATTATTATGCCGAAACTTCAATATTTGGGCAAGCAAGTAACAATTTTTAGAATATTTGCGGAAGCCTGGATATTGATGAGCCTATAGTTGCAGCGCACCCTGGTTAGCCCCTTGTTGCAGCTTCGATCAACCCTGCCGTGCATATCCCGGCCCATCTTGAAGCCATAGATGGTCAGAGCATGTCTTTCCGGTAGCGCCAGCATTCTGCGGTCGCTGGCCGGCGCCGGTGGTGGCCACGGTGCAATACGCCTCCGTCCCGCCCGGCCCCGTGTCGGGCAGGTCCACCGGACAGACTGGAATCCCACGCGAACGCTACGAGACAGCTTCACCGCTGCTTCCACTACGAAGGCTGGGCTCTGCAATGGCTACTGTTCACCTGAAAGCATCGTCCTGCTTCACGCACGCGCAACGCGACCGCTGGCGCGTCATAGCCGCGGCAGTCGCGGTGGATCTGGCAGGCGCCATCGGCCACATAGATCCTGCCATTCGCCCGCTGGACCCCGCCCGGCCGGCAACCGCGCCTGTTCGGCCGAGCCGTGACCGCGCTGTGCGAGCCGCCTGATCTCGGCGCGGTCCTGCATGCGCTGGACCTGATCACGGCAGGCGACATCCTCGTCATCGCTGCCGGCGGCCATGCGGCGCACGCCATGATCGGCGAGATACCGGGCGGCCACCTGCGTCGCCGTGGCGCAGGCGGCCTGGTCTGCGACGGCGCGGTCCGCGACGTGGCAGCACTCGCGGCCTGGCCGGATCTGCCGGTCTTAACCCGCCATGTGGCGTTCGCGAGGCGGGCTGGATCGCAAGCCTGACCGCCGGACGGACGATCCGTGAGACGTTCGGATTGTAGACAGACCGGGCGGAAGCAAGGTTCCAGGAACGCATCCTCAGCAGCGTCCAGAAGCGTCACGCGAAAGCGTGCTGCGCGCGACGCCCCGACGTTCCTTGCGCAGGCCAACCTCATAACGAAACCTACCGCAGAACTCTGAAACTTCGCTTTTCTGCCCTTGGCGTCGCCCTAGTTCCGGCGGGACATCAACGCTTTTCCATTTCGCCGGGCATGGCGTTCGGCTACAACCTTCCGGTCAACCGGATCGATTCAACCCCATGCGGCAGACCACGCTTTGTGTCCCCCTGGAAGTGAAGCCCGAAAGCTGCCCGCGGCTTTCTTCCTTCATCGGCAACATGAAACGGAAGCAGGACAGCAACGGACATTTCGCGGTCGTCGAACAATTCGCGCCCAGCCTGCATTTCCTGTCGATGAGCGTGTTCCCCGCCTCCGACTACGACCCGCTGTTCGTCCTGGAAGTCAATTTCGACGGCGAACCAGGTCCGTTCTGGGCACAGATCGAAGCCGTGCCGGATCTCGACCTGCGCGGCATCTTGCGCTGCTGCAAGCGTCCGCTGGACGGCGACGGCGTGCTCTACGACGTGGTCACGCAAGCCGGCTCGCGCGCGCCCGTCGCGCCGTACCTGGAAGCGCGAACCCAGCGCCCCAGCGTATTCCACCACGGCAACCGCGGCCTGCCCTGCACACGCATACGCGCCGAGCACACTCTGTTCCTCGCCGTAAGAGACCTGCTGGAGCGCCCATCACCGCCCCTGCACTACCACATGCTGACGCCGCAGGCCCTGCATGCCGCCGTACGGCAGGCGATGCTGCCGCAGCATGCCTGGCTCGGGCAGCCGGCACCGCCGCGCATCACCGCGGCCGAAAACCTCTCGGACCTGGCGCGCATGGCGGTGTTCGTGCTCGCCACCATGCTGGCATTGTCGGCCCCCGGCCTGGTGCTCGCCGCGATCATGCCGTGGCGCAGCACCCTGCTGCTCATGCTGCTGACCTGCGCGGTGTTCGGCGGGCTGGCCTATCGCAACAGCGCCGGCCTGCCGGGCACCGAAATCGTCACGCGGTTCCGCCTCTCCCGCTTCCTGCTCGGCCGGATCGCCCTTATCGCAGCCGTAGCCGCAGGCTACGTGATCGCCGCCACGCTGTTCGCCGACCCCCTGGTCTGGCTGGGCAGCCACATCCTGAGCGCGATCGGCGCCGGAGCGGCCCTCAGCCTCGGGCAGGCTTTCTGGCCGACCGCCCAGGTCATTGCGCTAAGCCTGATCGGGCTGCTGCTCCTCACCCTGCCGGTCCTGCTCATGCTGCTGCGCACCGACGAGAAGCGCGATTCCGCGCAGGATGCGCCGCAGACGAGCGAGCGCATGCTGCGCGACATGCTGGCGCGCGAGGACTGGACCGCGCAGAACCACATGGGCTCCATCGTCCTGATCAAGCCGGGCATCCTGCGCCGGATCATCATACGCGTGGGCCATGCGGGCCTCGGCCTGGCGCTGCGCATCGTGGCGCATGACGGCTATCTCGGCAGCATGCGCACGGTGCATTTCGCGCATTGGGCGTTCCTCAACAACGCCAGCCGGCTGCTGTTCCTCAGCAATTTCGACCATAGCTGGGGCAGCTACCTCGATGATTTCATCGAAAAGGCGCATGTCGGCCTCACGCTCGCCTGGGGTTCGTGCGTCGGCTTCCCGGCCACGCGCTTCCTCGTCTATGACGGCGCCAGCCACGGGCGGCAGTTCAAGGCGTGGGCGCTCGCCTCGCGCGCGGTCAGCCGGTTCTGGTACAGCGCCTACCCCGCGCTCACGGTGGACCAGATCGAGCGCAACGCGCGCATCGCAACCGCGCTTCGCCGGGACAGCCTTCGCGACAAGGAGGCCAGAGCATGGATGCAGGACCTCTGACGCCACCCCCAGCGCGCTGGCGCCTGGACGGCGACACGGCGCAGCAGGCGCAGGGGCTGGTGGCCACGGGCTTCGGAGCGCTGCCCTATGGGCGGGCGCTGTTCCTCAACTTCGCCTGGCCAGGGCCGGACGCGCCGGCCGGCTGGCTGGGCCGCCTGCTGCAGGCAGCCCCTGTCACCAACGCCGTAGCGCCCGGCAAGGCGGCACTGGCCGCGCCACGCCGCGC
>CAXUOA010000088.1:0-9765 GCA_964252625.1 uncultured Acetobacteraceae bacterium | reverse complement strand
CGACAGCGGAGCAAAAGTTTTTTGGTTCTTTTTTTCAAAAAAGAACTGCTTGCTTTTCCCTAGATGTACACAGAACTCCAGGTAACCTCCAACTACTCTTTCCTGCGCGGCGCCTCCCATGTGGAAGAGTTGCTGGCACAGGCGAAACTGTTCGAATACAACGCGATCGCCATCACCGACCGCAACTCGCTGGCCGGCATAGCGCGCGCGCACCAGCGGGCGGACGAAGCCGGCATACGGCTGATCATCGGCTGCCGGGTGGATCTGGTGTGCGGCGCATCCGTGCTTGTGTATCCCACGGACCGTGCCGCCTATGCGCGCCTGTGCCGGCTGCTGAGCATAGGCAAGGGCCGCGCCGGCAAGGGAGCGTGCCGGCTGGAATGGAGCGACCTCGCCGCGCATGGCGAAGGGCTGATCGCAATCCTGTTGCCGGAGACGGCCGATGACGGCCTGCGTGCAAATCTTTCGCGTCTGGCGGCAGGTTTCAAGGACCGCGCCTATCTCGCGCTGACGTTGCAGCGGCGCCCTGGCGATTCGGTGCGCCTGCATGCGCTGGCCCAGATGGCGCAAGCCGCGCGCGTGCCGACCGTGGTGACGAATGACGTGCTGTACCACGATCCGCGCCGGCGGGTGCTGCAGGACGTGGTGACATGCATACGCGAGGGCTGCACCATCGACGATTCGGGTTTCCGCCGCAGCCGCTACGCCGAGCGCCATTTGAAGGCGCCGGAAGAGATGGCGCGGTTGTTTTCCGCCTACCCGGAAGCCGTGGCGCGCACGTCGCAGATTGCCGAGCGCTGCCGGTTCAACCTGCGTGAGCTATGCTATCAGTACCCGCATGAAATCGAGGCGGGCGAGGGGGCGCAGGAACGCCTCGAGCGCCTGACATGGCAGGGTGCGGCGAAGCGTTTCGCCGTCGTGCCTGAAAAGATCACCGCACAGGTCAAGCGCGAGCTCGCGCTGGTAGCCGAGATGCGCTACGCGCCGTATTTCCTGACGGTCCACAACATCGTCAACTTCGCCAGGTCGCGCGGCATCTTGTGCCAGGGCCGCGGCAGTGCCGCCAATTCGGCCGTCTGCTACGTGCTTGGCATCACCGCCATCGATCCCATCCAGTCCAACCTGCTGTTCGAACGCTTCCTGAGCGGCGTCCGGCGCGAGCCACCCGACATCGACGTGGATTTCGAGCACGAGCGCCGCGAAGAAGTGATCCAGTGGATCTACGACACGTACGGGCGTGACCGTGCCGCTTTGTGCGCCACGGTCGCGCGCTACCGCTCACGCGGCGCGGTGCGCGAGGTCGGCAAGGTTCTCGGCCTGACCGATGACGTGACCGCGGCACTGGCCGGACAGGTCTGGGGCTGGAGCAGTGACGGTGTGGACGAGGAGCACGCCCAGGCGCTGCATCTGAACGTGGCCGACCGGCGCCTGCGCATGACCCTGGAGATCGCCCGCGAGCTGATAGGCTTTCCCCGCCACATGTCGCAGCACCCTGGCGGCTTCGTGCTGACGCAGGACCGCCTGGACACGCTGGTGCCGATAGAGCCCGCTGCCATGGACGATCGCCAGATAATCGAGTGGGACAAGGACGATATCGACTACCTGCAATTCATGAAAGTCGACGTGCTGGGCCTGGGGATGCTCGGCTGCATGCGCCGCGCGTTCGATCTTCTGGCCGAGCATCGCGGCGTGACGCTGGAAACCATGGCCGACGTGCCAACCGAGGATGCCGAAACATACAGGATGATCCAGCGCGCCGACACGATAGGCGTGTTCCAGATCGAAAGCCGCGCGCAGATGTCCATGCTGCCGCGCATGAAACCCAAGGAGCTGTACGACCTGACGATACAGGTGGCGATCGTCCGCCCCGGGCCGATACAGGGCGACATGGTGCACCCCTATCTGCGCCGGCGCGACGGCCTGGAAAAGCCCGACCTGCCGACCGAGGAACTGCGCGCCGTGCTGGGAAAAACCCTTGGCGTGCCGCTGTTCCAGGAACAGGCGATGCAGGTGGCCATGGTGTGCGCGGGCTTCACCGCCACGCAGGCCGACCAGCTGCGGCGTGCGATGGCCACCTTCAAGGTGACAGGCGGCGTCAACAAGTTTCACACCGAGCTGATAGAGGGCATGGTGGGCCGCGGATACTCCCGCGCGTTCGCCGAGCGCATCTTCAAGCAGATCGAAGGCTTCGGCAGCTACGGTTTCCCGGAAAGCCACGCCGCAAGTTTCGCGCTGATCGCGTACGCCAGTTCCTGGATGAAATGCCACCACCCGGACGTGTTCGCCTGCGCCCTGCTCAACGCGCAGCCCATGGGGTTCTACGCGCCGGCGCAGATCGTGCGTGACGCACGCGAGCACGGCGTGGAGATCCGTCCGGTCAGCGTGAACGACAGTCGATGGGATTGCACGCTCGAGCCGGGCGGGCGCTATCACGCCGTAAGACTAGGCCTGCGCATGGCGAAAGGCCTGGCGGAAAAGGACGCAGGCCGCCTGATCAGCGCCCGCCATTGCGCCTACGAAAACCTGGCAGACCTGCACCGCCGCACGCGCCTGCTGTCCGGCGCGCTGGAACGGCTGGCCGAAGCCGACGCCTTTGCCTGCCTGGGCGTCAGCCGCCGCCAGGTCTTGTGGGATGTGCGCGCCCTGGCCTCGTCCGACCTGCCATTATTCGCCGGATGCGAGGATTTCACCGAGGCGACAACGGCGCTTACGCCAATGCAGCCGGGCCGCGAGGTGGTGGAGGACTACCGCACGCTCGGCCTGACACTGCGCCGCCACCCGCTCAGCTTCCTGCGCGCCGAACTCGCCAGCCGCGGCATGATACGCGCCGCCGACCTGCCGCACACACGCGACGGCAGCCGCATAACCATCGCCGGCATCGTGCTGGTCAGGCAGAAGCCGGGCAGTGCGAAAGGCGTGATGTTCATCACCATCGAGGACGAGACAGGACACGCGAACCTTATCGTGTGGCCGGCGGTGTTCGAGCGACAGCGGCGCCTGATCCTGTCGGCAGGCATGATCGCGTGCCACGGCAAGCTGCAGCGCGAAGGCAGCGTGATCCACGTGATCGTGGACCGGCTCGAGGATTACTCGGAAATGCTACGCAGCGTTGGCGACCGGGACGATGCGTTTGTGGTTCGCACGGGGCGGGGGGATGGCGGGGCGCCTGACGTGCGTGGGATCAGGGTTTCGACGCGGGATTTCAGGTAAGGAAGGCCTTCTTTTTTTCAAAAAAGAAGGCCTTGCTTCCTCCCTAGACGTGAAAACTCTCCCCACACCCGCACCGTCCCTTCTCATTGGGGTTGGTAAAGGAAAATCCAGCGCTCAACGCCTTCTGCTCGTAATCCATCACCGTCCCGATCAGGAACAGGCTCGCCTTGCGGTCCACCAGCAGCGTCAGATCATGGTCGCGCACAACCTCGTCGCCCGGGCCAGGCTCGATAACCCAGCTCATGTCGTAAGCCAGACCGGAGCAGCCCTTCGTGTTGACGCTTATGCGCAGCAGGCGGCCGTCACCATGCGCGTACAGCGCGCGCAGGCGATCAGCGGCGGCCTCGGACAACGTAAGCAGCGGCGGCAGGGCGCGGCGCGCACGTGGAGCGGGTGTGGAAAGATTATGATCCATGCTGCAACTCCCCGTTCAGAACATGTTGAGCGCAAGGCGCGCTTCTTCGGACATGCGGCTCGGATCCCAAGGCGGGTCCCACACGGTCTCCACGTCGGCCGAGGTGACACCCGGCACGGCCAGCACGGCCTCGCGCACCTGCACGGGCAATTCCTGCGCGCTCGGGCAGCCAGGCGCGGTAAGCGTCATCTCCACGCGCACCGCGCCGGCGTCACTGATCTCGACCGCGTAGATCAGGCCGAGCTCGTAGATGTTCACCGGGATTTCCGGATCGTAGATGGTGGCGATCGCGTCCAGCAGCGCGGTCTCGCCCGGCAAAGCGATCGTCTCGCCCTCCGGCGTCCAGGTGCCGATGACGGCGGCGGTGTGGTCCGGGTCAGTCATGGGACGTCTCCTTGGCGCCGTCCAGCGCCGCAATTAGGGCCGACCAGGGAAGCGTCGCGCACTTCACGCGGCTACGGTATTCAGAAACCCCCGACAACGGCTGCAACGCCGCCATCGCAGGGTCCGTCGAGGCGGTAGTCCCGCTGCGTGCAAGCGCGCCGAAATCCGCGGCAAGGCTGCGCACCGCCTCGGCGTCTCGCCCCTGCACCACTTCGGCCATCAGATCGGCAGAAGCCATGGAGATGGCGCAGCCGCGCGCTTCGAAGGCCGCCTCGGCGATTGTGGTGCCGGCGGCAAAACGCACCCGCACTTCCACCTGGTCCCCGCATAACGGGTTCTCGCCAGCGGCACACGCGTCATACGGTTCCATCCTGTGCATGTGCTGCGGGTTGCGGCCGCGATCCAGGATGATGGTCTGATACAGGTCGCGCACATCGTCGAAAGATTGTGACTGGCTCACTGGAAAAAACTCTGCACGCGCACGAGCGTGTCCGCCAGCACGTCTATTTCCGCCATCGTCGTGTAGATGCCGAAGCTGGCGCGCGTGGTGCTGGTCAGGCCCAGCCGGTGCATCAGTGGATCGGCGCAATGCCGGCCGGCGCGCACGGCGATGCCGTTGCGGTCCAGCAGGGTGGCCACGTCATGCGCATGTGCGCCTTCCAGGGTGAAGCTGATCACGCCGCCGCGGTCCTGCGCCTGGCCCACGATTCGCAGCCCGTTCACGCCGGACAGGCGAGTGAGCGCGTGATCCGTCAGTGCGGCCTCGTGCGCCGAAATCGCGTCGAAGCCAATGGCGTTCACGTAGTCGATGGCCGCACCCAGGCCGATCACCTCGATGATCGCCGGCGTGCCTGCCTCGAACTTCGTGGGAGCCGCCGCCCAGGTGGAGCGCTCGAAGCTGACGGACGCGATCATGTCGCCGCCGCCCATGAACGGCGGCATCGCGTCCAGCAGCGCGCGGCGCGCCCACAGCACGCCTACACCTGTCGGCCCATAGAGCTTGTGGCCGGTAAACACGTAGAAATCGGCGCCCAGCGCCTGCACGTCGACCGCGCGGTGCACCACCGCCTGACTGCCGTCCACCAGCAACTGTGCGCCGGCTGCGTGAACGAGGTCGGCAATGCGCGCGATCGGGTTGTAGGTGCCGAGCACGTTGGACATGTGGGTGACGGCGGCCAGGCCCACCCGACCGTCTTCCAGCAGGCGCGCAAACGATGCCAGGTCCAGTTCGCCGGAATCCGTCATCGCCGCCACGCGCAACTCGATCCCGTGCGCATCCCGCAACATCTGCCACGGCACGATGTTGGCGTGATGCTCCATCTCGGTGATCAGCACCGCCTGGCCAGGCTTGAGTATGCCGCGCCCGTAACTGTGCGCCACGAGGTTGATCGCCTCGGTGCTGTTGCGCGTGAACACCACCTCCTCGCGCGATACGGCGTGCAGCAAAGCCGCCACCTGGTCGCGCACGTTCTCGTAGGCGTCCGACGTGCGCTCGCTCATCCAGTGCAGGCCGCGGTGCACGTTGGCGTATTGTGTCTGCATCGCGTGGCTCATCGCATCGATCACCGCGCGCGGCTTCTGCGCAGAAGCCGCGCTGTCTAGGAACACGAACGCTTTGCCGTGCACGCGTTGCGAGAGGATCGGGAAATCCGCGCGCACATGCTCCACGTCGAACGCAGGCGCCAGATCGGCGAGCTTCGGGTTGGCATTCATCCTTCGTGCACCCACCAGGCGGAAATCACATCATCCAGCATAGCCCGTGCTGGCGCGTCGGCCACCATGTCCAGCGCTCCGCCCAAGAACGCCTGCACCAGCATGGCACGCGCCTCGGCCTGCGGAATGCCGCGGCTGACCAGATAGAACAACTGGTCGCTATCCAGCTCACCCACGGTGGCACCATGACTGCATTTCACGTTGTCGGCAAAAATCTCAAGCTGCGGCTTGCAGTCGATCTCCGCATCGGGCGACAGCAGCAGCGCCTGATTCATCTGGTAGCCATCGGTCTTCTGCGCCAGACGGTCCACCTCGATCTTGCCCTGGAACACGCCGCGCGCGCGGCCGGCCAGCACGTGCTTTACCGTCTGGCGAGACGCACAGTCCGGTGCTTCATGGCGCACCACCGTGGTGAAGTCGCTGTGCTGGGCGCCGCGCAGAAGCTGCGCCGCGTTTATTGCCGCATGACCGCCCACACCATGCAAACGCACATGTATCTCCGTGCGTGCAACCCTGGCGCCGGCGGACAGCGTGAACCCGTCATACGTGGCCCGCGCCGCTAGGTCGGCATACACCGTCGCCAGGTGGTACGCGGCCAGTCCCTCGTTCTGCAGCCGCACGTGCGACACCGCCGCACCCTCGCCGAGCACGATCTCGCTGACGGGGTTGTGCAGGTACTGGCCTTGGCCGACAGCCATTTCGACAAGCGTCAGTTTCGCACCGGCCGCCAGCCGGATGCTGTGCCGCGGGTGGAACGCCACCGGCGTGCCGTGTATGTCCCGCCCGACGCTGATCAGAACGATGCTGCCTGCGTCGACATTTTCGTCCACCTCGATGATGGCGCCGTCTTCCGCAAGCATCGTGTTCAGCGCCACGAGGCGATCCCGCGCGGGATTGGCCAGCGTGCCGAACTCGGCATTCGCGGCAAAGGAGCGCACGCTGGCCAGCGTCGGCAACACGGATTGCGCACTGCTGAAACGGCCCTGCACGAATACCAGGCGGGGCAATTCGGATAACCCGCCAAGATCGGGCAGGTCGTCGTCACCGGTGAAACCAGAAGCCTCTGTCAGTGCCTCGTGAAATCGTGCGTCACCGAGCGGCGCCAGGTTGGTGTAGCGCCAGCCCTCTTCGCGCAGATGCGGCAGACCGGCGGACAGCAATATGTCACGCGCCGCACGCCGCGGTGCCGGGTCGCCTGGCAGGCGGCCCGTCAGCCCCTCGTAACGCGCCAGAAAACCGGTGGCGGAAGCGGTCACCGCGTTCATGCGGCCTCCGCGATCACCTGTGCATACCCCTGGGCTTCAAGCGCGCGTGCCAGGTCCGCCCCGCCGCTGCGCACGATACGGCCATGCGCCAGCACGTGCACCGCGTCGGGCACGATGTGATCCAGCAGACGCTGGTGGTGCGTGATCACCAGAGCGGAAAAGGCAGGCGACCGCAGGGCGTTGACGCCGTCGCCCACGATCTTCAGCGCGTCGATATCCAGCCCGCTATCGGTCTCGTCCAGTATGGCGAGCTTCGGTCGCAGCATCGTCATCTGCAGAACCTCGTTGCGCTTCTTTTCGCCGCCGGAAAAGCCCACGTTCACGTTGCGCTTCAACATGTCGTCCGGCATCTGCAAACGCTTCGCCTCGGCGCGCGCCAGTTTCAGGAACTGCGCCGCATCCAGCTCCGCCTCGCCACGCGCCCGCTTCACCGCATTCAGCGCCGTGCGCAGGAAGTTCGCATTGCCCACGCCGGGCAATTCCACCGGCGCCTGGAACGCCAGGAACAACCCGGCCTGCGCGCGCGCCTCCGGCTCCATCGCCAGCAGGTCGGCGCCGTCAAACGTCGCGGTGCCGGCAGTCACCGTGAAATCGGCGTGGCCGGACAGCACGTAGGACAACGTGGATTTGCCGGAGCCGTTCGGCCCCATGATGGCGTGCACCTGGCCGTCCGGCACGGTCAGGTCGATACCGCGCAAAATTGGCTTGTCGCCGATGCTGGCGTAAAGGTTGTGTATTTCCAGCATCGTATCAGCCCACGGAGCCTTCCAGGCTGACGGCCAGCAGCTTCTGCGCCTCGACCGCGAACTCCATCGGCAGCTCCTTCAGCACCTCGCGGCAGAAACCGTTCACGATCAGGCCCACCGCATCCTCCTGCGAAAGCCCGCGCTGGCGGCAGTAGAACAGCTGGTCCTCGGAGATCTTCGAGGTGGTGGCCTCGTGTTCCACCTTCGCGCCGGCATTGCGGCATTCGATATAGGGCACGGTGTGGGCGCCGCACAGATCGCCGATCAGCAGGCTGTCGCATTGCGTGTGGTTCCGCGCCCCGGCCGCTTTCGGCAGGATGCGCACCAGGCCGCGATACGTGTTGTTGGAACGCCCGGCGGAGATGCCCTTGGACACGATCGTGCTGGTGGTGTTCTTGCCGATATGGATCATCTTGGTGCCGGTATCGGCCTGCTGGCGGTTGTTGGTCAGCGCCACGGAATAGAACTCGCCGACGCTGCCCTCGCCCTGCAGCACGCAGGACGGATATTTCCAGGTAATGGCCGAACCGGTCTCCACCTGCGTCCAGCTGATCTTGCTGCGCGCCCCGCGGCAGGCGCCGCGCTTGGTGACGAAGTTGTAGATGCCGCCGCGGCCTTCCGCATCGCCGGGATACCAGTTCTGCACGGTGGAATACTTTATCTTCGCGTCGTCCAGCACCACCAGCTCCACCACGGCGGCGTGCAGCTGGTTCTCGTCGCGCATCGGCGCCGTGCAGCCTTCCAGGTAGCTGACGGAAGCACCCTCCTCGCACACGATCAGCGTGCGCTCGAACTGCCCGGTGTTCTTGGCATTGATGCGGAAATAGGTGGAAAGCTCCATCGGGCAGGTCACGCCCTTGGGGATGAACACGAAACTCCCGTCGGTGAACACGGCGGAGTTCAGTGCGGCGAAATAGTTGTCGGTCGGCGGCACGACGCTGCCCAGATACTTGCGCACCAGCTCCGGATGCTCGCGCACCGCCTCGCTGATCGGGCAGAATATCACGCCGGACTTGGCCAGCGTGCTGCGGAACGTGGTGGCGACGGACACGCTGTCGAACACCGCGTCGACGGCTATCGGCGGCCGCGCCTCGGCACCCTCCACGCCCGCCAGTATCGCCCGCTCGCTGACCGGAATGCCGAGCTTCTCGTACATACGCAGCAACTCGGGATCCACCTCGTCCAGGGACGCAGGCCCGGCCTTCTTCTTCGGCGCCGCGTAGTAGTACGAGTCCTGGTAGTCGATCTTCGGGTAATCCAGCAGCGCCCATACCGGCTCCTCCATGCCCTGCCAGGCGGAAAACGCAGCCAGGCGCCACTCCAGCAGCCAGGCCGGCTCGCCCTTGCGCTCGGAAATCAGCCGGACGATGTCGGTGTTCAGACCCTTCGGGGCGAACTCCATCTCGATGTCCGTCTCGAAGCCCCATTTGTAGCCGCTGTCGGCAACCGACTGGACGGCATCGAGGGTCTCGGCAATGGCTGGCATGGGATGATCCTTAAGCGGCAGGCTGGGCGTGGTCGGGCGCCGCATGTGGCGGCACGGTGGGCAGATGAAAGCCCGGCGGCAGGCGCGCGGCCTGCATGTCGGCAAGGCTGATGGCGCCCAGCGCCGCGCGTATCGCGGTGTTCACCGGGTCCCAACGGCCGCGCATCGGGCAGACATGCCCGCTCTCGCAGCCGCCGCCATCCACGCAGGCGGTCAATGCGATCGGTCCGTCGATCGCACTGATCACGTCAGAGACCGGAATGGCGGAAAGCGGGCGCGCTAGTCGGTAGCCGCCGCGCGCACCGCGCTGCGAGACGACAAGGCCGCCCAGCGTCATCGCCTTCAGCACCTTGGCAACGGTGGGCTCAGGCAACCCGACAGAGGCCGAGATGCCGGGCGATGTCTGCACGCCGCCTTCGGTGGATAGACGGACCAGCACGACGACGGCGTAGTCGGTCAGTTTGGACAAGCGAAACATGGGAAACCCTGTTATCGGACCGGCGCAGTCCTGATTATCCCAGATGCGGGCTGGGGCAGGGGCAATCA
>CAXUOA010000087.1:0-9815 GCA_964252625.1 uncultured Acetobacteraceae bacterium | reverse complement strand
TCACCAACCAGGGCACCATAGGCGTGAGCAACGGCGCCACCCTGCAGATCGACACCGGCAGCTTCGTCGGTACTATGTAGCACCCGCCACCAGGCGGAACGCGCATACAACAGCGTGCAGCGCCACATGGTTGAGTACCATGTTTAGGAAGGCGCACGCGGGTGGCTCTATCGACGGATGTTTTGGCGTCCGGGTAGAAGAACGGACATGCTCAAGCGTTTCACTGTTGCCGTCGGCTCAGCCGTGTTCACAAGCGGGTTCACCGTCTGGGCGTTTCTTAAACTTGTGCTGGACGATCTCGGGCGAGCAGACATCGTGACCGCGTTGGGCGCACAGAACAGCATCATGACAAAGATGCTTTTGTGGCTGTTTGCCACTCCCTGGTGGGTGCCTGCCATACTTGCTTTTCTAGCCATAGCTTCATGGGTTTATCTTACTCACATGCTGCTGCTACCGCGACCGGTTGCCGTAAGCAGTGGTGATCCTGAAAAGCCGGAAAAGGCAGTGGTCCCTACGAAGGTCCCTAGTTTCAAGCGGTCGCCGTATATGGAGCACGAGTTAAACGCAAAAGCATTGGCCGCCGGAGCGCCTCTTAGCCAATTGACCGAAAAAGTTAGAATACTTAGCCTGATTTCCGACAAGTTCTTTATTGAGCGACTCGGAGCGTTGAGTCATCAACTTAGAGGATTGAGCAAAAAAACAAATTATCAGGAGTGGGCACAACAAGCAAAAAAAGAGTTCTCAGAGTTCAAGCAAGAAGTAGATTCTTACTTGCAACAATTTAAGAGGCATGAAGACGTAATGGCATCGGCCACAATATGGGGATTTGATGAAGCCATGGAGTCTATCGATGCGCTACTAAGTGCTTCTAAACAGGTCCAGTCTCTTTCAAAAGAAAAGTCTTCGGCAATTGTAGAGCCCTACATTGATCAAATGAAGTCATGCTGCCGAAACTTTTTAGAGTGCTTAGAAGAAACAGAAAGGAATATACGCTACTTTCGACACGAAATAAAAAGTCGATTGGCTGATCCTGACTAAAGGTTTGCTAACTCGATCCCTTCCATCTCTAACGCCGCCACAACCGCCAAAAAGAAAGTAGCCGCAAACGTCCCGCGCGCGAGCTTGCTGGTAATAGACGCCTCCGTCTCCTCTAGCCCGTGATCCTTCAGCTTGTCGGCAAGCTGGCTGTAAGTCACGCCCGCCCGCTTCATCTCAGCTTTAAGGAACCGTGCCGCCTTTCCGGCCAACTCCTTCTCCGTTGCCGCTATGCCCAAGGGTGTCTCCTATCAAAAGTGACCGGCACCCATCATATATGAAAGATTGCTGTTGCCAATAGTAGCCTGCCCTGTCATATTCGCTAGGAAGCAAGCGGATACGACAGATGAGCAGCCACTTCCTCCTCTCAGCCAAGGCCCGGACGCTTTCACTGGCCGCCGTTCTCCGCATGACGGATAACCAGGCAGAGAAGCTGTTCGCCTCGCTTCGGTGGACAGAGACGCAGGGCAAGGCGGTATGCCCGCATTGTGGCTGCCCCACCTGCTATGAAGCGCGTCGCCCGAACGGTGCTCTCCGGTTCCGCTGCAAGGCCTGCCGCAAGGATTTCAGCCTTACCAGCGGCACCCTGTTCGCCTTTCATAAGCTGCCCCTGCAAACCTATCTCGCGGCCATTGCCATCTTCTGCAACGAAGTTAAAGGCAAGTCAGCCCTGGCTCTCAGCCGCGACCTCGACGTGCAATACAAGACGGCCTTCGTGCTGTCTCACAAGCTGCGGGAGGCGATGGCTTCCGAGGTGAAGGGCTACCAGCTCGGCGGCCCCGGCAAGGTGGTGGAGATCGACGGCGGCTACTTCGGCGGATACGTGAAGCCCGCCAACCACAAAGAGAACCGCCGGGACCGCCGCCTGGCCCGCAACCAGAACGGCAAGCGCCAGTGCGTCGTGGTCATTCGCCAGCGTGACGGCCACATCCTGCCCGCCGCTTTCCGGTCAGAAACCGCCGCCCTGTCCTTTATCAAGAACCGCGTCGCACGCGAGACCGAGATCATGGTCGACGAAAGCAGCGCCTGGAATGACCTCAGCGCCCGCTACGTGGTCAAGACCATCAATCACCAGCTCGCCTACAGCGACAACGGAGCCTGCACGAACGGGGCGGAGAGCTTCTTCTCGCGTATGCGCCGGGCCGAACAGGGCCATCACCACCACATCAGCGGCGTGTACCTTGGCCGCTACGCCCAGGAGAGCGCGTGGCGCGAGGATCATCGCCGGGTGGACAACGGGGGCCAGGTGCGCGGCGTGGCGAGTTTGGCGCTGACGGCTCGGACTAGCGTGGATTTCTGTGGGTATTGGCAGCGGGCAGTTGGGTAAGCTACACAATCCCGGGAAGCGCCCTCACCCACGAAAACTTGGCTTGAACGGCGCGTCTAGGTTCGATAACGATATAAGAAGACTCTTTACCGCTTTCCGTCACCATATGATTGCGCGTGGTGCATGGAGGAGGAAATGGGCAAACAGAGGGACGCTGGCATGATTATCGACGTGATGCACGAGTGCTCAGATGGATGGCACACATTCACGAGTACTCAGGTGCCGGGTTTGTTCATGACTGGCGAGCAAAATGACTTAGAAGAAATGTATGATGAAATTCCGGTTGCGATCGCAGCCTTGACCAAAGCTGATTTCGGAAAAGATGTCTTGGTAGTGCCGGTGGATACCTACACGGACTATGCTTCTAGACTGCCTGCCTCGCATCAGCCGGTTACACACTATGCGGTTAAAGATTTGGCAGTGGCTGCGTAGTTGCCCGTAGCTGTTGAAGGCGGGGCATCCATCACCGTGGATGCCCTGGAGGGCTGGTTAAGCCAGCTTGGTTGCAAAAAGCAGAATTGTCCTACAAAAAGGACGTGTATTTGGACTGCTCCTAGTGGCTGGGCGTTTTTAGCTCCAAACCCAGCGAACATGTATTTAGTCCCAAGTAGCTCCAGAGAACGCCTTGCGGGTATCCTTGCTAGACTGTCTTTGCTGCCTGATCATCCTTCGGAAGGCGCTCCTGTAACCGCCACTCCATAGCCAACCCCACCCCATGCCGGTCCTCAGCCTGACCCCGCCGTTTGAGGTTCCGCAAAGCCCCCGCAATCCGCTTCCGCACCACGGCACAGAGCGCGCTGTCCTCCAGGTCCATGCCCCGCGCCGTCATCACGTTCTCTTGAAGCGCCCGCAGCGTCATCCAGTCGGCCGCATCCCGCAGAGCGTCCCGCACGGCCCGGCTCATGCCCCCGTAGCCCGCAGACTGCGCACCGGGCTTCCGGCTCACCCGCGCGCCTGAGAAGTCTATGTCGGGCTGGAACAGCTTCAGGGTGGACTCGACGTGCGCCAGGTCGGCCTGCTGGGCGCGGAGCTTGTCATGAAGGACCGCGATCTCGCCCGCTATGTCGGCGCGCTTGCGTAGCAGGCCGCTAACTATGTGTTCGTTTTCCATGCCGTAGAATTGGGGCGGCACCCGTCTCCGGTCTCGTCTCCCGTGGTGGCGGGTGCTACATAATACCGAGCTTCGTCAACAGCGGCACCATCACCGTGGCCGGCGCCACCCTCTCGCTGGGCGGCACGTTTGCCGCCTCGCTGCTCTCCAGCCTAGGTGCGGTCACGCTCAGCGCGGGCCAGATCCAGCTCGCCGGCACGGCGCAAAATTACGGCGGCACGCTGACGCTGGGCACGGGTTCCAGGCTGGGCGCCGCGTTCGGCGCGTTGTCGCTGACCGGCACCATAGCGGGCGGCAAGGTGGCCGATGGCGGCGGTGGCCTGAGCTTTTCCGGCGGCACCGGCGTGCTGGACGGCGTGACGTATGCGGGCGGGCTGAACCTGTCCGCGGCCGGCGCAGGAGTCACGCTGACGGACGGCGCCCAGGTCACGTCCGCCAGCGGCGGCTCGGGCAGCATCGCGGACACCGGCAGCGGCAGCGCGCTCCTGCTGCGCGGCACGGAGACGCTGGGCCCGGTGCAGATCGCGCTCGGCAACGCGGGCGCCGCCTCTGTCATCGCCACCGCCGATCTGTGGCTGGCCAGCACCGCCACCACCGCCACGCTCGGCGGGCAGAAGAGCGTGGTCCAGCAGGGTGCGAACGCCGCGCTGGAGGCGCTCGGCTGGAGCTCGGTGCCCGGGTTCGGCGTGGCGGACACGCTGGTCAACCAGGGCACGGTCACGGCGGGCTTCGCCGGCGGCCAGATGGCGCTCGGCGGCTACGGCACGATCATCAACCAGGGCGCCATTACCGCCTCGGGCGGCGACACCATCACCATCTCCGCTGCCCAGTTCGCCAACACCGGCACGCTCATGGCCGGGGCCGGCGGCACCATCCTGCTCGGCCAGCCGGCCGGTGTGTTCGGCACCGCTCCCGTCTGGTCCAACACGGGGTTGATCGCCGTCTCGGGCGGTACGCTGGTGCTGGGCGGCGCGTTCAGCACCGGCCAGCTCGGCGCCGTCAGCCAGGCCGGCGGCACCGTCAGCCTGGCCGGCACGCTGGCCAACGCCGGCGCCACGCTCACTTTGGGCGGTTCCGGCCAGGCGGCGCTACAGACTCTGAGCCTGGCAGGCACCATCGCCGGCGGCACCGTCATCGACCAGTCCGGCGCCCTGCTCGCCAGCACCGGCGGCGGCGCGCTGCTGGACGGGGTGAGCTACCAGGGCACGCTTGCGCTGACCGCCGCGGGCACGTTCCTGCGCGTGCGGGACGGCCTGTCGCTGAGTGGCGTGGCCGATGTGCTGGGGGCCGGCGCGGTGCTGGATTTCCAGGGTTCGCAGACCCTGAGCCAGGCACATGTGCTGCTGGGCGCCAGCGGCACGGCAGCCGCCCTCGACGTGGCACACGACTCCACCCAGTCCGGCGGCAGCACGCTGGTGCTCGGCACCGGCGTGTCCATTACCCAGGCCGGCCAGCTTGCCGCCATCGGCCGCACCAGCGGAACCGGGGTCGCCGGTGACATGATCGTCAATGAGGGCACCGTCACCGCCGCCGTCGCGGGCGGCACGCTGACGCTCGGCGGCCCGGGTTTCACCAACCAGGGTCGCATCCTGGTGGGCCAGGGCGAGACGCTGGCGATTGCCACGCAGGATTTTTCCAACACCGGCAGCATCGCGGTGACCGGCGGGCTGCTTTCCGTCACGGGCTCGCTCACTTTGGCCGAGCTGGGGCAGGTGAGCCTGGCCAGCGGGGCGCTCTCGGTTGCCGGCACGCTCGATCTGGGCCGGGGCACGCTGGCAATCGGCCTGGGCAGTGCCGTGGGCCGCGTCGTGCTAACCGGCACGATCGACGACGGCACCATAACCGACGCAGGCGGCGGCCTGGCCCCGGCCGGTGGCGCCACGCTGAACGGCGTCACCTATGACGGCACGCTGGATCTGAGCCGGCCGTTCTCCCAGCTTGCGGTGTCCGGCGGAATCGCGGTGGACAGCCTGTCCGGCGGCACGCCGGGCACCATCCTGGTCACCGGTGCGCAATCCAAGCTGCTGGCCACGGGTAGCGAGACGATCAATGCCGCGCAGATCGCGCTTGGCAGCGCGGCACAATTCTATGCGGGCCAGAGGCTGTCGGCACCCGAGCTCGATGCCGCTTCGGGCGTGCAGCTGACGCTCGGCGCCGCCACCACGCTCACTTTGGCCGGCACGGCCGGCACGCTGGGCAACGCCGGCTACGGCCAGTGGAGCGACAGCATCGTCAACCAGGGACAGATACTGGCAGCCAGCGCCGGCACGCTCAGCCTGGGCGCCACCTTCTTCACCAACGCCGGCACGCTGGCTGCGTCGGCCGGCGCCATCCTCGCCTTGGGCGACGCGAGCTTCGTCAATACCGGCACGCTCAGCGTGGGCGCGGGCTCCGCCGTGGCGGTGACGCTGTACAACTATTACGCCTCCCCGGTGTCCGGGCCGAGCGTGTTCACCAACAGCGGGGTGATCGCCATGCAGGGCGGCATCCTGCAGGAGCCGACGGGCAACGGCCTGTTCCCGCAGGTCCCGCTGCTCAACCTGGCAGGCGGGGACATCGTAGGAAGCGGCCAGATCTACGCCGAGATCGCCAATGGCGGCACGATCGAGGCGCGCGGCACCGGGCTGTACCTGGCGCAACCCGTGCTGGGCACCGGCGTGCTGCAGATCGATGCGGGCGCCATACTGGAGCTGGGGGCCGGCGTGCCGTCCAGCCAGATGGTCACCTTCGCCAGCAGCACGGGCACGCTGAAGCTGGACCAGCCGGCCAGCTTCGCCGGCACGCTGAGCGGCCTGACGGCGGGCGACCTGATCGACCTGCCGGGGGTTGTGCTGACCGGCGTGGGCCTGAACAGCGGCACGCTGGTGGCGAGCACGGCCACGCAGAACTACCGCTTCGTGGGCAGCACCCCGCTCGGCGGCGAGGTGTCCGCAGGGCACGACTCGCATGGCGGCGCCACCATCAGCTTCACGGCACAGACGCCGGGCGCGGGCAGCACGCCGGCACTCATCGCGGTCGGGCAGTCCAACATGCTGTTCTGGGCGTCACCGGCCGGCGACGCGTTCCAGGGCCTGTCGGCCAATCTGACGGGGGCGCATGTCAGCAATTGGGGCAACGCCGACAGCCTGGACATCACCGATCTCAACCCCGCCAGCGCCACGCTGACGGCGCTGCAGACGACAGGGCTGGATACACTGACGATCACCGACGGCACGCACACGGTGAGCGTGGGGCTGACCGGCACCTACGCCGCCGCCGGGTTCCATCTGGGCAAGGACGGACATGGGGGCACCACGCTCACCTATCACGGCTGAGGGCGGGGTAGATTCCGCTTCTTTTTTGCCGGAAGAAGGCCTTTCTTCCTGCCATGCGCCAGCCCCTGCACCCGAGCTTCCCCGCCGACCTGGAAGAGCCGGGCGTCGTGCCCGTAGGGCTGCCCGTGAACGTGGGCGAGGTGCAGGACGCCGCCGCCTGCGCCCTGCTCTCCGGCTTCCAGAGCCTGGGCGACGATTGCGAGTTCGGCCTGGTGCAGCGCCGTTACGGTGCCGAGCATCTGGCGCTGCTGCGCTGGGTAACGCTGTCGCCTGAAACGCTGGCCACGTTGCTGGAGCGCCGGCTGGAGGGGCTTGGCGACCCCGAACGCACCGAGATCCACGTGGCGCCGTGGGGCGAGCTGATGGCGCACGACCTGACCTACGGGATCAGGATGCACAGCTTCGTGCAGAAAGGCGGCGTGGACCTGGCGCGCTTCAAGCTGAACCATTGCCGCCGCGTGGCCTTTCTGAAAGCCAAGCTGTTCGAGGACCTGGCGGCGGGCGAGAAGCTGTTCGTGTTCAACGCCGGCGCGGCGATGACCGACACGCTGGCCACCGCGTTGCAGGACAGCCTGCGATCTTACGGCGCGGCACGGCTGCTGGCCGTAAGCGTGGCGCGTGGAGATGACGCGGCCGGCACGGTGCGGGTTGGGAGCGGCGGGGTGCTGCGTGGCTTCCTCAGCCGGCGCGGCAAGACGCCCACGCCGGGCGGGCACCGGTGGAACATCGATTTTGCCGGCTGGGTGCGGATTTGCGGCACGGCGCGGCTGCTGGCCGCGTTAGGCTAGGCAAGAAAGCCGTTCTTTTTTGAAAAAAAGAACCAAAAAACTTTTGCTTCCTGTCGCTGGTGAACTATCTCGCAGGGCCTCCCGGCGCTGGGAACAGCGTCAGGATAAAAGTTTTTTGCTTCTTTTTTTTAAAAAAGCAGGCCTTTCTTGTCTTACTTCACGAGGAGCGACACGCGTTGGCCGAATTCAAGAGCACCGGAAGCTACATAGCATCCCGCGACCTGGAAGTGGCGGTGAACGCGGCGGTGGCGTTGCAGCGGCCGCTTCTGGTGAAGGGCGAGCCGGGCACCGGCAAGACGGTGCTTGCCCACGAGGTGGCGGCCGCCCTGGGCATGCCGCTGATCGAATGGCACGTGAAGAGCACGACGCGCGCCCAGCAGGGCCTGTATGAATACGATGCGGTCAGCCGGCTGCGTGACGGCCAGTTGGGCGACGCGCGCGTGCATGACATTGCCAACTATATCGTGCGCGGCAAGTTGTGGGATGCGTTTGCCGCCGAGCAGCAATCGGTGGTCTTGATCGACGAGATCGACAAGGCCGACATCGAGTTTCCCAACGACCTGCTGCTGGAACTCGATCGCATGCAGTTCTTCGTCTACGAGACGCGCGAGACGGTACGCGCGATCCGGCGCCCGGTGGTGATCATCACCTCGAACAACGAAAAGGAGCTGCCGGACGCGTTCCTGCGCCGCTGCTTCTTCCACTACATCCGCTTTCCGGACCGCGAGACGATGGAACGGATCGTGCAGTCGCACTACCCGGACATCAAGCAGGATTTGGCGCGCGAGGCGCTGACCATGTTTTTCCGCGTGCGCGAGTTGCCCGGCCTGAAGAAGAAACCGGCGACCAGCGAATTGCTGGACTGGCTGAAGCTGCTGATGATCGAGGACATGCCGGCCGAGGCGCTGCGCACGCGCGACAAGACGGTCGTCATTCCGCCGCTGCACGGCGCATTGCTGAAGAACGAGCAGGACGTGCATCTGTTCGAGCGGCTGGCGTTCATGGCGCGGCGCGAGGGGTAGTAATACTGCACATCACTCGCGGTTAACATGTTCAGGTTGTGAGAGATTGGAGTGCAGAATGGCAGGCTCCGAAGACGCTGTCGAACGACTAAAGAAATTTTGGGAAAAGAAACATCTTACGATAAAATGCCCTATTTGTGGCAATAACGACTTTGCAATTGACAAAGGGGCAGAATTGTATGTTCCCAGGGCGGTGGCGTTCGAGTCTGGAAAACCGTCAAAGTTTAGGAACGAAGTAGCGTCATTTGCTTTGTACTGCACAAACTGTGCTTATGTTATTAACTTTATGACCAGCACGATTGATGACGAGTTGAGTATCTACGATGGCGGTGAAACAGAATGAGCGATCAAACAGTAGTTCAGTTCAACACTGCGAAGAGAGAGCCTGTAATGACCACAGGCGGCAGTGGCCCTGTCGATCCGACCATCGAGGCACGATTAACTCGAGTAGAGTCGGAGCTGCTCGGAATGCGTGCGGACCTAAGTGCTACTCGCGCAGACACATCTTACATTAGAGGTAGACTGGAGAGCCTACCTACTAGTTGGCAGATGATTGCCACAGTTGTCGCAGGCAATGTAACTCTGGCCGGACTACTTGTAGCTGCCGCAAAACTTCTTGCGCGACCGTAGATGTTCGCAACTTTCGTCCAGCAACTGCGCAGCGCGGGCCTGCCTGTCTCCATCACCGAGTACCTCTCGCTGATGGGTGCGATGAAAGCCAACGTTGCCAATTACGACATCGAGGATTTCTATTTCCTCTCCCGCGCCACGCTGGTGAAGGACGAACGGCATCTGGACCGGTTCGACCGCGTGTTCGCAACCGTGTTCAAGGGTTTGGAAAAGGCACCCGGCGATCCCGCCACTGACATCCCCGAGGAGTGGCTCCGCCGCATCGCCGAGAAAAATCTGACTGCCGAGGAGATGGCCGCGATAGAGGCGATGGGCGGCTTCGAGAAGCTGATGGAGACATTGCGCCAGCGCCTCGAGGAGCAGAAGGAACGCCACCAGGGCGGCAGCAAATGGATCGGCACCGGCGGCACCTCGCCGTTCGGCGCCTATGGCTACAACCCCGAAGGCATACGCATCGGCCAGAAGGAATCACGCCACCGCCGGGCGGTGAAAGTGTGGGACAAGCGCGAGTTCCGCGACCTGGACGACACGCTGGAGCTGGGCACGCGCAACATGAAGGGGGCCCTGCGCCGCCTGCGCCGCTTCGCC
>CAXUOA010000086.1:0-9865 GCA_964252625.1 uncultured Acetobacteraceae bacterium | reverse complement strand
CGAGCGCGAGATAAGCGGCGGGTAGCGGCGCGACGGCCTCGAAGCCCGCCAGCATGCCGCGCGCCCCGTCGCCGCCGGCGGTGGTTGCGGCCCCGTCCAGTCCCAGCCCGCTATCGGACGCCGCGCCGAAATGGCTGGCCGGACGCGGCGACGGCGCTGCATGCGTGATGGCGCGTGGCGCCGATGGCTGCACCGGCGGCGGAACGGCAAGCGTGATCTCCGGCACCGGCACCGGGAACGCAGGCGGCGCGGTGAGCGCGGGTTGTATGCGGGCCACAGGCGGCGGCGGCCTGCGCGGCGCCAGGATCAGGGTGGCTGGCGTTATCGCCGGCAGCAGCGGCGGGATGGTGCCGGTGCTGGTCAGCGCCACCAGCAGCAGCACGTGAAACCCTGCCACCACGCCGAGGGAGGCAACGCGCTGCGCACCGGATGTCCCGGCCGACGCGGCTTGAGGCTGCAGCATGCGGGGCGCGGCCTAGCCGGGCTGCGGGCCGGCGGCCGCCGCCTCGATAGGGTGCCGGATCGGTGAGGCCATGGCGGGATCCCACGCGCTGCGCGGCCCTGTCGGGACGCCGCCATGCACCACCAGCTGCGTTGCGGTGACAAAGGCGTATCCGCCGCTGGCCGGATACGGACACGCCCGGGCCACGGGCTCCGGCGTGCCGGCGCGTTTCACCGGCGGGGAATGCGGCGCCGCCGCGCGCCGCGCTTCGGCCACCTGGTCCAGCGTCGCCTGCGGCAGGTTCAGCCCGCGCAAGTCCCTGGTGCAGATGGCCGTTGGGACGGAACCGGGGGAGATGGCGTTCACCCGTGTAGTGTAGCGCGCCAGTTCGGCCGCCGTCACGGGGCTGAGCAGCGTCACGCCCGCTTGCGCCGCCGAACAGGCGATGGGTGCGGCACCCGCGGTGCAGGCGACGATGACGGCGGCTTTCAGCGCAGTGTCCTACCGCTTCAGGCGGTAGCCGCTGCGGAAGATCCACCAGATGCCGAGCAGGCAGGCCGCCATGAACGCGAACGTCATGCCGAGGCTGATGCCGGGGTCTATGTCGGACACGCCGAAGAAGCTCCAGCGGAAGCCGCTCACCAGGTAGACCACCGGGTTGAACAGGGTGATCGCGCGCCAGAACGGCGGCAGCATGTCGATCGAGTAGAAGCTGCCGCCAAGGAAGGTGAGCGGCGTCACGATCAGCAACGGAACGAGGTTCAGCTTTTCGAAGCTGTCTGCCCAGATGCCGATGATGAAGCCGAACAGGCTGAACGTCACCGCGGTCAGCACCAGGAACCCGGCCATCCAGGCCGGATGCGCCACGCCGTAGGGCACGAAGAGGCGCGCGGTTGCCAGCATGATCAGGCCGAGGACGATGGATTTGGTGGCCGCGGCGCCGACGTAGCCGAGCGTGATCTCGAGGGCCGAGATCGGCGCGGAAAGGATCTCGTAGATCGTGCCTACGAACTTCGGAAAGTAGATGCCGAACGAGGCGTTGCTGATGCTTTGCGTCAGCAGCGAGAGCATCACGAGGCCGGGCACGATGAAGGCGCCGTAGCTCACGCCGTTCACGGGAGCCATGCGCGATCCAATGGCAGCACCGAACACCACGAAATAGAGCGAGGTGGAGATCACCGGGGAGACGATGCTCTGCAGCAGCGTGCGCAACGTGCGGTTCATCTCGAACCGGTAGATGGCGGCGACCGCGTGGCGGTTCATGGCCGGGCGTGCACCAGGTTGACGAAGATGTCCTCCAGCGAGCTCTGGCGGGTCTGCAGGTTGCGCACATCCAGGCCGAGCGCGTCCAGCTGCCGGAGCAATGCGGGGATGCCGCTGGTCTCGGCCTGCATGTCATACGTGTAGGTGAGCTGCGACCCGTTCTCCCCGAGCTCGAGGCGCCAGTCGGCCAGAGCCTCCGGTATGACGGCCAGCTTCTGCTGCATCCCGAGGAGCAGCTGCGCGCGGCCGAGCTTCTGCATCAACGCGGCCTTCTCCTCGACCAGGATGAGCCGGCCGCGGTCGATGACGCCCACGCGGTCCGCCATTTCCTCGGCCTCGTCGATATAGTGGGTGGTCAGGATGATGGTGACGCCGCTGGCGCGCAGCCCGCGCACCATCTCCCACATGTCGCGGCGGAGTTCCACGTCCACACCGGCGGTGGGCTCGTCGAGGAACAGGATGCTCGGCTCGTGCGACAGCGCCTTGGCGATCATCACCCGGCGCTTCATGCCGCCCGACAGGGTGATGATCTTGCTGTCCCGCTTGTCCCACAGCGACAGGTCGCGCAGCACCTTCTCGATGAAGGCGGGATTGGCGGATTTGCCGAACAGGCCGCGGCTGAAATTGACGGTCGCCAGCACGGTCTCGAACGCGTCCGTGCTCAGCTCCTGCGGGACGAGGCCGATCCGCGTGCGCGCGGTGCGATAGTCCCGCGCGATGTCCAGCCCGTCAGCCAGCACGGTGCCGGCGGTGGCGCGGGCGATGCCGCAGACGATGCTGATCAGGGTTGTCTTGCCGGCGCCGTTCGGGCCCAGCAGGGCGAAGATCTCGCCCGGAAAGATGTCGAGGTCGACGCCGTCGAGCGCGCGCAGGCCGGACGGGTAGGTCTTGGTCAGGCCCTTGATGGCGATGGCCGGGCGGGCGCGCACGGCATCGGACTGGTTGGTCGGGGACAGCGGCTGGTCAAGCATCCTGGATCTCGCGAACGGGCGGGGCGTGCCGTCCCGGCAGACTGGCACCGTAGCATGCCCCGCAGCACCGGTCACTCAGTCGGCTGGGCATCGTTGTCAGGCGATCCCGTGATGCGCCCGGGCCTTCCCGTCATGCCAGTCCGCTCTGCGGTTGACACTTGCGCAGGCAAGCAAGGCCTTCTTTTTTGAAAAAAAGAAGCAAAAAACTTTTGCTTCCTACGCAGGTCCAGAAGCCTCGATCAGTCCGGAGGCACCTAGCTGCTGCACATGCGACGGGAAGCAAAAGTTTTTTGGTCCTTTTTTTCAAAAAAGGACTGCTTGCTTTCTTCGCATCAGTCGCACGACCGCAGGCGACGAAGGATGCAACGCGGTGGCCGACATGGCGCTCGGACGGAAGACGCCGACCGGCGCCATCGACCTGCAATGTCCGCATCGAGGTTTAGCCTGCCGGACACGCCCATCCTGACCGCAAGCGTGGCGCAGTCATGGCGTGATCACGAGCAGGGTTGACGTGGCCGAGGCGTAGAGACGGCCGGCGGCATCCGTGAGCTTGGCTTCGGCAAACGCCACGCGCCGGCCGAAGGATAGCACCCGTCCCTCGGCGCGAACCTTGCCCGTCTCCGTCGTCAGCGCCTTGTGGTAGGCGATCTTCAGTTCGAGCGTGGTGTAGGACTGGCCGGCCACGAGCCTGGAGTGCACCGCGCAACCGCAAGCCGAGTCCAGCAACGTGGCGGCATAGCCGCCGTGCACCGACCCGATCGGATTGTAGGCATGCTCGCCGGGAACACCCTCGAAAGCAGCGAACCCTTCGTCGAACGCCACACCGGAAAATTGCAACGTCGCGCCTATCCTCGGCTGGTTGCCGGAGCGCAGCAGGAGTTGTAGCTGTTCCAACCCCGTCATGCCGGCTGTCGCAGGTGCAGTGCTCATGTCTCTCTCCACGGTTGATGCTCAGGCGAGCGGCGGCCAGACGAGGCGCAGCGCGCAACTGCCTATATCTGCGCCGGAAACACGGTCCAGCACCATCGGCCCGATCGCCAGGTCGGTCTGTGCCTCGACCACCCGGGTCACGTCGTCGGCCCCGTGATGCCGGCCGGCCAGGGCAGACAGCACGTGGAGCGCGGGCATGGAGCCACGCCCGGCCTGCTTCGGAGAACACCGGATTGCTGGCGACCGACTTGCAGCTTGGCTTCGACAACGCGAGATCGGGTCGTCGCAACAACCCGGACGTGGCGCGGAGCGTGACCCGGCTGCTCGATCCCTGGCTGCTGTATAGGATGCGGGTGTTCCATGTCCATCACAACTCCCAGCGTCGCCGGATGGCGCCTTCCGGCCGGGTATGCCGGCAATCGCGCACGGCTGGAGACTAGGCAAACGACCTCCGTCACGCCGGCTATTTCCGGTCGACATCAATCGGCTGCAGGTTCCGGATCTGCGCACGCCTGCGATCCTGCTGTTGGGCACGCAGCATACGCGGCCGGTAGTTTCGCGTGTCACGCGGCAGCCTACCCGTCGTCCCGAATGCGCCCGGCAGGACTTGAACCCGCAACCTAGCCGTTATGAGCGGCCCGCTCTAACCAGTTGAGCTACAGGCGCTTCTGGCCGCGGCCTTGCGGCCCGGAGTGCGGCAGAAACACCAAATCGGCGGCCGATGCAACCAGGCGCAGGCGCCTCGCAACGCGACGCCTCCCGCGGCACCGGGCCGCGTGGCCAGGCCGGCGCCTGCGCAAATCCGGCGCGCAACCGCACACGTGCCGTTGGACAACGGCCGGAGGCTGCATTAACCCGCCTGACGCAATCCCCCCCTATCGCCACAACGAGGACCGCATGAACGTTACCGACACCGACACCGGCCGCGACACCCCGCACGACATCAACGTGGTGATCGAGATCCCGCAGGGCTCGTCGGTGAAATACGAGGTGGACAAGACCACCGGCGCCCTGGTGGTCGACCGCTTCCTGTTCACGCCGATGAGCTACCCCGCGGCGTATGGGTTCATCCCGAAGACGCTCGCCGATGACGGCGACCCGATGGACGCGCTGGTGCTGGTGCCCTCGGCCGTGGTGCCGGGCTCGGTGATACGCTGCCGGCCGATCGGCGTGCTGCACATGACGGACGAGGCGGGTCTGGACGAGAAGATCATCTGCGTGCCGCACGACAAGGTGCATCCGCTCTACAAGGACGTGCGCACGACGGCAGACCTGCCGGAGATTGTCCGCCAGCAGATCACCCATTTCTTCGAGACCTACAAGGATCTAGAGCCCGGGAAATGGGTGAAGGTCACGGGGTTCGGCTCGCTGGAGGACGCTTGCGGGATCATCATGAAGTCGGTGGCGGCGGTGGCGCCTAAGTAAGTAGTCCTTTTTGGAAAAAACAGACCAGAAATTTTGCGCCCCGTAGGCGGCTCACCAGACAGGGCGGCGACAGCGGAGTCAAAAGTTTTTTGCTTCTTTTTTTCAAAAAAGAAGGCCTTCCTTTCTTCCTTTACCCTGTCCCCAAGATAGGTTGACCGAACGGTTCAGTCATCTACAGTGGTTGCGCGCAACGAAGGCCGCACACCATCGACACTCATGTTCATCCGGAGCTGATCGGCATCGACAGGCCGGCGGAAAAACCGGCGCGGCGGTGGCCGAAAGTGGTGATCGGGCTGCTCGTGGCAGGCGGGCTTGTCACCGCCGGCGTGCTGTATTGGCTGGATGCCCGGCATTACGAGACGACCGATGACGCGTTCATCGACGGCCACGTCTCCCAGGTCTCCGCACAGATAAGCGGGCGGGTGATCAGGCTGGGCGTGGACGACAACCAGGCCGTCCAGGCGGGCCAGGTATTGGCGGAGATCGATCCGCGCGACATGGCGGTGCGGCTGGACCAGATGCAGGCGCAACGCGACCAAGCCGAAGCGCAGCTGATGCAGGCGCGCGCCACCCTGCCCGCGCGCGAGGCCGACGTGTCGCAGAATGCCGCACAGGTCCGGGTGGCGCAGGCCACGCTGCTGCAGAGCCAGCAGGATCTGGGGCGCTACACGCGCATCAACCCGCGCGCGATCACCGCGCAGACGGTCGATCAGGCGCGTGCCGCGTCCGACAGCGCGCGGGCGCGGCTGGACGCGGCGCGCAGCACGGAGACGAGCGCACGCGCACAGGTGGCCATTGCGAAGGCACAGATGGCAGCGGCCGGGGCGGGCGTGCGTACGGCAGACGCCAACATCGCGCAGGCGCGATTGCAGCTCGGCTACACTCACATCGTGGCACCCGCATCGGGATACGTGGCGCGCCGCACGGTCGAAGTGGGCAACTACATCAACGCAGGCCAGAGCCTGCTCGCGATCGTGCAGCCGGCGTGCTGGGTGACGGCGAACCTGAAGGAAAGCCAGCTGACGAACCTTCGCGTGGGACAGCCGGCGAAGGTCACGGTGGATGCGTTTGCCGCGCACGCCCTGGATGCGCGGGTGGACAGCGTGCAGCGCGGCACGGGCTCGCAGTTCAGCAGCCTGCCGGCCGAGAACGCCACGGGCAATTACGTGAAGGTGGTGCAGCGGCTACCGGTAAAGCTGGTGTTCGATGATGCGGGCGTTTGCGAGCGGCTGCGTCTGGCGCCTGGGATGAGCGTGGAGCCTTTGATAAAGGTGAAGTAAGGAAGGCCTTCTTTTTTGAAAAAGGAGCAAAAAACTTTGCTCCCTCGCATTTGCGGCAGCTGGTTGTTTCGGACATGGCTGTGCGGCTGAGCCTTGAGACCGACGCAAGGAAGCAAGCAGTCCTTTTTTGAAAAAAGGACCAAAAAATTTTTGCTTCCCATCGCATCTGCAGCAGCCGGGTGCCGCCTGATAGATCGAGGTGCCTGAGACTGCGCAGGAAGCAAAAGTTTTCTGCTTCTGTTTTTCAAAAAAGAAGGCCTTCCTTGCTTGCCCAAGCGTCAATATCAAAGCGGGTTGGTACTACGACATGGCTGACGAAGACCTTCCCTACTCGGCCGCCGGCAATCGCAGCCCCTGGCTCATCGCCGTCGTCGTCTCCATCGCCACCTTCATGGAAGTGCTGGACACCACCATCGCCAACGTCAGCCTGCGTCACATCGCGGGCAGCCTGGCGGCGAGCCAGGACGAAAGCACCTACATCATCACCAGCTACCTGGTGAGCAACGCGATCATCGTGCCGATCAGCGGCTGGCTGGCCAACGTGATCGGCCGCAAGCGGTTCTACATGATCTGCGTGGCGCTGTTCACCATCAGCTCGCTGCTCTGCGCTACCGCGAGCAGCCTGCCGGAGATGTTACTGTGGCGGGTGATGCAAGGCCTGGGCGGTGGCGGGCTTGCACCGGTGGAGCAGTCGATCTTCGCGGATTCCTTTCCCCTCAGGCTGCGTGCCGCGTCTTTCGCGCTGTACGGGCTGACGGTGGTGATGGCGCCGGCGATCGGGCCTGTGCTGGGCGGGTATCTGACGGACGCGTATTCCTGGCACTGGGTGTTCCTGATCAACCTGCCGTTCGGCCTGCTGAGCCTGGTGCTGGTGCAGCTGTTCGTGGTGGACTCACCCGCGACGCAGGCGCGGCGCCGCAAGATGCTGGCGGACGGGCTGCGCGTGGATTACGTGGGCTTCCTGCTTGTGGCGGCGGGTTTCGGCACGCTGCAGATCGTGCTCGACCGGTTCGAGCGCGAGGGCGGCTGGGGCTCGCCCTTCGTGAACCTCTGGGGTTCGGTGTGCGTGGTGAGCCTGGCTGTGCTGATGGTCTGGGAGTGGAGGCACAAGCAGCCGGTGATGAACATCCGGCTGCTGCGTATTCCTTCTTTTGCCATCAGCAACGTGCTGATGTTCGCGCTGGGGTTCGTGCTGATTTCGAGCACGCAGCTGCTGCCACAGATGACGCAGGAGCTGATGGGATATGACGCGACAACGGCGGGGTTGACGCTGGGTGCCGCGGGAATCGTGACGATCGTGCTGATGCCGATGTCCGGCATCCTGACCGGCCGCGTGGTGCAGGCGAAATGGCTGGCCTGCGTGGCGTTCGCCGGCACGGCATTCTCCATGTGGCACGCGGCGGGCCTGACGCAGACGGCAGGTTTCTGGCACATCTCCAGCGTACGCGCGCTACAGGCGATGTGGCTGCCGTTTCTGTTCATTCCCATCAACTCGGTGGCGCTGGTGGGTGTGCCGCCGGAGCGAAACAACGAGGCCTCCGCATTGATAAACCTGATGCGCAATCTGGGCGGCAGCGTCGGCATCAGCTACACGACGACACTGCTGGCCTACCGCGAGCAGTTCCACCACGTGCGGCTGGGCGAGCACGTGACCCCGTATAACGGCTACGGCGCCGGGGTAAACCTGAGGGCCATCTCCCGTCTGGTGCAGATGCAGGCTGCAACATTGAGCTACCTGGACCTGTTCTACGCGTTGAGCCTGGTGGCCCTGGTGGGTTGCGGACTGGCGGTGTTCCTGCCGCGTATGGCGCCCGGCCAAAGCGGGGCGGCGCATTGAAGGCAGGCAGTCCTATTTTGAAAAAGGCGAAAAACTTCTGTTCCCCTCGCGCTTGCAGCAGCCGGATATTTCCGGATCGATCGAGGCATCTGAGCCTGCGCAGGAAGCAAAAGCTTTTTGCTTCTTTTTTTCAAAAAAGAAGGCCTTTCTTGCTGGCGCAGGCCGCAACGGCAAGGCCATTTCGCTGACCCTATCAAAGGCGGTCGCTGGACGCCCCGCACGTATTACCTGCATCGAAGGCATGGACCTCAAGCTCTACTTCCCGAAACCGCTCCCTACCGTCGCGCAACACCGGCAAAATGGGCCACCGCCACAGGCTCGCGCATGACCGGTGCCGCCGCGTGCTGCACCGGCGCGCGGAACACCGGTGCCGCAGGCGAAGCAATGCGGAAAGCCGGGCGGTAGACCGGGCGTGCCGTGTAGAGCTGGCTGGCTGGCGGCGCGTAGTTGAAGCCGGCAGCGTGAGACGCGGACGCGCCGTGGCGCCAGGCCGGCGCGCCGGCGTGCAGGCCGTCATTGTAGCGTATGATGTGCTGGCGCCAGTCGAGGCTGCCCCATTGCAGGTAGCCGTAAGGCAGCGCGTCGTCATCTGCCCATCCCACCAGCTCCTGGCCGGGGCCGCAGGCGGGATCCGGGCCATAAACGCAGGCCGGGTTGTAGTCGGGCAAATAGACGTCCTGGGAAGACGGCGGCAGTATCGCAATGTCGCCACCCGCATCGGCCACACTGTCGTAAGGGCCGTTGGTCAGGGCGCCGGATTGCTGGGCAAGCTGGCGAAGGGCTTGCACCGCGTTGAACACGTCGGATTGCTGCGCCAGGAAGACGCGGCCGAGATGCTCGGTCCACTCCAGGTTCGAGTCCAGCATCTGCAGCACCTGCGGAAAGGCGAGCAAGGCGGTGACGCTCGGGTCCCAGTCATGCGCGGCCGCCGCGTCGGTGAGCTGCGCCACGGACTGGCCGGACTGGGCAGGGTCGGCCACGAAACGCTGCGCCTCGACGATCTGCGCCGGGTACGTGGCGGCCGCCAGGATGTCGGCGAGCAACGGGTCCGGATAGAGGGCGACGGGGGCAAGCAGCTGGCGGAGCTGCGGCGCCGAGAGGCTGGCATAGGCTGGCGTGGGGGTCTCCACCCGAGGCAGCGGCGCGGCAGGCTGCGCCTGGGCGGCGGTGGCGGCGAGCACGAATAGAACGGCGGCGGCAACGCGGGTCAGCACTGTTCGGGTGGTCCTTATCCGCCCAGCAGATTGGCATGCACGCGTGCCGGCGCAAGGAAGCAGGCAAGTGGCCGTCCCGTGGAAAACGGACCGAAAACTTTGGCGTCGTGCCGACACGAAGGGCGTGCAAGTTTGCGATGCGCGTTCCGGCCGCAGGGGTGCCCGGGAGCGCAAATGCTTGTTGTTTTCCTGAAAGGACGCGTCTGCTCCCGCGATGACCGAACTCTGGCTCACCCTGCTGCACGCACGCCACGCAATCTTCTATCCGCTGGGCCTGCTGCTCGCCGTTTGCGTGACGCTGCATGTGTTGTTGCGCAAGCGAGAGGTGGCAACCGCCGTCGGCTGGATCGGCCTCGCGTGGTTCGCGCCGTTCACCGGTGCTGTCACCTATTACGTGTTCGGCATCAACCGCGTGCAGCGCCGGGCCCGGCGGCTGCGGCCGGGTGCCGGCGGACCATCGGCGCCGGCCAGCGCCACGACGGAGCCGGACGGCGACACGCATC
>CAXUOA010000085.1:0-9901 GCA_964252625.1 uncultured Acetobacteraceae bacterium | reverse complement strand
CACGCGCGCCCTCCACCAGATGCGCGGCGGTCCCCACGCCGCCGCTTGCCACCACCGGCAGGCGCGTGGCGGCGCACACGGCGCGCAGCAGGTCCGTGTCGAAACCGGCGCGCGTGCCGTCGCGGTCCATGCTGGTGAGTAGGACCTCGCCTGCGCCGAGCGACTCGAGCTGCCGGCACCAGGCGACCGCGTCCAGTCCGGTGGGCGTGCGGCCGCCATGGGAGAACACCTCCCACTGGCCCGGTCGCGTCGCGCGCGCGTCCACCGCGGCCACCACGCACTGGCTGCCGAAACGCTCGGCGGCTTCGGCGATCAGCTGCGGCCTGGTGATGGCGGCCGAGTTGATGCCGCATTTGTCGGCGCCGGCCAGCAGCAGGCGGCGCATGTCCTCTGTGCTGCGTATGCCGCCGCCCACAGTGAACGGCAGGAAGATGCGTTCGGCGGTGCGGTGCACCACGTCCAGGATGGTGTCGCGCTGCTCGTGGCTGGCGGTGATGTCCAGGAAGGTGAGTTCGTCGGCGCCGGCCGCATCGTAGATGGCGGCCTGTTCCACCGGGTCTCCAGCGTCCTTCAGGCCGATGAAGTTCACGCCTTTGACGACGCGGCCATCCTTCACGTCCAGGCAGGGGATGATGCGGAGCTTCAGCACGCAGAGACTTTGGGCTTTGCCCCGAAGGTAAGAAAAGCCTTCTTTTTTGAAAAACGAGCAAAAAACTTCTACGCCCCGTCGGCTGCGCGAAGGTAGGGCTCGATTCCGCCAGGCGCGTTTTGGCAGGATTGAACGCAGCCATGATGCAGGCGGAGGAGTAAAGGTTTTTTGCTTCTTTTTTTCAAAAAAGAAGGCCTTCCTTCACGACGCCAGATACCGCGCAAACGCATCCCGATACGCCGCATGCCAGCGCGATAGCGGCGGACGGTTCTCCGTAATGTCCTGCGCCGCCCACAGGATACGCTTGTTGTCCGTCGCGCGCGTAACATCGTTGTCCGGGCAAAGGATGTAGAAATCGCCGGCCGCCATGCCCTGCAGCAGCATCTCGGCCACCTGGTCCGCCGTCCAGGCGCCGGCCGGCTTTTCCGTGTGGTTGCCGGCAGTCATGCCGGTGAAGGTGGAGCCCGGGATCAGCAGATGCGCGCTGACCTTGCAGCCTTCCGTGTTGCGCAGGCTGTGGGCGAGCGATTCGCTCAACGCTTTCACGCCGGCCTTGCTGACGTTGTAGGCGGTGTTGCCCGGCGGGCAGGTGATGCCCTGCTTGGAGCCGGTGTTGACGATGGCGCAGTCCGTGCCCTGCGCGATCATGCGCGTGGTGAACGCCTGCAGGCCGTTGATGACGCCGAACAGGTTGGTCTCCAGCAGGCGCCGCCAGGTCTCGATGTTGTCCCAGGGTCCGGCGGAGATGCCGGTGGCGGCGTTGTTCATCAGGACCGCCACCTCGCCGAAATGGCTGTAGACGGTATCGGCCAGGCCTGTGACCTGGGCGAGGTCGCTGACGTCGGTGGGGATTGCGAGCACGGCGGCCGCACCATGCGGGCTGGCGGCGGCAACAGCGGCGGCGGCCTGGGTAAGGGCTTCCGAGGCGAGGTCGGCCAGGCAGATCTTTAGGCCGATTCCAGCCAGGCGAAGAGCGGTGGCGCGCCCGATGCCGCTGGCGCCGCCAGTGATGACGGCCACGCGGCCGGGTGTCAGGGCTGGGTGCTGGGGCATGCGGTATCCTCGTGTCGATCTGTTTGGGCAGCGGCGTCGAAAGCGATGGCTGTTTGCATCACCTCACTCCCCCAGGCTCCGGCTCAGGGTAGGCGGCAACACCGGCCGCTTGCCGGCGTCGACCAGAGGGCCTGTGGCCAGCATGTAGTCGCGCGTCAGCGGTGCCGCCGCCTGGTGGCGCGCAAGCTGCAGCTGCCAGACCATATGATTGAGGTGCCGGAAGCTATACTCGCTGCCGGCCAGATACAGCTCGAACAGGCGGCAGAACCGCTCGTCGTACAGCGCCGCGATGGCGTCCCGGTTGGCGTCGAAACGGCGGCGCCAGTGCCGTATCGTCTCGGCGTAATGCAGGCGCAGGATTTCCAGATCCGTGGCGACCAGCCGCTCCTGCTCCATTGCCCGGAACACTTCCGACAGTGCCGGCGAGTAGCCGCCCGGGAAGATGTGGCGCGTGATCCACGGGTTGGTCACCGACGGCCCGTCGCTGCGGCCGATCGCGTGGATCAGCGCCACGCCATCTTCCGCCAGCAGGCCACGCAACGTGCGGAAATATTGCGGGTAATGCGTGATGCCCACATGCTCGAACATGCCGATGGAGACCACGCGGTCATAGGTGCCGCGGACCGTCCGGTAGTCCTGCAACTCGAACTGGACACGGCCCGACAGGCCGGCCGCGTCCGCCCGCGCGCGCGACGCCTCCAGCTGCTCGGTGGACAGCGTGATGCCGGTGACCTTCGCGCCGTATTCCTGGGCCAGCGTGATCGCCATGCCGCCCCATCCGGAGCCGATGTCCAGCACATGCAGGTCCGGCCGCGTCAGGCACAGCTTGGCTGCGATGTGGCGCTTCTTGGCCGCCTGCGCCTCTTCCAGCGTCTCGCTGCCGGTGGCGAAATAGGCGCAGGAGTAGTTGCGGTCCCGGTCCAGGAACAGCGAATACAGGCGGCCGTTCAGGTCGTAGTGGTGCGCCACGTTGCGCCTGGCGCGCGGGACCGGGTTGTACTGGCTCGCCTTGCGCAGGGCGCGCGCCATGATGCGGCGCAGCGCCAGGCCGGGGTGCTGGCCGCCCCGGGCGAGGTTGGCGAACAGCAGGTCCAGTATGTCTTCCAGCCGGCAGTCGAGCGGCACCAGGTCGCCGGCCACGAACGCCTCGCCGAACACCAGAGCCGGATTGCTGAGCAGGCCGCGTATGGTGCGGTTATCGCCTATGGTGGCGCCGGCTTGCGGCAGGCCGCCCGGGCCGTAGCTCGCCAGCGTGCCGTCCGGGTAGCGCACGGTCAGCCGGCCGGCGGTGACGAACCGGCTGAGGATGGCGTCGATCAGCGCCCGCAAGGTGAATGTCCCCCATGGTTCGGTACCTGCCTAACGCGCCTGCGCGGATTCCGATACAAGCCGGGCCAGACGGCTGGATCGACCGGCATCGGACTGGGGGGAGAGACGGCAGCTTGCCCTCCGGCTGACCCGAAGCACCCCAGGCTTTACCGGACGCAACGCGGGCGGTCGCGCAAGCGCCAGGAGCAGACGTTTCTGCTTCTTTTCTCTAGGAAAAAAGGCTGCGCCTACTTAGACCAGCCCGCTTTGTGGTTGACGCCTGAGCAAGAAAGGAAGGCCTTCTTTTTTGAAAAAAAGAAGCAAAAAACTTTTGTCCCTACACTGCTGCAACGCTGCGGCGTTTTCCGGCGGCACCCGGCTGATGCAAATGCGGAGGTAGTAAAAGTTTTTTGGTCCTTTTTTTCAAAAAAGGACTGCTTGCTTTCTTTGCGTCAGCCGCACGACTGGTTGGTATCAATCCGCGTGCCCCGCCGCCACCTCCGGCCACACATCATCCCAGGTTCCGCCTGTGGAGGCCTTGCTGTACTCCGTAGAGCGGTTCTCGAAGAAGTTCGCGTGTTCCGGCGCGTTCAGCATGTCGTCCAGCCAGGGCAGCGGGTTGCGCTCCACATGGAACAGCGGGTTCAGGCCCAACTGCATCAGCCGGCGGTCCGCGATGAATCGTATGTACTGCTTCACCTCAGCGGCATCGAGGCCTTCCACCGGACCCAGCTCGAAGGCAAGGTCGATGAAGGCGTCCTCGTGGTCGACGATCGTGGCGCAGCAGATGTACAGCTCGCGCCGCAACTGCTCGGTCCAGATCTCGGGGTTCTCCTGGATGAAGGTGCGGAACAGCTTAATTACCGACAGGCAGTGCAGCGTCTCGTCGCGCACCGACCAGCTGACGATCTGCCCCATCCCCTTCAGCTTGTTGAAGCGCGGGAAGTTCAGCAGGATGGCGAAGGACGCAAACAGTTGCAGCCCTTCGGTGAAGGCGCCGAACGCCGCCAGCGTCTTGGCGATCTCGTGCTTGCTGTCCACGGTGAAGGACTGCATGTAGTCGAACTTGTCGCGCATCTCCTTGATGCTGCGGAACGCCTGGTACTCCGTCTCCGGCATGCCGATCGTATCCAGCAGATGGCTGTAGGCGGCGATGTGCACCGTCTCGATGTTGCTGAACGCGGAGAGCATCATCAGCACCTCGGTCGGTTTGAACACTTGGCTGTAATGCTTCATGTAGCAGTTGTTCACCTCCACGTCGGACTGCGTGAAGAAGCGGAAAATCTGCGTGACCAGGTTGCGCTCGCCGTCGGACAGGTTGCGGTGCCAGTCTTTCACGTCGTCGGCGAGCGGCACCTCTTCCGGCAGCCAGTGCACGCGCTGCTGGGTCAGCCAGGCGTCATAGGCCCACGGGTAGCGGAACGGCTTATAGACCGGGTTCTCGGTCAGCAGGTCGAAGCGGACGGGCAGTTCGTCCATCGCGTGCGGCATCTTGTGGTGCTGATCCATGGATGGTCCTGTTAACACGGCTGCTTAAACATGGCCCTGCCCCGGCGGTTGCCCAGGTGCCAGGCCTGGGGGAGTATGCACTATATGTTGTGGGTTGCTAGGGGCTGGGGCACCATGGCCGGTAACAAACACAAGGAAGCAAAGCCTTCTTTTTTGGAAAAAAGAAGCAAAAAACTTTTGCTCCCTCGACGCTGCGAAACGGCTGGTCCCCGGCGGCACCCTGCTGCTGCAAATGCGCGAGGACAAAAGTTTTTTGTTTCTTTTTTCAAAAAAGAAGGCCTTGCTTTCTTTTCTTGCTAATGTAGCTTTAGTTTTGCTAAAGTCAGTCCCCATGGCGGACTTAAAACAGCTATTCCGCGCTTCGGGCAAGCGGCAGCGTGACATCGCCGAGGCGGTCGGGCGCAGCGAGGGCGCGGTGAGCCAGTGGGTGAGCGGCGAGCGCGACATCCCGGCCGACCTGGTGCTTCGCATCGAAGCGGTGACGGGCATTCCACGCCACCGCCTGCGGCCTGATCTTTGGGAGACGAGGATGCTGAACGCCGACCCCGCGCAGACCGCGCCCGACCTGACCCACCTGCAGCGTCTGGAGGCGGAGAGCATACACATTATGCGCGAGGTGGCGGCCGAGGCGGAGCGCCCGGTGATGCTGTATTCCGTGGGCAAGGACAGTGCGGTGATGCTGCATCTGGCGATGAAGGCGTTCGCGCCGGGCAAGCCGCCGTTCCCGCTGCTGCATGTGAACACCACCTGGAAGTTCGGCGGCATGATCGCGTTCCGCGACCAGCGGATGGCCGAGCTTGGGCTGACGATGCACGAGTGGATCAACAAGGATGGTGTGGCGCGCGGCATAAACCCGTTCGACCACGGCGGCGCCTATACGGACATCATGAAGACCGAGGCGCTGAAAGCCGCTTTGGACCACCACGGGTTCGACGTGGCGTTTGGCGGCGCGCGGCGCGACGAGGAGAAGAGCCGCAGCAAGGAGCGCATCTTCTCGTTCCGCTCGGCGCAGCACCGGTGGGATCCGAAGAAGCAGCGGCCGGAGCTTTGGCACCTGTACAACGCGCGCAAGGCGAAGGGCGAGAGCATACGGGTGTTCCCGCTGTCCAACTGGACCGAGCTGGACATCTGGCAATACATCTATCTGGAGAACATCCCGATCGTGCCGCTATACTTCTCGGCCGAACGGCCGGTGGTGCAATACAACGGCATGACGATCATGGTGGATGACGATCGCATGCGCATCCCCGACGGGCAGGCACCGGTGATGAAGAAGATACGCTTCCGCACGCTGGGGTGTTATCCGCTGACCGGCGCGGTGGAGAGCGAGGCGGCGACGTTGCCCGAGATCATCCAGGAGATGCTGCTGACGACGACAAGCGAGCGTCAGGGGCGCGCGATTGATCATGATGCGGCGGCGAGCATGGAGAAGAAGAAGCAGGAGGGGTATTTCTAGGACAGGCCGGGCGAGCGGCCGGGCAAAGAGAATTCGATGAGGGTGATATGGAACGTTGTGCTGGCGGCTCTAGTGACGTATCCCGCCTTCGCAGCGCAGCCAAATGCAGCGCGGGGGGTTTTTGTCAGCCCCTCCTATGCGCTCATGTTTATTGCTCCGCCGAACCTGACATATTGCCCCCTTCCGGAAGGCTGGACCGGCTCGGACCACGGCACGATCCTTTTTCTTGTTTCGCCTCGAAGCTGCGGCGACGCCGGTTATCCGTCGATGGCCCGCGGCTTCGAGCCGCCGACCGTGCCGCGCATCGAAGTGGAATATGAGCGCTGGGATGACAGCTTTCCTTCGCCGTCCTGCCGGCGCGTGGGCCGCATCCGTTTTCTCGGCCACCTGCATGACCTGTGCCGCAGCCAGTGGCGTGGGATGGCCGTTCGGGAGGTCACCGGGCTCTACGTCGCCGACGACCAGACGGAAGCGATCGTGACGTTGATTACGTTCCCGTCCCGCCTGTCGCGTGACCTGACAGTTCTGCGTGCGCTGGCTGCAAGCACGCATCCGTGCGCAATCCCATGGCAGGACGCGCAGGGGCGCAAACACATCGAGGGTTCGGGACAACCCTGCAAGAAAAGCGGCGACTTCTACTAGCAGGCCAAGGTACTCATCTATCCAACCAGCACCCGACAGGGAGCAAAAGTTTTTTGGTTCTTTTTTTCAAAAAAGAACTGCTTCCTTATCTTCCTTTCCGGAGCACGCCACATGGCCCACGTCAGTGACCTGATCGCCAGCGACATCGGCGCTTACCTGAAACAGCACGAAACCAAATCCCTGCTCCGCTTCATCACCTGCGGCAGCGTGGACGACGGAAAATCCACGCTCATCGGCCGGCTGCTCTACGACAGCAAGATGATCTTCGAGGACCAGCTCGCGGCCCTGGAAGCCGATTCGAAGAAGATGGGCACGCAGGGCCAGAATATCGATTTTGCGCTGCTGGTCGATGGCTTGGCGGCGGAGCGCGAACAAGGCATCACCATAGACGTCGCCTACCGATTCTTCTCGACAGACAAACGCAAATTCATCGTGGCCGACACGCCGGGCCACGAGCAATACACGCGCAACATGATCACCGGCGCGTCGACCGCGGACCTCGCCATCATCCTGATCGACGCGCGGCGTGGCGTGCTGACGCAGACGCGCCGCCACTCCTATCTCGTGTCGCTGATCGGCATCAAACATGTGATCCTCGCCATCAACAAGATGGACCTGGTGAACTTCTCTCACGAGGTGTTCGACCGCATACTTGGCGACTACACCGCGTTCGCCTCGCAACTCGACATCACCAAGATCATCCCGATCCCGATTTCCGCCCTGACCGGCGACAACATCACCGAGCGCAGCGGCAACACGCCCTGGTATCACGGCCCCACGCTGATGGGCCACCTGGAGGACGTGGAAGTGGCGCAGGCCTCGCGCGCGGCACCGTTCCGCCTGCCGGTTCAGTGGGTGAACCGGCCGAACCTGGATTTCCGCGGCTTCTCCGGCATGGTCTCGTCGGGCACCGTGCATCCCGGAGACCTGGTGAAGGTCATGCCGTCCGCCAGGCAAAGCCGCGTCGCGCGCGTGCTGATAGACGGCGACCTGCCCTACGCCACAGCGGGACAATCGATCACCGTCACGCTGGAAGATGAGATAGACTGCAGCCGCGGCGACGTGATCTGCGGCGCCGAGGCGCCCGCGGAAGTCTCCGACCAGTTCGAGACCACCATCGTGTGGATGGCCGACACGCCGATGCTGCCGGGCCGCAGCTACCTGATGAAGATCGGCACGAAGACCGTCACCGCGTCGATCACCACGCTGAAGCACAAGGTGAACGTGAACACGCTGGAGGAGATGGCCGCGCGCCAGCTCGAGCTCAACGAGATCGGCCTGTGCAACATCAGCCTGGACCAGCCAGTCGCCTTCGACGCCTACACGGAAAACCGCGACACCGGCGGTTTCATCCTGATCGACCGCCTGAGCAACGATACCGTGGCGTCCGGCCTGATCCACTTCGCGCTGCGCCGCGCGCAGAACATCCACTGGCAGGCGGTCGACCTCAGCCGCGCCGCGCATGCCGCGCAGAAGGGCCAGCGCGCCTGCGTGCTGTGGTTCACCGGCCTGTCCGGCGCCGGCAAATCCACCATCGCCAACCTGGTGGAACGCCGCCTGTTCGCACTCGGCCGCCACACCGCGCTGCTGGACGGCGACAACGTGCGCCACGGCCTGAACCGCGACCTGGGCTTCACCGACACCGACCGCGTGGAGAACATACGCCGCGTGGGCGAAGTGGCCCGCCTGATGGCGGACTCAGGCCTGATCGTGCTCGTCTCGTTCATCTCGCCGTTCCGTTCCGAACGGCAACTGGCGCGCGAGATGCTGCCGCAAGGCGAGTTCCTGGAAGTGTTCATCGACACGCCGCTGGCGGAAGCCGAGAAACGCGACGTGAAGGGCCTCTACAAGAAAGCACGCCGTGGCGAGATCAAGCATTTCACCGGCATCTCCAGCCCCTACGAAGCACCGGAGGACGCCGAACTGCGCATCGACACCACCAAGCTGAGTGCCGAGGCCGCCGCCGAGCTGATCGTGGCGCAACTGGAAGCGCGCGGCCTGCTGCGCAGCGCGCCATGAGCGGCACACTCGATCTTTCCGCATTGCTCGCCGCCATAAAGCCGCTCGCCGAAGAAGCCGGCCGCGCCACCATGCGCTTCTACGGGCTGTCGGAATCGATGGAGAAAGCCGACGGCAGCCCTGTCACCGCCGCAGATCAGGCGGCCGAGGACATCATCCTGCCCGCTTTGCGCCACCTTACGCCGGACATCCCCGTGGTATCCGAAGAGGAAGCCTCCAAAGGCCTCTCACCGGACGTCACCGGCACGCGCTTCTGGCTGGTGGACCCGCTGGACGGCACGAAGGAATTCCTCAACGGCAACGGCGAATTCACCGTCAACATCGCGCTGATCGAGCACGGCCAGCCGATCCTCGGCGTGGTCGTCGTGCCCGCCCGCAACGAGACCTATGCCGGCGCCGCCCCAGGCACCGCCACGCTCGCGGATGCGCAGGGCGAACGCCCGATCAGCGTGCGCGCCGCGCCGGCGCACGGCCTGACCGTCGTCGGCTCCCGCAGCCATGGTGACGCCGCGGCCATGCAAGCGTTCCTGGACGGCCGTCGCGTGGCGGAATTCCGTGCCGCGGGCAGTTCGCTGAAACTCTGCCTGATCGCGCGCGGCGAGGCGGATCTGTACCCGCGGCTCGGCACCACGATGGAGTGGGACATCGCGGCTGGGCATGCCGTGCTGCGCGCTGCGGGCGGGCGCTTGCAGACCTTGCAGGGTGGGGCTTTCATGTATGGGAAGGCGGAGTACCGGAATCCGCATTTCGCGGCTTATGGGGCGTAAGGAAGAAAGGCCTTCTTTTTTGAAAAAAAGAAGCAAAAAACTTTTGTCTCCCGCCTCTGCGGCAGTCGGGTGCCTCCGGATACATCGATGCGCGTCGGCAGCGGAGAGACAAAAGTTTTTTGCTGCTTTTTTTCAAAAAAGAAGGCCTTCCTTCAACTGCAACGTCGGATACCAAACCGACCGCCCCCGCTCGCTCGCCCAACGCCAGTCCGGATCACGCTTCAGCAGAACCGTGGCCGCGCAGCCAAGCGCGCCGGCCAGATGCGCCACCATCGTATCGACCGTGACCACGTGATCCGCGCCGCAGATCAGCGCCGCGGTCTCCACAACGTCGCGGTCGTCGTCACGCGGGTTGGCGAACCACGCGGCGCTGGCCTCGGCCGAAGCCGACCCGCGCTGCAGGCTGACGAAGCGCCGGCCGGGCGCGCCCAGCATGCGCAGCAGGTCCGCCAGGGCCACAGACCGTTCGGGGTCCCAGTCGCCGGCGCGCCAGCACAG
>CAXUOA010000084.1:6927-9944 GCA_964252625.1 uncultured Acetobacteraceae bacterium | reverse complement strand
AGGCGCGCGCGCGCACTGTCGCGGGGCCGGGGCGCGGCGGGCGCGCGCCCAATGCCGGGCCCGGACGGCCCCGCTCGTGGTGCTGGACCCGGGGCATGGCGGAAAGGACCCCGGTGCGGTCGGCATCTCGGGCGTGTTCGAGAAGCATGTGGCGTTTGCCGCGGCAGGCGAACTGGCGCGGCAGTTGCGCGCGGGCGGCCGCTACCGGGTGTCGCTGACGCGCGAGAACGACGTGTTCATTCCCCTAGAGGATCGTGTGGCGATCGCGCAGGGGCAGGGCGCCGCGCTGTTCATCTCCCTGCACGCCGACGCGGTCGCGGATCATGCGGTGCAGGGGGCAAGCGTCTATACACTCGCCGCTGCGGCGTCCGACGCCCAGAGCGCCAGGCTCGCGGACCACGAGAACGCGGCGGACCGGGTCGGTGGCGGTGCTGCCGCCGGCGTGCCGCCCCAGGTGGCGGAAATCCTGGCGAGCCTGGTGCGCCACGAGACGCGCGTGGGCTCGGTCCACCTGCAGCAGCACGCGGTGGCGGCACTCGGGCAGACTGTGCGGCTGCTGGACAATCCGGCGCGCCATGCGGGTTTTGCCGTGCTGAAGGCGGCGGACATCCCCAGCGTGCTGGTCGAGATGGGCTTCATGTCGAGCCCGCGGGACGAGGCTGCGTTGTGCCAGGCCGGCCATCGTGCGATGGTGGCGTCTGCCATCCACAGAGCCGTGGATGGCTATTTCGCTTCCGCCGGCCAGTTGCCGCGTATCGGCTGACCGGCCTCGGCCGGTGACGCGCCACAGGTGGCGCGGCCGTCTTGTTATGGGATTTTGCATCGATGGACGGACCACGCGAGCGCTTGATCGTGCCGTCTGATCAACCCAGGCCGGCCCGCGCGCCGCGCCGGCAGAGCCGCGTGCTGGCGTTCGTGCGCGGCCTGTTCGGCCTGATCTTCGCCATCGGCCTGGTCAGCGCGGGGGCGGCCGGGCTGATCGGCTGGAGCATCTATAACCGTTATGCGGCGGATCTGCCCACGTTGGATGGTCTGCGCACCTACCAGCCGCCGGTGATGAGCCGCGTCTATGCGGGCGACGACCGGTTGATGGCCGAGCTGGCCAGCGAACGCCGCATTTTTGTGCCGTTCAGCGCAATCCCGGAGACGCTCAAGCAGGCGTTCATCTCGGCCGAGGACCAGAACTTCTACAAGCACAAGGGCGTGGACCCGTTCGCCATAGCGCGCGCGGCGTTCACCGACATGCAGCATCTGGGCGACGGCCGCCGGCCGGTGGGCGCGTCGACCATCACGCAGCAGGTGGCGCGCAACATGGTGCTCGGCTCGGACGAGCTGAGCAAGGAGCGCAAGTTCAAGGAGATCATGCTCGCCCTGCGCATCGAGCGGGTGCTGACCAAGCAGCGCATCCTCGAGCTCTATCTGAACCAGATCTACCTGGGCCAGGGTTCGTACGGCGTGGTGGCCGCAGCGCAGACCTATTTCAACAAGCCGCTGGACCAGCTTACCACGGGCGAGGCGGCGATGCTGGCCGCCCTGCCGAAATCGCCCAGCAACTACAACCCGTTCCGTTTTCCCGCGGCGGCCAGGTTGCGGCGGGACTGGGTGCTGGACCGCATGGTGGAGACCCACTCCATCACCGCCGAGGCGGCGCGGGCCGGCCAGGCCGAGCCGCTGACGCCCAGCAAGTATCGCGCGCCGGCGACGGTGCCCGGCGCCGAGTGGTTCACCGAGGAGGTGCGCCGGCAGCTGACGCTGCGGTTCGGCCAGGACCAGGCGACCGAAGGCGGGCTGATCGTGCACACCAGCCTGGACGCCGGCCTGCAGGCAAAAGCGGACGTCGCCTTGCGTGCCGGGCTGATGCACTACGACCGGGCGCATGGCGGCTGGCGCGGGCCGGTGGCGCGCATCGGCAGCATGTCCGCGCTCGGCGGCGACTGGGCGGATGCGCTCGGCCGTATCCCCAAGCCGGCCGGCATGCTGCCATCCTGGCGCCTGGCCGTGGTGCTGGACGAGACATCGTCCGGCGCACGGCTCGGCTACCTGATGCCGGGCGAGACTGACGGCGTGCAGGCCCGGACCGGTGAAGTGACGCTCTCCGGCCTCGGCTGGGCACGTCCCGTGTTGCCCGGTGGCGAGCTGGGTGGCGCGCCGCATCGCATAGGCGACGTGCTGAGCGCGGGCGACATCGTGATGGTGGAGCCCGAGGAGGGTTCGGCCGAGATGCGCGTGCCCGGGCCGCGTGGGGCGCGTGGCCGTGCCGGACCCGGCACGCTGCAGACGCTGGACCGGCTGACCCTGCGCCAGATACCCCGGGTTGCCGGCGCGCTGGTGAGCCTCGATCCGCGAACCGGCCGCGTGCTCGCCATGTCGGGCGGCTGGAACGGCGAGGCCAGCAAGTTCAACCGTGCTACCCAGGCGCTGCGCCAGCCGGGCAGCTCGTTCAAGCCGTTCGTCTACCTGACGGCGATGGAGCAGGGCATCTCGCCCAGCGCGCGCTTCGAGGACGCGCCGTTCTCGCTGGGCGACTGGCACCCGGAGAACTACGAGCTGACCTATGGCGGCCCCACGCCGTTGCGCATCGCACTCGAGCAGTCGCTGAACCTGGTCACCGTGCGGGTGGCCGCGCATGTCGGCATGGAAGCCATCGCCAGGACGGCAATCGCCGAGCACCTCTACGACGCGATGCCGCACGTGCTGCCCGCCGCCCTGGGTGCGGTGGAGACGACGGTGCTGCGCGAGGCAGGCGCCTACGCGTCCCTCGAACAGGGCGGCAGGGAGATTGTGCCGAGCCTGGTGGATTCCGTGCAGGACCGCGACGGCCACGTGATCTGGCGGCCGACCGGTCCGGTGCTGGGCGCCGGCGATCCGGCCCAGCCGCCCGTGCTCGCCGACCCGCGGCCGCAGATCGCCGACCCGCAGAGCGCGTTCCAGGTGCTCAAGATGATGGAAGGCGTGGTGCTCTACGGCACCGGCCGGCCGGTGGGCGCCGGCATCGACCGCCCGATCGCGGGCAAGAC
>CAXUOA010000084.1:0-6917 GCA_964252625.1 uncultured Acetobacteraceae bacterium | reverse complement strand
GCTTCACGCCGGACATGGTGACCGTCGTCTGGGTCGGCTACGACAACCCGCAATCGCTGGGCGACAAGCAGGACGGCGCCCATGTCGCCGGCCCGATCTGGCACGATTTCATGGTTGCCGCCCTGGACGACAAGCCGGTGCTGGATTTCCGTGTGCCGGACGGCGTCACGCTCGCCCGCTGGGGTTGCGGCCGGCACGAATGCATCGATGCTTTCAAGCCGGACCAGGTGCCTGGCTCGGGCGGCGTGGGCGGCGGTGGCGAGACCGCTTCGGTGAGCACCGTGGCCGCCGAGAGTCCGGTGGAGATGGTCAACCCCGATCCCGATGCGCCGCCGCCGCCGCCTAGCCCGGCCGGGGCTGGCGCTGATCCGGGCGTGGGTGGGCTGTATTGAGGCCAGCAAGGAAGCAGTTCTTTTTTGAAAAAAAGAACCAAAAAACTTTTGCTTCTGGTCGCCGGTGAACCATCTCGCAAGGTCTCCCGGCACCGGGAACAGCGCCAGGGATAAAAGTTTTTTGCTTCTTTTTTTCAAAAAAGAAGGCCTTCCTTTCTTCTCTCAAGGTCACTCCACACATGGCAGCCGAAGCAGACGCCCTGCACGAACAGATCATCCAGTCCGTGGCCCTGCTCCGGAGGCATCTTTGACTGGGATGTCGCCACCGCACGCCTGGAGGAGCTGAACCACCAAGTCGAGGACCCCGCGCTGTGGAACGATGCCGAGGCCGCGCAGAAGATCATGCGCGAGCGTAACCGGCTGGCCGGCGGCATCGAGGGCCTTCGCCGTATGGAGACCGGCGTGACCGACGCGGTCGGGCTGATCGAGATGGCCGAGGCGGAGGGCGAGCCTGCCATGGTGGCGGAGGGCATCGACGCGCTGCGCACGATCGCCGAGGAAGCCAAACGCCAGGAGATACTCGGCCTGCTGTCCGGCGAGGCGGACGGCAACGACTGCTTCGTCGAGCTGAATGCCGGCCAGGGCGGAACCGAGGCGCAGGATTGGACCGAGATGCTGATGCGCATGTATTCGCGCTGGTCCGAGCAGCATGGCTTCAAGGTGGAGATGCTGGAGGCCAGCGAGGGCGAGGGCGCCGGCCTGAAATCGGTGACGCTGCAGGTGAGCGGGCCCAATGCCTATGGCTGGCTGAAGACGGAGGCCGGCGTGCACCGTCTGGTGCGTATCAGCCCGTTCGACGCGGCGGCGCGGCGGCAGACGAGCTTTGCCAGCGTGTGGGTGTATCCGCTGGTCGATGACAGCATCGAGATCGAGATACGCGATGCGGATCTAAAGGTGGACACGTTCCGTGCGTCAGGCGCCGGTGGCCAGCACGTCAACAAGACGGAGAGCGCCATACGGATCACCCACATGCCGACCGGCATCATCGTGGCGTGCCAGACGGACCGCAGCCAGCACCGCAACCGGGCCACCGCGATGGGGATGTTGAAGGCGCGGCTGTATGAGGCCGAACTGCAGAAGCGGGAGGCGGCGTCCGCGCTGACTGAGGCCGGCAAGACGGAGAACAGCTGGGGCCACCAGATACGCAACTACGTTCTGGCACCTTACCAACTGGTCAAGGACCTGCGCACCGGGGTGGAGAAGGGTAACCCTGGCGCCGTGCTTGACGGCGACCTGGACGATTTCATGGCGGCGGCACTGGCTGCGCGCGTTGGCGCCACGCGGAGCGAGGCCTCGGCCCAGGCCGGCTGATACGTGGCGGGCTTGATGCGGTAACCCGCGGCTTCGGCGGCGCTGCCGCACTGGCCGCCGCTTAGGAGGGGGAGCGGCCTCTTGCCGCCTTGCGGCATTCAGGGGTGCCGTGTCCACGGCCGCCGCGTGCGTCGCACTTTTATTTGTAGCTGCCAGCCAGAACTTTACCCGGCCGCGCAATGGGGCGACATTCGCAACTGCCCGGCCGTGTGCATGCACAACATTTACACCCACTTAATGCTCACGGGAGCGTGTACTAAACTTGCGATTGTATTCTGGGTGTGAAATGGTGTCCGGTGTGAAACGATACAGCACGTATAAGGCTCGTGATGAGTGACTGGTCAGACGTCGAGTTTGCCGCTCCTCCCCTGAGGCCGCGCAAGGCTCAGGATTTCCTGCCGATCCTGGCGGACCTGCTCACATGCTGGGACTTCCTGACCTGTGCGGCCGCGGGCGAGGCCGCCCTGGCGCTCTATGCCCGCTACATCCTTGCTGCGCCGCTGGATTTCACCGCCTACGGGCCGTTCCGGCGTGACATCGTGTTCGGCAGCGTGATCGCGGCGCTGGTGCTACGCGCGCCGGCGGAGCAGCTGAACCCGAAGTTCCACACCACCGGCCGGCTGATCCTGAGCGCCGAAGGCAAGTGCTTCACGGCGTTCGCGGTGCTGATCGCCGTGGGCCTGGCCACACGCGCCACCAACGACCTGGCGCGCTTGTGGCTGCTGTCCTGGCTGTGCGCGTTTGCCCTGATCGTGGCGGGCACGCGCCTCGTGGCCGGCCGCTATTTGCACCAGCTGCAGGACAGCGGCTCGCTGCGTGAAGCCGTGGCGGTGATAGGGACAGCCGGCGCCCGGTCCCGCATGGCCGCGCGCCTGTCGGGAGAGGTCGATGTCGTCGGGCTGTTCGGCACGGACCGCCCCGGCGGCGCTGGCCTCGACCGCTTGGACGATTTGGACCAGCTGCTGGACATGGGCAGGCAAGGCGGCGTGGACTCCGTCATCCTGGCGCTCGACCGCGACCGCGACCAGCACGGCGAGGCGGCCCGGATCATCGAGCGGCTGAAAGCGCTTCCGTTGCAGGTTGCGGTATGTCCGGATGACGGCTGGCACAGCGCGCTCTCGCCGCGTATCCGCATGCTTGGCGGCATTCCGATGACGGTGGTGGCGGACCGGCCGATCAAGCATTGGGACCTCATGGCGAAGACGATCATAGACAAGGCGGGCGCGCTGCTTCTGCTTGCCGTGTTCGCACCGCTGTTCCTCGCCGTGTTCCTGGCCGTGGCCGCCAGCAGTCCGGGCCCGGTGATATTCCGCCAGACGAGGCGCGGCTGGTGCGGCCGCGATTTCGTCATCCTGAAGTTCCGCACGATGCGCGCCGACCACGCGGCGCCGGCCGGCCAGACGGCGCGCGAGGACGCCCGCCTCACGCGTGTGGGACGCATCCTGCGCAAATACAGCCTGGACGAGTTGCCGCAGCTGCTGAACGTCCTGCGCGGGGACATGTCGCTCGTAGGCCCGCGCCCGCATGCCGAGGCGCTGCATGACATCGACCGGGCTGGCCGCGAGATCGTTGCCGAGTACGCCCAGCGTCACCGCGTGAAGCCAGGGTTGACGGGGCTGGCCCAGGTCAACGGCGCACGCGGGGCGATGACCAATTTCGCGCAGCTCCGCCTTCGCGTCGATTACGACCTCTTCTACATCGAGAACTGGTCGATTCTTCTCGACATCAAGATACTCCTGCGAACCGGTATTATGTATCACCCGCCACCAGACTGAGGCGGCGGGGTGCATACCCCCGCACTACCTACTTACCGGCCTCCGGTCTCGAACGTGGGGAGGGTGGTGAGGTGTAGGGGTCCGTGCGCGCCGGGTGGCGGTTGATAGCGGTTACGGTTTTCGGACTACTCGATTTCGTCGTGGCAGTCCGGAGTGCCGACGCGTTGCAATACGTTCCGCAGATCGTGGCTTTGGGTGGGTTGCAAAAGGCAGACGAAGGTGTGGAACTGATTGCCGACAACATCAGCGTAAAAAACCCGGATTTGTATGTAGAGCGACAGGTCTCCAACATAGAGCCTGGAAAACATACTCGGTTCTATGTAACCGAAGTAAGGCCTTCCACGTCCAATGCTTTTGTCACTCTGAATAACTCCAGTTGTGGTGAAACTTTCAACTTCGTAAGGCGCCCCATTTCTGGGGTCTGTTATGATCCGGACCTCAGTACGGGAAACAATTGCGGGCACGACGCCGTAATTTGCGAACTCAACTTGGGCGTAAAAGCCAGGGTGGTTTTGAGTCGGATTGTTAGGCGGCCCGCTGGCCGGTTGCGTCTGGACTTTGTCTCCAATGACAACTGGGAAAACGTAAGGGCGACTGCCTCTTTCAGAAATAGCAGTTTGCCGCCTAGCTTCGATCGCTTGTTGCTTAGACCAGTAAGCAGCGTAGCCAGCAGCCAAGAAAGCCAACAACGCGAAGAAGGTCGCGAAGACGGTTGCCCAGAATTGCCGACCACCCAAACTATTTTGGATTTGCCAATTCCGTTGTTCATACGCCCAGCGGTCTTTTTGCTCGGCGTGTTTATGTTTTTCTATGGTGCCTCGAAAGCTCGGGTGTCCGTAAGCATTGTAGGAGCCGTATTGATGGGGCTTGGACTTGCCATCGTACTTCCTGGCTAATCTAACTAGCCAGTAACCAAAGGTCCGAACTAGACCCAATCCTCCACACGCAACGTGTGCAAGCCAATCGCGCGCATAACGGCGAACAGGAACCATGCGGGAAAGACTCCTCGGTTAACCTTGGCGGCAACCGAGGTATCCGTTTCCGGAATCCCGATGTCGGTCAAGCGGCGGGCCAGTTCCGCATAGTTCACATCCGCACGCTTTAATTCGGCCTTGAGGTGCCGGGCAGCGTGACTTGCCCACTTGTCGTTAGTTCCAGCCACTTCGGTTCTCCTACGCTTCCGCAGAGAATACGACATATGTGTCGCTTTTCCTATTGCAATCACATGTCGGATAACCTACATATCTGTTTATCAAACGACGGATATGATGATGGCCAGCCACTTCCTCCTCTCAGCCAAGGCCCGGACGCTTTCACTGGCTACCGTCCTCCGCATGACGGATGACCAGGCAGAGAAGCTGTTCGCCTCGCTTCGGTGGACAGAGACGCAGGGCAAGGCGGTATGCCCGCATTGTGGCTGCCCCACCTGCTATGAAGCACGTCGCCCGAACGGTGCTCTGCGCTTCCGCTGCAAGGCCTGCCGTAAGGATTTCAGCCTTACTAGCGGCACCCTGTTCGCCTTCCACAAGCTGCCCCTGCAAACCTATCTCGCGGCCATTGCCATCTTCTGCAACGAGGTAAAAGGCAAGTCCGCCCTCGCCCTCAGCCGTGACCTGGACGTGCAGTACAAAACGGCCTTCGTCCTTAGCCACAAGCTGCGGGAGGCAATGGCTTCCGAGGTCAAGGGCTACCAGCTCGGCGGCCCCGGCAAGATTGTGGAGATCGACGGCGGCTACTTCGGCGGCTACCTCAAGCCCGCCAACCACAAAGAGAACCGCCGGGACCGCCGCCTGGCCCGCAACCAGAACGGCAAGCGTCAGTGCGTTGTCGTGATCCGCCAGCGTGATGGCCACATCCTGCCCGCCGCCTTCCGGTCAGAGACGGCCGCCCTGTCCTTCATCCGCAACCGGGTCGCCCGTGAGACGGAGATCATGGTAGACGAAAGCACCGCCTGGAACGACCTCAGCGCCCGCTATGTGGTGAAGACGATCAACCACCAGCTTGCCTACAGCGACAACGGAGCCTGCACGAACGGAGCCGAGTCTTTCTTCTCCCGTATGCGCCGGGCCGAACAGGGCCACTATCACCATATCAGCGGCGTCTACCTTGGCCGCTACGCCCAGGAGAGCGCGTGGCGGGAGGATCATCGCCGGGTGGACAATGGGGCGCAAGTGCGTGGCGTGGTGTCCCTGGCGCTGGCGGCGCGGCCTAGCGTGGACTTCTGCGGGTATTGGCAGCGGGCGGCGGTTTAGGGGGATTTGGCGACTGGCGGGGGATTAGCTTGAATGGTTTGCCCGGTTTGGACACCCATCTCCCAAACTTGCTTCGTACCGATAAAGAGGCCGCCGAGTGCCAGAACAGAAGCAATTATCAAGGGCACAAGAACCCCCAAAGTGATGTTTCTGTTACCGGACTGGCTTTGTTTTATATCCAACAATTCCCTTTGAACCGCGTTGTTGGCCGAAGTAACCAAGTCGAACTTACCTTCGATCCTTTCCATTATGGCTTCTAATCTTAGTCTGCCGCGCTCTTCGGCTGTTTGAATTTTAGTATCAAGATACCGAAAATCTTTGTCATCCATTGGCAGAACGTCCCTTGCGTTCGTCTCGGGTTCATCTTCGTTACTATGTAATGTGTTTGTTGGCGCAGTACTAGGGTTAGTTATCGAAAGATTTCGACTCATCAAATCTGGAAAAGTCAAAAGATTACCGGTTTCTCTTGATTGTATCATGTTGCTGGTGGATTTTCCGTTAGCCACTTCTCGATTACCCAAGTGAGAAGCAATCTTAAGTTTCCACAGTTTATGCAGACGACAGAAAGCGTTCCCATTACCCTTGGTGAACTAGTCTGTATGACATTTCCGGGTCCACCAGTCGGAATAAAAGAATACATCCCTTCGTTTGAGAGTACCTTCCAAGTTTCAGACTCTGAGCATATGTCACAGGACGCCAACTTCCACTTTTCCACAAAGAATCGATGAAGATCGTCCGAAGAAAGGGTCGGCGCTACACGCGGACCAAGCGGGTCTGGTGGGGGCTGTCTCTCCGGGCCGGGCTGTTCCACCTCACTCATTTTTTAATCTAAGCAGGGTTGGCTGGAACAACCAACCCTGCTTCGGCTATATGGAAGCCTTTAACCGCCACTCCCGCGCCAACCCCGCGCCATGCCGATCCTCTGCGTTCTCCCTTACCCGCATGTAACGCAGGCAAGCCGCCACTCGCTTCCCCACGTCCGCCCGGAGCACCTTATCGCGAGGGTCAATGTCTCGCTGGGCGATCACCGCCTCCTGAATAGCCCGCACGGTCAGCCAGTCCTCCCCAGCGCCCCGCAGCACGGCGTAGACGGTCTTGGACATGTCGCCATAGCTAGCAGGCCGCACGCCCGGCTTGCGGCTCACGCGGGCTTCCGTGAAATCAAACTCGGGCTGGAACAGCTTGAT
>CAXUOA010000083.1:0-10018 GCA_964252625.1 uncultured Acetobacteraceae bacterium | reverse complement strand
TATGGGGGTTCGGGACATCGAAGGAAGAAAGGCCTTCTTTTTTGAAAAAAAGAAGGCCTTTCTTCCTCCCTTGCCTCTGGAGCACCCGCGTTGGACCTGAAAGACCACATCCGTTCCATCCCGGACTTCCCCAAGCCCGGCATCCTGTTCTACGACATCTCCACCCTGCTGCGTCACCCGGACGCCTGGCAGGTGGCGATGGGCCGGCTCGCCAGCCGGGTCAGCCGCTACCAACCGGACCTGCTCGCCGGCATCGAGTCGCGCGGCTTCCTGCTGGCCGCACCGCTGGCGCTGAAGCTGGGCTGCGGCTTCGTGATGATACGCAAGCCGCGCAAGCTGCCCGGCGCCACGGTGGGGCTGGACTACGCGCTGGAATACGGCACGGACCGTATCGAGATTCAGGCGGACGCGGTCTCGCCCGGCCAGCGCGTGGTGATCGTGGACGACCTGCTGGCGACCGGCGGCACGCTGTCGGCGGCGATCAGGCTGCTGCGGCAGGTGGGTGCGGAGGTGCCGGCGGCGGCCGCACTGATCGAGCTGAATTTCCTGGGTGGGCGGGCGAAGCTGGACGTGCCTGTGGAGGTGCTGGTGGAGTACGCCTCGTAAGAAAGCAAGAAAGCAGTCCTTTTTTGAAAAAAAGGACCAAAAAACTTTTGCTTCCCGCGCATTCGCACCAGCCGGATACATTCGGACACAACGAGGCGCCCCAGCGTCGGGGAGATAAAAGTTTTTTGGTTCTTTTTTTCAAAAAAGAACGGCTTGCCTGACTTTCCTTACGCCCCACAAACCAATCCTAGCCTTGCCTAGCGCATCCCGCCCGTGTCACCACCCTAGCCCGCGCCGCTTTGTGCATACCCCCCGAGGACGCTTATGCCTGACCAGACCCAGACCTTGCCGGCCCGCGGAACGCTGATGGCCGGCAAGCGGGGCGTGATCATGGGCGTGGCCAATGACCGCTCGCTGGCGTGGGGCATTGCCGCCGCCTGCGCCGCACAGGGTGCCGAGATCGCGTTCACCTACCAGGGCGAGGCGCTGGGCCGCCGCGTGCGCCCGCTGGCCGCCAGCGTCGGCGCCTCCCACGTGCATCCCTGCGACGTCACCGACGAGGCCAGCATCGATGCCGCCTTCGACGCCGTGCGCGCCGACTGGGGCACGATCGACTTCATGGTCCATGCCATAGGCTTTGCCGACAAGGCCTATCTGCGCGGCCGCTACGTGGACACCCCGCGCGAGGCCTTCCTACAGGCGCTCGACATCTCCTGCTTCTCGTTCACCTCCGTGTGCCGGCGCGCGGCGGCGATGATGCCGTCCGGCGGCTCGCTGCTCACGCTCAGCTACCTGGGCGCCGAACGCGTGGTGCCGCATTACAACGTGATGGGCGTGGCGAAGGCGGCGCTGGAGGCCTCGGTGCGCTACCTGGCGATGGATCTGGGTGCCGACGGCATACGGGTGAACGCGATCAGCGCCGGGCCGGTCAAGACGCTGGCGGCCAACGGCATAGGCGATTTCCGCTACATCCTGCGTTGGAACCAGCTCAACAGCCCGATGGAGCGCAACGTCGGCGTGGACGAGGTGGGCGGCGCGGGGCTGTACCTGCTGTCGGACCTGTCGACCGCAGTGACCGGCGAGGTGCATCACGTGGATTGCGGGTATCATGTGATCGGCATGAAGAACCCGAACGCGCCCGATATCGCGGCGGTGACGGAAGAGTAAGGAAGGCCTTCTTTTTTTAAAAAAAGAAGGCCTTTCTTCCCGTGAGCCACAACACCTTCGGCCACCTGTTCCGCGTCACCACCTGGGGCGAAAGCCATGGCCCTGCGATCGGCTGTGTCATCGACGGCTGCCCGCCGCGCCTGCCCCTCACCGAAGCCGACATCCAGCCCTTGCTGGACCGCCGCCGCCCGGGACAGTCGCGCTTCACCACGCAGCGGCAGGAGCCAGACCAGGTGCGCATCCTGTCCGGCACGTTCGAGGGACGCACCACCGGCACCCCGATCGCGCTGCAGATCGACAATATCGACCAGCGCTCACGCGATTACGCCAACATCGCCCAGCTATACCGGCCCGGCCATGCCGACCTCGCCTACGACCAGAAATACGGTGTGCGCGACCACCGCGGCGGCGGCAGGAGCTCCGCACGCGAGACGGCCTGCCGGGTGGCCGCGGGTGCGGTGGCCCGCCTGGTGCTGGGCGCGGGTGTCACCATACGCGGCGCGCTGGTGCAGGTGGGCGCCCAGGCCATAGACCGCGCGCGCTGGGACTGGGCGGAGGTGGACCGCAATCCGTTCTTCTGCCCGGACGCGGTCACCGCCGGCCTGTGGGAGGCGGCGCTGCTCGCCGTGCGGAAAGCCGGCTCGTCGGTGGGCGCGGTGATCGAACTGGTCGCGGACGGCGTGCCGGCCGGCCTGGGGGCGCCGCTCTACGGCAAGCTGGATGCCGACATCGCCGCGGCGCTGATGAGCATCAACGCGGTGAAGGGCGTGGAGCTCGGGGACGGCTTCGCGGCCGCGGCACTGACCGGCGAGACGAATGCGGACGAGATGCGCATGGAGGATGGCCGGCTACGCTTCGCCAGCAACCATGCCGGCGGCGTGCTGGGCGGCATCGCCACCGGCCAGCCGGTGGTGGCGCGCTTCGCGGTGAAACCCACCAGCTCCATCCTGACGCCGCGGCAAAGCGTGGACGCGTCCGGCCGGAACGTGGACGTCAGCACGCAAGGGCGGCACGACCCCTGCGTGGGGATACGGGCGGTGCCGGTGGGCGAGGCGATGCTGGCCTGTGTGCTGGCCGACCACGTGCTGCGCCATCGTGCGCAATGCGGCTGACTGAGGCCTGCTGTTTTGGGATTGAACCCGTGCAAGCAAGCAAGGCCTTCTTTTTTGAAAAAAGAAGGCCTTGCTTGCTTGCGCAAGCGTCAACCGCAGAGCCGGTTGAAACCAAACGCAGGGCGTCACGCGAACGACGCCCCGGCCCTCCTTCCCGAGCAAATATTAAAATCCGGCGGTATAAATTCTTAAATCACTGAAATGTTGGTAGGAGCCGGCACCGCACCTTCCCCATGTTCGAGGTATGAACGCTCCGGTTGTGACCGACCTCTCCGACGCCCTGAACGCACTCGTCGACCGTATCGGCCGTCACGTGTGGCAAGCGCGGATGGCGGAGCTGAAACGTGGCTGCGGCCCGACCTACGCCGGGCGCGGCCTGTGCCAGCTGCATGCGCTCGAGCTGACGGTGGAGCGCCTGCGCCGCCCCGGCCGCAACACGCCGATTACCACGCTCGACCAGCGCATCATCGCGCTGGCTGCCGAGGTTGCCGACCTGGCCGAACAGCTGACCGCCGCCGGACGCACCCGGCTCGAGGAGGTGCTTGCCGCCGCCATGCGCGGCGCCGGCAACCTGGTGCCCCTGTTCCACATGATGCGCACGGCGTGCGTGCAGCGCCGGCGCGGCTTCACCGTGGGTTTCGACGGCCTCAATGACGGTGCGCCGTACGACCTGCTGCTCGCCCGGCAGAATTGCGAGGCCGAGGTGGCGTGCGAGGTGGTATCCGCCGAGGCGGGGCGGGACCTGCATCGCCGCGCCTGGTCCCAGCTGATGGATCGCGTGGACCCCGATCTGCAAACCTGGCTGGCCGCCCATCCGGGCCGCTATCTGCTCAAGATGACGCTGCCCATGGGGCTGAAGACCTGCGAGACAGGCACGCCGCCCTTGGCGGAGCTGCACCGCCGCATCACGCAGATGCTCTCCCAGCACCGCCGCGCGGATTACGACGAGGCGGCGGTGCTGCGGCTGGACCCGCTGATGCTGGCGGCCGCGCAGATGGGCGACAAGGGCGGCACGGAAAGCGATCTTATGCCCAGGCTGCGGCGGGAGTTCGGGCCCGAGGCCCATCTTGCCGTCACCTCGGCCAGCGCCGGCATATTCGTGATGGCCGCGCGCGCCGGGCGCGAGGACGAGGTGGCCGGTGCGGTGCACCGCCGCATGTCTGAGATCGCACCCACACGGCTGACCGGCACGCGGGCCGGTATCCTGGCCATGTTCGTCGAGGATACCGACCGGACCGAGTGGCAGGCCCTGCGCACGCAACTCCGGCTGGAAGCGGAGGCGCGACACTTCATGACCAAGCCGGAAGCCAGGTCGGTCGTCGCCGTCACCTGTGCGTCCCGGCTGGAGTTGCTCGGGCCCGATGAGTCCGAGGACCAGCCGTGCTGCGAGCTGCGCTTCCGCAACCCCGGCCATCCGGACGCCAAGCAGGCGGCGCTGGCGCCGGCGGTACTGTCCTCACCCTGAAACCGTCGTTCCATACCCACGTTTCGCGGTGCAGCGTGGGTATGGCGGACGGTGACATGGACGATGGGGAGTATGCCGGCAAGCTCGAGGAACTGGAGCGTCTGCTGAACGATCCGGCGGTGGACATGGAACCCGGCCGGGTGTGGTCGCTGCTGGCCGAGGTCTCGCGGCACGATTGCGGCACCGTGCAGGCCTGAGTGGGGCGGCCCGTCAGCTCCCCTTGAACGGCTCCGAGGGCACGGCTTTGTGTCCGTTTATGTTCAACGGCATCATCCGGTAAAACTCGGGCGATGCTGGCGGGGTCGGGTCCTGCCAGTATCCGGCGCTGTCCGTGGCGCAGGCGTCGCAGATCATGGTCCACGTCCCCGGCGCCGAAGGGTCCGACGAACGTTCCACCGTGTAACTCGCGGCACCCGCGGAGCCGCGCCAGGTGACACGGCCGTGCGCAGCACCCAGTATCTCGGGCTGTGGCGTCAGCAGGTAGGACGGCGGCAGCGTCACGTCCATCATGGCGAAGTTGAAGCGGCGCAGGGCACGACCGCGTTCTGCCATGGTTGCCCTGTCGATGTCCGGTATGGCGAAGCCGGGAAAATACAATGCGGCCAGTCCGGCGCCGGCGGGCGGCGGCGGCAGATAGCCACCCTGGTCCGCATGGCCCTGCAGGTTGCCGGTGAACGCGCCCTGCAACAGGCGTTCCCGGACCATGTCCGCCAGCCAGGCTTCCAGGTCCGCCTCGGTCCGCCACGCCGCGGGTGACCAGCCGAAATCGTCCAGGACATAGGCGCGGCCGGCAGGGGCAATCGCCTGGACCTGGTGCGAAAGTGCCGCGCGTGTGCTGGCCGCATCCCCCGCGATGGCAGGGTGGTCGCCGATGACATCCACGCTCGGCGTCGTGTAGAGTGCCGGGGCGGCAGGGGCCTTGCTGGCAGGGCCTATACGGCCGGCGAACGCACCGCTTTCGTACAGGTGCCGTGTGTCCGCCGTCTTTACCATCTGGCCGGTATGTTCCACCCAGGCGGAGACAGCGTTCGCGTCCCCGGCCGCGGCACAGGCGTCGCAATCCTCCCACGCCAGTATCGCCGGATCATTGCCGTAGGTAGCGCCGCTGACGGTGTTGACGTGGGTCAGTATGGCGCGTACCCGCGCGGCGAACGCGGCCTGCACGCGCGCATCGGTGAAGAAGCTTGCCTGGCCAGGCGGCGCGCCGCCGGGCGGGGACTTCGTGCTGGCACAGATCACGCCGGTGGCACCTGCGCCGCCGCAATCCACGCCGGAATCGGCGAGCGGCAGGATGAGCTTCAGGCCCATGTCCCGCGCGGTCACCAGTATGAGGTCGATCTGTGCGAACACGTCCGGGTTCATCTCGCCTGGCGCGGGCTCCAGGCACAGCTTGCAGCCGGCGGTGGACGCCAGGCCGGGCAACCGGACGACTTCCGCGCCCAGAGCATGCGCCGTTGCCAGCGCGTCGCGTACTTCGTAGGCGGTGGGCCGGCGGATTTCGCCTGTGCCGTCCTGGCGCAGGCCCAGCCAGGTGATGTTCACGCCGCCGAACCGCATCGGGCGGCCTTGCAGCGTCAGCGCACTGCCGGCGCGCTTGACGAAGTCACGCGGGTCCGGCTCGCCGGCGAGCGGGGGGTAGGTTTGGGGTTGGGCGGCGGTTGGCAGGGTCAGGAAGAAAGCAAGCAAGCAGTCCTTTTTTGAAAAAAAGGACCAAAAAACTTTTGTCTCCGCGCATTTGCCGCGGCCGGGCCCCTTCAGGACACGCCGAAGCATTGGCAGCAGCGCAGAGACAAAAGTTTTTTGCTTCTTTTTTTCAAAAAAGAAGGCCTTGCTTCCTTCACGCATCAGGGCCGCCCGATGCTGTGATACCGGAACCCAGCCGCCGCCATGCTCGCCTTTTCGTACATGTTGCGCAGGTCCACCACCAGGTCGCCGCGCATCGCCTCGCGCAGCCGCTCCGGCGCTATTGCGCGGAACTCGTTCCATTCGGTGGCCACCACCAGCAGGTCCGCGCCGCGGGCAGCGTCCAGCGCGTCCGTGCAGTAAGTTACGCCGGGCGGCAGCATGGGGCGCGCCTGGTCCATGCCGGCGGGGTCGAAGGCGCGTATTTGGGCGCCGTCCTCGGCCAGGCGGCCGACGATGGGTATGCTGGGCGCGTCGCGCATGTCGTCGGTCTCCGGCTTGAACGTCAGGCCGAAGATGGCGACCGTCTTGCCGCGCACCGAGCCGCCGGCCGCCTGGATGACGCGCGCGCCCATGCCGGCCTTGCGCGCCTCGTTCACGGCGACCACCGCCTCGATCAGGCGGGAGGGCGCGCCGTGGTCCTGCGCGATGCGCACCATTGCCAGCGTGTCCTTGGGAAAGCAGGAGCCGCCGAAGCCCGGGCCGGGGTGGAGGAACTTGCGGCCGATGCGGCCGTCCAGCCCGATGCCGCGCGCCACGTCGTGCACGTCCGCACCGGCGCGCTCGCAGATGTCGGCCATCTCGTTGATGAAGGTGACCTTCATCGCGAGGAAGGAGTTCGCGGCGTATTTCACCAGCTCGGCCGTCTCCAGGTTGGTGAACAGGATCGGCGCCTCGATCAGGTAGAGCGGACGGTAGATCTGGCGCAGCACTTCGCGGGCGCGGTCCGTCTCCACGCCGATCACCACGCGGTCCGGCCGCATGAAGTCCGGTATGGCGCTGCCTTCGCGCAGGAATTCGGGGTTGGAGGCCACGTCCACTTCGAGGTCCGGGCGCACGCTGGCCAGTATTTCGCGTATGCGGCGGCCGGTGCCCACGGGGACGGTCGATTTGGTGACGATGACGGTGTAGCCGGTCAGCACGCGCGCGACCTGTTCCACGGCCGCGAACACATAGGACAGGTCTGCGTGGCCGTCGCCGCGGCGGGTGGGCGTGCCGACGGCGATGAACACCGCGTCCACGCCGGCCACGGCGGCCGCGATGTCGTCGCCGAAGGTCAGCCGGCCGGCTTTTGCGTTGTCGGCGACAAGGGGCTGCAGGCCCGGTTCGTAGATCGGGATGCCGCCTTCGCGCAGGCTGGCGAGCTTGGCCGCGTCCACTTCCACCACGGCCACGTCGTTGCCCAACTCGGCGAAACAGGCGCCGGAGACGAGGCCCACATAGCCGCCGCCTATCATCGCAATACGCAAGACCGACCCTCCAGGAGCGTTATGGGGCGCTATACAGGGTTAGAACCGGGGGGAATAGCGGGCGGGCACGGATTCGTGAGGTGGTGTGTCCTGAGGGAAGAAAGGCCTTCTTTTTTGAAAAAAAGAAGCGAAAAACTCTTGCTACCGGCGCCTGCACGGCGGTGTGCGCCCCTACTGGACGCGTGGGCGCATGCAGTTACCGCGCGGCCCCCGGGGGCGGGGCGGGGAGCAAAAGTTTTTTGGTCCTTTTTTTCAAAAAAGGACTGCTTTCTTCCTTACTCCCGAAGCAACTCATTAATCCCCGTCTTGGCCCGCGTCCGCGCATCCACCCGCTTCACGATCACCGCGCACGCCAGTCCCGGCCCCGGCGCGCCATCCGGCAGCGCGCGGCCGGGCAACGTGCCTGGCACCACCACCGCGTAGGACGGCACCCGACCAACAGTGATTTCGCCTGTGGCGCGGTCGATGATCTTCGTGGATGCGCCCAGGAACACGCCCATGGCGAGCACGGCGCCGCGCTCCACGATGACGCCCTCGGCCACTTCCGACCGCGCGCCGATGAAGCAGTCGTCCTCGATGATGACGGGGCCGGCCTGCAGCGGTTCGAGCACGCCACCCAGGCCCACGCCGCCGCTGATGTGGCAGTTGGCACCCACCTGGGCGCAGCTTCCCACCGTGGACCACGTATCGATCATGGTGCCCGCCCCGACACGGGCGCCCACGTTGATGAAACACGGCATCAGCACCACGCCCGGGGCCACGTAGGCGCTGCGTCGGACGATGGCGCCCGGCACGGCGCGAAAGCCGGCCTGGGCGTGCTGTTCGGCGGTCCAGCCCTGGGTTTTCAGCGGCACCTTGTCGTAGGCGAGGCCCGGCATGGGGGTGCTGTCGTTCAGGCGGAAGGACAGGAGCACGGCCTGCTTCAGCCAGGCGTTGGTCTGCCAGCCGGTTTGGGTGGGTTCGGCCACGCGCAGTCGGCCGGAATCGAGCGCGGCCAGGGCTTCTTCGACGGCGGGGCGGGCTGCTTCGCGGTTCAGGGTGTCGCGGGTTTGCCAGAGTGACTCGATCTTGGCGCGGAGGATGTCGTCAGACGGCAAGGCAAGCAGTCCTTTTTTGAAAAAAAGGACCAAAAAACTTTTGCTCCCTTGCTGCTGACACGCGCGTGCTGATTCTGGAAACAGCGCGGGTGGCGACACAGCGTAGGGACGAAAGTTTTTTGGTTCTTCTTTTCAAAAAAGAACCGCTTGCCTGCTTCACTGCATCAACTCCACGGCGATCGCGGTCGCCTCGCCACCACCGATGCACAGCGACGCCACACCACGCCGCGCGCCCTGCGCACGCAACGCCGCCAACAACGTCACCAATATGCGCGCGCCGGACGCGCCGATCGGATGGCCGAGCGCGCAGGCGCCGCCGTTCACGTTCACCCGGTCCGCGCCCAGGTCCATCTCCCGCATCGCCGCCATCGTCACCACCGCGAACGCCTCGTTTATCTCGTAGAGATCGACGTCGTTCTTCTTCCAGCCTGTCTGCTCCAGCAGCTTTTCCATCGCACCGACCGGTGCGGTGGTGAACCAGGCCGGCGCGCGGGCGTGGCTCGCATGACCCAGTATCGTGGCGAGCGGCTTCACCCCGCGCGCCTCCGCGTCCGAGCGGCGCATCAGCACCAGTGCCGCGGCACCGTCCGAAATGGAGCTGGAATTGGCCGCCGTCACCGTGCCGTCCGGCCGGAAGGCGGGTTTCAGCGTGGGTATCTTCTCCGGCCGGGCTTTTGCCGGCGTCTCGTCGTCGATCACGTCCACCTTGCCGGGAACGGCCACGATTTCGCCGCGGAAGCGGCCGTCCGCGGTGGCGGCGCGGGCGCGGTCCAGCGAGCGCAATGCGAATTCATCCTGCGCCGTGCGGGTGAATTGCAGTTTCTCCGCGGTGTCCTCGGCGAAACTGCCCATCAGCCGCCCGGTCTCGTAGGCGTCCTCCAGCCCGTCGAAGAACATGTGGTCCAGCACGCGGCCGTGGCCCAGCCGGTAGCCGTCGCGCGCGCGGTCCAGCAGGTACGGCGCGCGGCTCATGCTCTCCATGCCGCCGGCCACCATGATGGCCGCACCGCCCGACGCGATCTGGTCATGCGCCAGCATCACCGCCTTCATGCCGGAGCCGCACATCATGTTGACGGGGGTGGCCGGCACCGCCTCGCCCAGCCCGCCGGCAAACGAGGCCTGCCGCGCCGGCGCCTGGCCCAGCCCGGCCGGCAGCACGCAGCCCATCACCACTTCGGAGACGTCGCTGGCCGGCACACCGGAATCAGCGAGTGCGGCGGCGATGGCGAGCCCGCCCAGCTTCGGCGAGGCAACCCCGCTCAGCGCCCCCTGGAACGCCCCCATCGGCGTGCGGCGTGCACCAACTATCACGATCGGATCGGCAAGCATGTCAGTCTCTCCCCATCAGGCGACGATACGCGCGTCGCGCAAAGCCTCTATCCTGCCGACATCGTAGCCCGCCTGCCCCAGCACCGCATCGGTGTCCGCCGCAGGGCAGGCAATCCCCGGCCCGTGCCCCGGCGTGCCCGCCAACCGCCG
>CAXUOA010000082.1:6280-10048 GCA_964252625.1 uncultured Acetobacteraceae bacterium | reverse complement strand
TGGCGGGCTCGCTCTGTCCACCGGCACGCGGGACGAGCCGGCGACGCTGATCGAGCTTGTCCTCAGCCAGGCGGGCCGGGCCGGACGTGCGCCGGCCGCCCTGCCGGACACCGGCTTCCACCGGCTGCAGGCCGGGCGGACCGTGCTGATCGCCGAGGTGGGCGCGCCGGCGCCGCCCGGCCAGGACCGCATGGCGCACGCGGGAACCCTCAGCTTCGAGCTGTCGATCGGGCGCGAGCGGCTGATCGTCAATTGCGGCGCCGCGCCGATAGGGGCCACCGCCTGGACCGACGCGGCACGCGCCACGGCCGCCCACTCCACGCTCATCATCGCCGATACCAGCAGCTCCGAGCTGAAACCGGTCGGGCTGGGCCGGCGGCCGGAGCGAGTGACGGTCGAGCGCCAGGAGGCCAACGGCGCGCACTGGCTGGAGGCGAGCCAGGACGGCTGGCGCAAGCCGTTCGGCGCCGTGCACCGCCGCCGTCTCTACGTGGCCGAAAGCGGCGAGGACATACGCGGCGAGGACGTGATCGAAGCCGCCTCCCCGCAGCCCTACACGATCCGCTTCCATTTGCACCCCGCGGTCATCGCCAGCCTGCAGCAGGACGGCGAGGCGGTGCTGCTGCGCCTGCCCAGCGGCGGCTGGCGCCTGCGCGCGGAGGGAGCAAAGGTCTCGCTGGAAGAAAGCGTATACCTGGGCGGGGTAGAGCCGCGGCGCAGCGAGCAGGTGGTGCTGAGCGGACCGCAGGACGGCCCGCAGCATGTGAAGTGGGCGATCACCAAGGTTGGCTAAGGCACCGCTGTTCTCCCGCCCGCCGCGGACCGCGCGTCTGCAGAACCAGCGCGCGCCGCGGTGCAGACAGGAAGCGGACGTTTCTTGGTTCTTTTTTTCAAAAAAGAACCGCTTGCTTCCTTGCCCGTGAAGATCATCGAGCTCACCAACGTAGATTTCTCCCTGCACCATTTCCTGCTGCCGCTCATGCGCAGCCTTCGCGCGGATGGCCACGAGGTGATCGGCGTATGTGCCGAAGGCGCGCTGCTGGACAGCGTGCGCGCCGAAGGATTCCGCATCGAAACCCCGCCTCTGGCACGCCGCCTCTCACCGGTGGCGCAAGCACGCGCGCTTATGTCGCTATACCGGCTTTTCCGGGCGGAGCAGCCGGACCTGGTGCACGCGCACATGCCGATAAGCGGGTTCCTGGCGCGCCTGGCGGCAAAAGCGGCCGGCGTGCCGCGCGTGGCCTATACCTGCCACGGATTCCTGTTCAACCAGCCGGGACCCTGGTGGCGCCGGGCCGCCTCCCTCGTCATGGAGTGGCTGGCGGGGCGCTGCACCGACGTTTTCCTGACGGTCTCCCGCGAGGAAGCCGCCGACGCGATACGGCTCGGTATCTGCAAACATCCTGTCGCAATCGGCAACGGACGGGATCCGGCCGTGTTCCGCCCCGACGCGGCCGCGCGCGCGCGCGTACGCGCCGAACTCGGCGTGCCGGAAAGCCGCGTGGTCGTCACCGCCGTCTCCCGCCTGGTGCGCCACAAAGGGTATCCGGAGCTGCTGGCCGCGATGCAGACCGTGGACGCCGCCTTATGGGTAGTCGGCGAGCGCCTGGCATCCGACCACGGCGAGGACATGGAACCGTATTTCGCGCGTGCCGGACTGGGTCCGCGGTTATGCCGGCTCGGCTACCGCACGGACGTGGCAGCCATCCTGGCCGCGTCCGACATCTTCGTTCTGCCGAGCCATTTCGAGGGACTGCCGATGTCCGTCATCGAAGCGATGCTGTGTGGCCTGCCTGTGGTGGCCACGAACATCCGCGGCCCGCGCGAGCAGGTGGAAGACGGCGTCACAGGATTGCTCGTGCCGCTGGCCGACACCACCGCGCTACAAGCGGCGCTGTCGCGTGTGGCGGGTGACGCGGTGTTACGGGAGACGATGGGAGTGGCAGCGCGGCGCAGGGCGCTGCTTATGTTTGATGAAAAGACCGTTTTGACGAAGACAAAGGAAGGCCTTCTTTTTTGAAAAAAAGAAGCAAAAAACTTTTGCTCCTCCCGCTTGCACGATGGCGCCGTCTAATTCTGCAACGGCACGTCTGGTAGATTCAGTGCGCAGACAGATGCAGGCGACGGAGCGAAAGTTTTCTGCTTCGTTTTCTCAAAAAGAAGGCCTTGCCTCCTACGACAAGTTAAACACCACCTTCACACACGAATCCTTCTTGTCACGGAACGTCTTGTAAAGCTCAGGCCCTTCCTTCAAGTCGGTGCTCCGATGCGTGATCAGGAAAGTCGGATCGATCTTGCCGTCCTGGATCAGCTTGGTCAGCGGCTCCATGTAGCGCTTGACGTGCGTCTGCCCGGTTTTCATCGTCAGGCCCTTCTGCACCATGGTGGCCATGTTCACCGGAACCGGCCCGGCATACACGCCCGGAACGGAGACGATGCCACAGGACCGCACGGCCGTGATCATCTGCTCCAGCGCGTAAGGGCGCTGCATGCTGGTCAGCTTCTCCTGGACGGCGCTGATGGCACCCATTATCCCATGTCCGCCGCCGCTGGATTCCATGCCGACGCAGTCCATCACGGAATCCGGCCCTTGCCCCTTGGTGATCTCCTTGATGCGGTCGAGCACGTCTTCCTTGTTGAAATCGATGATGTCCGTCGCCCCGGCCTTCTGCGCCAGAGCCAGGCGCTCCGGAACGTCGTCGATGGCGATGATCCGCTCGGCGCCCATGATGGCGGCGGACTTGATGGCGAACAAACCCACCGGGCCGGCGCCCCAGATGGCGACGGTGTCGCCGCCCTGTATCTCGCAATGGTCCGCCCCCTGCCAGCCGGTGGGCAGGATGTCGCTCAGGAACAGTGCCTGTTCGTCCGACATGCCCTCCGGCACCAGCATCGGGCCCACGTCCGCCATCGGAACGCGCACGTATTCCGCTTGGCCGCCCGCGTAGCCGCCTGTCAGATGCGAGTAGCCGAACAGGCCGGCCGTCGTGTAGCCGAACATTTCCGCCGCCATCTTGGCGTTGCGGTTGGAGTTCAGGCAGCACGCCCAGTTTCCCATCTTGCACATGCGGCACTGGCCGCAATTGATGTTGAACGGAACGACGACGCGGTCGCCTTTCTTCAGCTTGTGGTCCGGCGAGCCCACTTCGACAACCTCGCCCATGAATTCATGGCCGAGGACGTCGCCCGATTCCATCGTCGGCATCTGGCCATCCATCAGGTGCAGGTCCGAGCCGCAGATCGCGCAACTGGACACCTTCAAAATAACGTCGCGTGCGTCCTCGATCTTCGGGTCCGGCACGCTATCGCAACGAATATCGCCCTTGCCATGCCAACACAGTGCACGCATCGATCAGCTCCACCTAAAATTTTGCCGGCCTGGAATCAATCAACGCGCACGCCGTGCGGTCTGATCTTCACGGGCCGACAACGCCAGGGAGGCGAGCGGGTTGACGCAAGCTGCTGACAAGCGCGTTACAGGATCGGTTTCCCGCGTCCGGCATGGCTGGCTCAAGTATCTGATACAGGCACAGCTAAGTTCTGAAATTAAGCAAGGTTGAGGCTCTGCCCCAAACCCCGCTGGGGCCTCGAGGCCCCAGACCCCCATCTATCAGGACGGCTGATGGACAGACTGTAGAGGACGACTCTCGCAGCAGGGTCCAGTGGCATCACGCGAACGCGTGCTGCGCACCTCACCCGAACGCATGCTGCGCACGACACGCGAGAGCGTGCTGCGCACGACACGCGAGAGCGTGCTGCGCACGACAC
>CAXUOA010000082.1:3441-6180 GCA_964252625.1 uncultured Acetobacteraceae bacterium | reverse complement strand
ACGACACGCGAGAGCGTGCTGCGCACGACACGCGAGAGCGTGCTGCGCACGACACGCGAGAGCGTGCTGCGCACGACACCTCTGGCTTTCCTTCGCTCAGGCGTGCACCTTCTCGCGCACCCGAACCGGGCGCATCCACCCATGCGCGTCGTTCGTGGCGCCATATTGAACCGCGGCAATCGCATCGTACAGGCGCTGCGTCAGCTCCCCCGTGGCGCCGCCGCCTATCACCATGCGCGAATCGTGAAAGCCAAGCTCGCCGATCGGCGAGATGACGACAGCCGTGCCGGTGCCCCACATCTCGGTAAGCGAGCCGTCCGCATGGGCGGCCATCACCTCCCGTATGGAAATTGGCCGCTCCTCCACCGTCACGCCCCAGTCCTGCAGCAGCTGGATGGCGGAACGCCGGGTGATGCCGTCCAGGATGGTGCCGCCCAGCGGCGGGGTGACCACGGTGTCGCCCAGGCGGAGCATCACGTTCATCGAGCCCACCTCCTCCAGGAATTCACCATGCTTGCCGTCCAGCCACAGCACCTGGGCATAGCCATGCGTGGCCGCGTCCCGCGCGGCATACAGGCTGGCGGCGTAATTGGCCGCCGTCTTGGCAGAGCCCAGGCCGCCGGGCACGGCACGCACATGCTCGTCGGTCGCCAGGATGCGCACCGGCGCCAGACCTTCCTTGTAGTAGGCCCCCACCGGGCAGAGGATCACGTAGTAGCGGTAGCCGTTGGACGGATGAACCCCCAGGAAGGTGTCGGTGGCGATGACGGTCGGGCGCAGATAGATGGCGGTGCCGCGCTTGCTCGGCACCCAATCGGCGTCCACGCCCACCAGCGCGGCGAACGACGCCTCTACCACCACGGGATCGAGCGGCGGGATGCAGAGCGCCTCGCACGAACGGTTCAGGCGCGCGGCATGCTCGTCCGGCCGGAACAGCCGTATCTGCCCGCTGGCATCCCGGAAGGCCTTCAGCCCGTCGAACACCGCCTGGGCGTAGTGCAGCACGCAGCAGGCAGGGTCCATAGTGAACGGAGCGTACGGGACGATCCGGCCGTCATGCCAGCCGTGCTCCGGCGTGTAGTCCATGACGAACATGTGGTCGGTGAACACGTTGCCGAAACGCAACGTCTCGTCGGCCACGCGGGGCTTGGGGTGCTGCGTGCGTGTGACCGGGAAGTCCTGCATTGTGGCGTGCTACCTTCGGGTTGGCTGCCGGATGCATACGCCCGGCCCCGGGGCGGAAGGAAGGCCCTGTTTTCCACAAACAGGGCCGAAAACGTTCCTCCGGGATCAGGTCCGCCGTTACCGCGCCGGAGAACCGGCTCGGTGACGGGCGTCAGGCGCCGCGCCCAGCCCGTAAGCTGTTCCAGCAACGCAACCCGCGGCCTTGCACAGGCCGCGATTGCGTCACACCGCTTCAGCCGCCCCGGTTTGACATGAACCGCCCGCCAAGCTTTCTTCGCCGCCGGACAGGCATATGCCAGGGGCGCACGTAAGCGCGGCCGCCCGGCCACCGTCGTAGACACACTGACAGCCGCCCCTCTGGCCAGGCTCTTTGCAACGAGACCAGGTGCAGCCTGCATTGCACGCATCGGAGAGAAAACATGGACGTACGCGCCGCGGTCGCCTTCGAGGCAGGAAAACCGCTCACCATCGAAACCGTCCAGCTGGAAGGCCCCAGGGCAGGCGAGGTCCTGGTCGAGATCAAGGCAAGCGGCATCTGCCACACCGACAAATACACGCTGTCCGGCGCCGATGCCGAGGGCCTGTTCCCTTGCATACTGGGCCACGAGGGCGCGGGCGTCGTCGTCGACGTAGGACCGGACGTGCGCGGCCTGAAAAAAGGCGATCACGTCATACCGCTCTACACACCGGAATGCCGCAACTGCAAATCCTGCCTGAGCCGGAAGACCAATCTTTGCACCGCCATACGCACCACGCAGGGCAAGGGCGTAATGCCGGACGGCACCACGCGTTTCAGCTTCCAGGGCAAGCCGCTCTACCATTACATGGGCTGCTCCACCTTCGCGAACTACACGGTGCTGCCGGAGATAGCACTCGCCAAAGTGCGTGAGGACGCGCCGTTCGAGAAGATCTGCTACATCGGCTGCGGCGTCACCACCGGCGTGGGCGCGGTGATCTACACCGCGAAGGTCGAACCCGGTGACAACGTGGTGGTGTTCGGCCTGGGCGGCATCGGCCTGAACTGCATCCAGGGCGCACGCATCGCCGGCGCCGACATGATCATCGGCGTGGACATCAACCCCGGCCGCCGCGCGCTGGCCGAAAAATTCGGCATGACGCATTTCGTCAATCCGAAGGAGATCGACGGAGACGTGGTGCCGCATCTGGTGGAGCTCACCAAAGGCGGTGCGGACCACAGCTTCGAATGCGTGGGCAACACCACGCTGATGCGCCAGGCGCTGGAATGCGCGCATCGCGGCTGGGGCAAGTCCACCATCATCGGCGTCGCCGCCTCGGGCCAGGAAATCTCCACCCGACCGTTCCAGCTCGTCACCGGGCGCGTCTGGCAGGGCAGCGCGTTCGGCGGCGCCCGCGGCCGCACGGACGTGCCGAAGATCGTCGACTGGTACATGGAGGGCAAGATCAACATCGACGACCTGATCACCCATGTCCTGCCGTTGGAGAAGATCAACGAGGGCTTCGATCTGATGACGCGCGGCGAGAGCATCCGGTCTGTGGTGGTCTACTAAGGAAGCAAGCAAGGCCTTCTTTTCT
>CAXUOA010000082.1:250-3341 GCA_964252625.1 uncultured Acetobacteraceae bacterium | reverse complement strand
TCTGTGGTGGTCTACTAAGGAAGCAAGCAAGGCCTTCTTTTCTGGAGAAAAGAAGGCCTTCCTACCCCTTCATCTTCCCCTGCAACGCCCGCGCAAAAACCCCCAATCGCCGCTCCATCATAGCCGGCGCCTCGCACGCATACCGCATCGTATGCTGCGTCTCGCCGAAAACCAAGGTGCTCGATGCGCCGTATCAGCAGCGTACGCTCGTCATTTATCTGGGCGACGGTCGCGCTGAACAACAACGCATAGGTCGCCATACGCTGCGCTGCCGGAACGCCATCGGCATGGGCGTCCAGCTTGGCCAGCGCCGCCTCATCCGGCGTGTCACGGTTTACGATGTCCGTCACCAGGCCAAACAGCGTCTCGTCGTCGCGCCATCCCGTGCGGCAGGCTCCCCGCCTCGCGGCTGCGCTCGTATGGCTAGCCGCGGCACCGGCCTGCGCGCAAGTGGCCGAACCCGCGCAGTTCCGGCAGGATCACGACCGTGACGACGTGCCGGCCACCCGGCAGGGTGCCGCCGTCATAGACACAGACGCTTTGGCCGGCCGCCTGGATGGGCAGCACCTCGTGGTGATCGACGTGCTTCCGGCACCGGTTCCCCCGCCCGACGCGCGGCAGGGACTACCGCACACGGCCCTGCCGCACCAGACGATACCGGGCACCGTCTGGCTTCCGGATGTCGGCCGCGCCCCCCCGCGCCGCCGCCGAGGCACCTTCCGCGCCAGGCTCGCCGCACTCTCCGGCGGCCACCGCAATACGCCGACGGTGTTCAGGTGCCTGTCGCGCTGCTGGATGAGCTGGAACGCGGCGAGACGCGCTACCGGTTTTGGCTACACCGGTGTGATCTGGTATCTGGACGGCGTGGACGGATGGCGCGAGGCCGGTCATCGCACACCCGTGGCCACACCCGCGCCATGATCGGTGCGGTCACGCCACGCGGCGAACCGACAGGGAGGTCTGGTGTGAAGAGACGTGACCGGGCCGTCATGGCCGCAATCGTCCTGCTCCTCGCTCTGCCCGCGCAAGCGGAGCCGGTACGCGTGGCCGTCGCTGATTTCGACTACACCGACTCGTCTGGCGAGGTCACTGGCCAACGCACGGCCCACGCCGAACGCCTGCGCGCCCTGAAAGCGGCCATCGTCGACGATCCGCAGAAGAACCCGCGCTGCGCTGCTTCACCGCTCGGCTGCAGCATCCCGCCCTGTTCGGCCAACGCGCTCGACCAGTCCAGCCTTCTCGCCGCCGCCCGGGCGCAGAACGCCCGGTTCGTCCTCTTCGGTGACGTGCGCAAGATGAGCATGCTGATACAGTGGGGCGAGGTGGATGTGATGGACACCGCCACCGGCAAGGCCGCACTGTCGCGCACCGTCACCTTCCGCGGCGACAGCGACGATCCGTGGCGCTACGCCGCCGACTACATCGGCCAGATGATCGCGTCATCCATCGGCGCCATTCCCCCGCCCGGCGCGCGGTAGGCCGTAAACGGCCGGACCTCCCGGGATCAGGGTGTCCGCAGCAGAAACTCCTGCTTCTTGCTTCAGGAAATACGGCCCTCCTTCCGCTCACTTAACCACAGGATGACCCATGACTCTGGAAACGATCGCCCAGAACCGCAGCTTCGGCGGCACGCAGACCATCTTCCGGCATCAATCGCGCGAAACCGGCACCTCGATGCGGTTCGCCGCCTACGTGCCGCCGCAGGCCGAACACAGGAAAGTCCCGGTATTCTGGTTCCTCTCCGGACTCACCTGCACCGAGGAGAACTTCACCACCAAGGCCGGCGCGCAGCGCGTGGCCGCCGAGCTGGGCCTGATCCTCATAGCGCCGGATACCAGCCCGCGCGGCGACGGCGTGCCGGGCGATCCCGCCGGCAGTTACGATTTCGGCCTGGGTGCCGGCTTCTACGTCGACGCCACGGCAGCCCCCTACGCGGCCAACTACAGGATGCGCTCCTACATCGAATCCGAGCTCCCCGCGCTCATTGCAAGCAACCTACCGGCCGACATGGACCGGCAATCGATCAGCGGCCACTCCATGGGCGGCCACGGCGCAATCACCATCGCCCTGCGCAACCCCGGGCGTTTCCGCGCCGTCTCCGCCTTCTCGCCCATCGCCTCGCCCATCGACTGTCCCTGGGGCCAAAAAGCGCTGTCCGGCTATCTGGGCGCGGACCAGTCCGCCTGGCGCGCCTACGACTCCACGGCGCTGATCGATGACGGGCACCGTATCCCGGCGTTGCTCGTGGACCAGGGTTCGGCCGATAATTTCCTGGTAAACCAGCTCAAGCCGGAGCTGCTGGAAGCGGCATGCGCCCGCGCCGGCATCAAACTGACCCTGCGGCGCCAGGAGGGTTACGATCACTCGTACCACTTCATCGCCAGCTTCATGGAAGACCATCTCCGCTACCATGCAGCCGCCCTGGCTTGACCGGGTGCCGGAAACCGCGCCACGAAATCGACGGACGGCACGCCAGCCGTTCTGGCTTGCGGGCTAGCGCCACTTTGGTGCCCGCACAGGAAGGACACCAAAAAAAATGTTGGATAAAGTGCTGATCCATCCTGCGGTGGATAACGGCGTCCAGCATCACTCCAGCTTCTCGTGCCAAGTCCGCCCGTCCCGCTCGATCAGCGCGATGGCCGCCGTAGGCCCCCAGCTCCCCGCCGCATAGGGTCGTGGCCGCTCGGCACTGGCCGTCCAGGCGTCCAGGATCGGCTCTATCCACAGCCAGGCCGCCTCCACCTCGTCGCGGCGCATGAACAGCGTGGCGTTGCCGCTTACGGTATCCATCAGCAGCCGCTCGTAGGCGTCCGGGTAGCGCAGCGAGAACGCCTTCTCGAAGCTGATGTCCAGCTCGGCCGGGCGCAGGCGCAGGCCGCCCGGGCCAGGGTCCTTGGACATCATGCCCAGCATCATGCCCTCTTCCGGCTGCAGGCGTATCACCAGCCGGTTCGGCTGCATGTCGCCGGCCTCGGGCGGGAAGACGGGGACGGGCACGTCGCGGAACTGGATCACCACCTCGCTGACCTTTTCCGGCAACCGCTTGCCGGTGCGCAGGTAGAACGGCACGTTGGCCCAGCGCCAGGTGCGC
>CAXUOA010000082.1:0-240 GCA_964252625.1 uncultured Acetobacteraceae bacterium | reverse complement strand
GCACTTCCGCTTTGATGGCGACAAAAGTTTCGGTCTCGCTCGGCGGGTGCTCTTCCCGGTCCCCATCCTTGTTGCCCCCACTCTTCCGGCCCGCGGCGAGATCCTTCTGGTAGCCGTCCACCGACTTGCCGCCGACCGCGCCGGATACGTATTGCCCGCGCACCGTCTGGTGGCTCACTTCGTGCGGCGCCATCGGTTTGAGCGCGCGCAGCACCTTCAGCTTCTCGTCGCGCAGCGCGT
>CAXUOA010000081.1:0-10086 GCA_964252625.1 uncultured Acetobacteraceae bacterium | reverse complement strand
GATTTCAGGCCCCCAGTCCGCGAGGAAGCGCCGCAGCGCCGTCTCGCGGCCTGGGTCACGCTCGGGCGCCGGGTCGGGGACCCACAGATTGATCTGGAACGGTCCGGCGCTGCCGTGGCGCACCGTGTCCGCCCAGGCCTGGATTTCAGCCGGATGGAGCAGCAGTGCCCCGCAGGCGCCCATTCCACCTGCCCCGGCCACCGCCACGGAGAGAGCGGGCGGAGAAGCGCCGGCCATGGGCGCCAGGACCACCGGCGCACCCAGGCCGTAGCGTTGGCAGAAGGCCTGACTGCGGGCTTGTGCTTCCTGCCTCATCTGGTCGGCTGCCTGTGATCGTCTCGCCGGAGGTCTTGGGTCTGCCGGCCAGGAATGGTGGGGGCTCTCCCCCAAACCCCGCCGGGGCCTCGAGGCCCCGGACCCCCGTCTGTTAGTGACTGGGTTTCATCCGCCATAGAAGATCGTCTCTCCCAGCTCTCTCAGATGCAGCACCATGGCGTCCGGCCTTTCCTGCTCGGGCAGCCGCACATGCGCCTGCACCACCTCGGCGATCACCGGGTGGTGGTCGCCGAACTCCAGCACCGCACGCACCGCCAGTTCCAGGACGGCCGGTGCGTCGTTCAACAGCGGCAGACCGCTGTAGCGGGACGGCTTGAACCCCCAGCCGGACAGCGTCTGCCCTTCCAGCACCGCCGGCCGCACGGCGAACGCCAGCGCCTCGGCCGCGTCGTCGCGCCCCAGCATGTGCAGCGCAAACAAATTGGTGGCGCGTATGGCGGCATAGGCCAGGCCGTCCGCCGGCAAGGCCACCGTGACCAGCGGCGGCTCGAACGAGGTCTGCGTCACCCAGTGCGTGGTGGCCGCCACCGGGAGGCCGTCGGCGTCCACCGTGGTGACGATGTGGACGCCGTAGGGAATCATCCGCAGCGCGAACCTGCGGTGGGCAGGATCCACCCCGGCCTCAGAGGCCCTCGAACAGCACGGTGGAGATGTAGCGCTCGGCGAAAGAGGGGATGATCGTCACGATGCGCTTGCCCGCCATCTCCGGCCGCTTGGCCAGCCGCAGCGTGGCGACAAGCGCGCTGCCCGACGAGATGCCGGCGGGGATGCCCTCGCTGCGCGCCAGGCGGCGGGCGGCGGCGAAGCTCTCCTCGTTGCCCACCTGAATGACCTCGTCGATCAGCCCGGTCTGCAGGACAGCCGGCACGAAGCCGGCGCCTATGCCCTGCAGCGGGTGCGGGCCGGGCTCGCCGCCGGAGAGCACGTGGCTGGCCTCCGGCTCCACCGCCACCATGCGTATGGCCGGGTTGCGCTCCTTCAGCACCTGGCCCACGCCGGTCAGCGTGCCGCCGGTGCCCACGCCGCTCACCACCGCGTCCACCTGGCCCGCGGTGTCGTGCCAGATCTCCTCGGCGGTGGTGCTGCGGTGGATTTCCGGATTGGCCGTATTGGCGAACTGGTTGGGACTGACCGCGTGCGGCAGGGTGGCCAGCAGCTCCTCGGCGCGCGCGATCGCGCCTTTCATGCCGGCCGCCTTCGGGGTCAGCTCCAGCTGCGCGCCCAGGAAGACCAGCATCTTGCGGCGCTCGCTGGAGACGCTCTCCGGCATGGTCAGGATCAGCCTGTAGCCGCGGCTGGCGCACATGAAGGCCAGGCCGATGCCGGTGTTGCCCGACGTGGGCTCGATGATCACGCTGTCAGGCGCGATCAGGCCCGCGGCCTCCATGGCGAGGACCATGTTGACGCCGATGCGGTCCTTCACGCTCGAGGTCGGGTTGAAGAATTCCAGCTTGAGGCAGATGTCGGCCTGGATGTCGTCCTCGCGGCTGATGCGGGGGATGCGCACCAGCGGCGTGTTGCCGATGGTCTCGGCGATGCTGTCGTAGATGCGGCCGCGCAGCGGCTTGTCGAAGCGGAGCGGGCGGTGCTGGGGGCTGTCGTGGGTGTCCATCGGAATGTCCTTTTCCTGTGGGAAGGAAGAAAGGCCTTCTTTTTTGAAAAAAGAAGCGAAAAACTTTTGTCCCTCCGCTGGTGCAACGCCTTACGTCATCCGGAGGCGCACCCCTTCTGGTGCCGGCGTGGGAGATAAAAGTTTTTTGGTCCTTTTTTTCAAAAAAGGACTGCTTGCTTGCTGCCTTCTTCCCCTGGCGGTTTGGCCATGCTTTCGCCAAAGTGGCGGCCATGTCCAGGCGGCACTTCGACGTCACGCCAGATCTGATGCTGCGTGCCTACCGGGCCGGCCTGTTTCCCATGGCGGAGACGCGCCGCGGCGATCGGCTGTACTGGCTTGATCCGGAGCAGCGCGGCATCCTGCCGCTGGACGGCTTCCACGTGCCGCGCCGGCTGCGGCGCACTGTCACGAATGGCGGCTTCAGCGTCACCGCGGACCAGGATTTCCCGCTGGTCATATCGCTGTGCGCGGCGCCGGCGGAGGGGCGGGAGGACACCTGGATCAACCGTGACATCGAACGCCTGTTCACGGCCCTGCATGCGCGCGGCAGCGCGCACAGCATAGAGGTGCGGCTGGACGGTGCGCTGGTGGGCGGGCTGTACGGCGTGGTGCTGGGCGGCGCGTTTTTCGGCGAAAGCATGTTCAGCCTGGCGCGCGACGCGTCCAAGGTGGCGCTGGTCCACCTGGTCGCGCGGTTACGGCTGGGCGGGTTCGTGCTTCTGGACACGCAGTTCGTGACCACGCACCTCAGCCAGTTCGGCGCCATCGAGGTGGCGCGGGACGCCTACAAGCGGATGCTGGAGTCGGCTACGCGGGTGTCTGCACGGTGGATCGGCGAACCTGATCCGGTGGCACTGGCCGGAGAGTTCGCGACCCTCGGTCGCTGAAGCATCGGCGCCGGGCGCGCGCGGCCGCAGCGATGGCGCTTCTCAAACGCCGCTTCGGCGACCATCTCGTGGTCTGCCGCGTTGCCAACACGCCAGGCCGGTCGAGAGAAGGCGAGCAAAGCTCATGAGCATTATTCCTGCCGGAAGCCGGGCGGCACGCCAGCCATCGCCCAATGACGTGGTGCGAAAATTCCGCGGCACTTTCCTCCGCAGCGGCGCCGCGGTCGTCTTCCTGGCGTTCGCGCCGGTTCTCGCCCGGGCCGCCCCTCTGCTCGTCCCGACACGCGACGTGACGGTGGATTACGTGGTCACGCCGAGGGATCACGCGCCCATCGCAGTCCGCGTGTCCATCGAAGGCGGCGGGCGCCATCTGCGTGTCGCGGGCGAAAGCCTGCCGGTCGCCCTGCTGGTGGACCGCAGCAGCGAGACCGCCGCCATCCTGTTGCCCATGCTGAAACTGTATAACACCGTGGCGATCGGCCGTTACGACCCCGAGCGGACCGTGCTGCGTGGCGCGCAGTACGAGCGGCAGGGCGAGCGCCATCTGGCCGGGCTGGCCTGCACGGACTGGACGGCGCACTCGCCGCAGGGCCGCGCCAGCGCCTGCATCACGCGCGATGGCGTCATCCTGGCCGGTGCGGCGTCCGATGCGTCGGGTGCGCTGGGCAGCGTGCGGGCCACGACGGTGGATTTCACCCCTTTGCCGCCGGTCCTGTTCCGCCTGCCCGACGGCTACCACGATGCGGGCGGCGCCATGGGCCTTGCCGGTGCCATGGGCCGGGTCGAGTGAGACGCCTGTTCCTGACGGCCATGCTCGCCTTGGCCACGCCGGCGCAGGCCCAGCCGACGCCCGTGGTGCAGCCGACGCGCGACGTGGATGTGACCTACCGGGTGCCGGTGCCCGGGGGCACGGACACCTACCTGCTGCAGCGCCTGCGCTGGTCGGCCGCGCACCGCCAGCAGCGGGTGGACCTGCCGTCTTCGGGCAACTGGATGGTGCTCGACTTCAACGCGCATCGCATGGCGCTGGTGCGCGACGACAGCCACGAGGTGGTCGACCTGCCCAGCCCGCAGGGCGCGGACCAGGCCGGTGCCGGTGCCGGCTATACACGGGTGGCTTCGGCCGCGGTGGCCGGTCTCTCCTGCACCGAGTGGCGGACGATGGACACGCGCGGGCACGAGACGCTGGCCTGCTACACGGATGACGGCGTCCTGCTGCGCGCGACGTCGGGTACGCGCACGCTGATGGAAGCGGTCCACGTAAGTTACGAGGCGCAGGCGGCTTCGGTGTTTCAGACGCCGGAGGGATATTCGCGGCAGAGGACCGGGCGGTGAAAGCCGGCGGAGGGCTGTTGTCGAGAGAAGCCGTCACCTTCCGCGGCGCCGCTGACCACGGCCTCCCGGCCAGCGCAGGCGCGGAGCGGGTAGTTCTGTCGGTCCGACGTCTTACGAAAGCACTGGCGGCCGTTTTCATCCTGACCGGGCCGGCCTGCGCTGCTACGTTGCACGTGGTGGAGCGTGCGGAGACGGATGCGACGCATGTGCACGGCGGCACCGCGGCGGACAATGCAGGCGACATCCTGACCTTCGCCAATCCAGTCTTCGATGCTGCGAACAGGACGAGGATCGGGTCTGACCAGGGGTATTGCGTGCGCGTCGTGGTGGGCAAGGCGTACGAGTGCCATTTCACGGTCGTGCTCGGGGCCGGACAGATCGCCGTCGACGGGCCGTTCTATGACGATGCCGATTCCAGGATGGCGGTGACTGGAGGCACCGGCGCCTATGCGGGCGCGCGCGGCGAGATGGGTTTGCACGCGCGTGATGCCCATCAGGCGGCGTTTGATTTCACGTTTGACTTGCTGGGGCGTTAGAGGTTGGAATTTAGGTAAGCAAGGAAGGCCTTCTTTTTTTGAAAAAAAGAAGCAAAAAACTTTTGTCCCTGCGCTGGTTCAGCGCCTCGATTTATCCGGAGAAAGCGGGCTGCCGCAAATGCGGGGGGACAAAAGTTTTTGGTCCTTTTTTTCCAAAAAAGGACTGCTTGCTTTCCGCCTTACTTCAACTTGCCGACGATAGCCGCCGTGATCTCCGCCGTGCCCGCAGTCCCGCCCAGGTCACGCGTACGCACCCCGTCCGTCACCACGGCCGCTTGTATGGCGGCGCGTAGCCGGTCACCGCTGGTCTTCTCGCCCACGTGGTCCAGCATCAGCCCTGTGGCCAGCAGCAATGCGACCGGGTTCGCCACGCCCTTTCCCGCGATGTCCGGGGCGGATCCGTGCACGGCTTCGAAGATTGCCGCGTTCGTGCCGATGTTGGCGCCGGGTGCCAGGCCCAGCCCGCCGATCAGACCGGCGATCAGGTCCGAGAGGATGTCGCCGAACAGGTTGGTGGTCACGATCACGTCGAACTGCCAGGGATTGAGCACGAGCTGCATCGCGCACGCATCCACGATGCGGTCGTCCATCGCCACGCGGCCCTCGTATTGCGAAGCGATCTCGTGGCCGACTTCGAGGAAGATGCCCGTCAGCGCCTTGAGGATGTTGGCCTTGTGGACGACCGTCACCTTCTTGCGGCCGTTGGCGAGGGCGTATTCGAAAGCGTGGCGGATGATCCGACGGCAGCCTGCGCGCGTGTTGAAGCCGGCGGAAAAGGCCACTGCCTTGTGGTCGTCGCCGACCGGCATGTAATGTTCGAAGGCGGCGTAGAAGCCGTCGAGGTTTTCGCGTACCAGCGTGATGTCGATGTTGTCGTAGCGGCCGCCGGGAATCAGCGTGGTGGCGGGCCGCATGTTGGCGAACAGCTCGAACTCCCGGCGCAGCTCCACATTGACCGACTTGAAGCCGCCGCCGACCGGTGTCGTCAGCGGACCTTTCAGGGCCAGCCTGGTTTTCCTGATGCTGTCCAGCGTGCTGTTCGGCAGCGGGTCACCATGCGTGGCGATCGCGGCGAGCCCGGCCGGCGCCGTCTCCCAAACGAAGGGGTGGCCGAGCGCGTCCGATACGGCGACCACGCTTTCCACGATCTCCGGACCGATGCCGTCACCGGGGATCAGCGTGGCGGGTATTGGCATTTGGCGTGACCTTCAGCAGGCGTGTCGGGCAGAGAGCACTTCTGTTTTAAAAAAAGAAGGAAAAAACTTGTGTCCGCTGTCCGCTGTCCGCGATGTGCCGTGCCGTGGAGACAAAGGCGTGAGGCGACGCAGCGCGGGTGCAAAAGTTCTCTGCTCGTTCTTTAAAATGCAATGCTCTTAATTTCTACTTTACCACGGCGAGCGCAGGCCGGAGCTGCGCCATTCCCGTGATCGCCGCCTGGGTCTCCGCCGGCGTCAGATCCCCGCCGAGCGTGCCGAGCGCCTCCTGATCGTGTCCGGCCATGACCTGGGCCAAAGCGAGGTCAGCGCGCACGCGCGGGGTGACGGACGAGGAGGAAGCGATGTCGCGCATCAACATCTCCGCGCGGGCTGCCTGCCCACTCAGTGCCAGGGACAGCGCATAGTTCACGCGCGGCGATATCCTGCCCGGGTCCAGCGCGATCGCTTGCTGGTAGTAGCCTTGCGCCTCCGTGTGGCGCTCCTGCAGGTCCAGCACGTAGCCTAGATCATTCAGCACGAGGGCGTCCTGCGGCGCGTCCGCCAGGACGGCGCGGAAGGTGGTCTCGGCTGCCTGCAGGTTGTCACGCAGCTGCATTTTGCCCTGCCCGAGCCTTGCTCGCACGTCACGCGGGCTGCGTGCGAGCGCCTGGCGGTAGCTCGCCTCCGCAGCCAGCCTGTCGCCCAGCACCATTTCGGCGTCGCCGGCTTGTACCAGGGCTGCGACGTTACCGGGTTGCGACGAGAGTACGCCCTTGGCGATCGCCAGCGCGGTGCCGGCCTCGCCCTCGTTCAGCGCGTCCCGCGCCGCCTGTATGCTGGCGCCGTTGCCGCTGACGAGGGCGGCGGGCTTTTGCTGGCACGCGGCTAATACCGTCAGAAACAGGAGGGGAATACACGCCTTGCTGACTGGTTTCATGATTGCTGTTCCGTCAATGGGCGCCGAGCGTTTTCACGATGGAGAGGCCGGCCGGGCCGCCCACCACGATGAACACACAGGGCAGGATGAAAACGATCATCGGCAAGGTCAGAAATACCGGCAACCTTGCTGCTTTTTCCTCGAACTTGGTGAGGTTGTCGCTACGCATCTCGGCGGCCAGGACACGCAGCGCGTGGCTCAGCGGCGTGCCGAATTGCATCGTCTGGATCAGCGTGCCGGCCAGGCGGCGCATCGCTTCCAGGCCGGTGCGGTCACCGAGCGAGAGCAGGGCGGTGCGGCGGTCGGTGCCGATGCGCATCTCGCTGGCGCAGATTGCGAGTTCGAGGGCGACCGCCTTGTTGGCAAACTGGAACTCCTGCGCCACGCGCTCGACCGCGTTCTCAAGCCCCAGGCCGGCCTGCGCGCAGATCACCATCATGTCGAGCGCGTCGGGCAGGCCGCGTTCCACTTTCTTCAGATGGGCCCCGCGCATCTGCTTGATGAAGAAGTCCGGCGCCAGCATGCCCATGGCGAACGCGCCGCCGAGGATCGCGTAGAACGTCGTGCTGGAGAAACCGTTGTTGTGCACGAGAAGATAGGCGACGGTAGGCAGGCCGAACATCAGCAGAACCTTGCTGCCGAAGAACAGGCCGAACACCCGGCTGCCGCGCAGGCCTGCCTGGTTGATCGTCTGCTCCAGCTGCGCGCGCGTGGCGTCCGACAGCACGCCGCTCTTTGCCATCGCCGCACCGAATTTCGCGATCAGGTCGAGAAACTGTGCGGCCTCGCGCCTCGGGGCAAGCGGGATGCCGCCGGAATCGAGCGCGCTCACGCGGGAAAGGCGGGCGCGCACGCGCTCCTGCTGGTCGATGGCGCGCAGCAGCAGGAAGGAGCCCACGACGAGCACCAGTGCCACGACTGCAAGCGCCGGCAGCGGCAATGCGGTGACCATCTAAAAACTCCTCTGTTCCGCCGGGAGCAGCCCGGCCGTTTGGCTGATCAGGAAAGGCTCTTCTTGATAATCTTCTGCATAGTGAACAATCCCATGCACAGCATGCCCACGGCGATAGCGAGCAACTTGTTGCCGCCCGTGGTGGTGAACAGGATGTCGATGTAGTCGGGGTTGGAGACCCACAGCATGACACCCGTAACGATCGGCAGCACGGACAGCACGTAGATGCTCGTCTTGGCTTCGGAGGCCAGCGCGTTGCCGCGCTTGCGGGCTGCCTCACGTTTGCGGATCGTGTCGGCCAGCGTGTCCAGCGTCTCCGTCAGCCCGCCGCCCGTCTGGCTCTGCAGCGCCAGCGCAGTGGCGAAGAAGCGGTATTCGGCCAGGTCGTTACGCTCCGCCATGTCGACGAGGGCCACCTCGAGATCGACGCCGATGGCGACCGCGTCGGCAGCGCGTCCGAACTCCTCGCGCGTCGGCATCAGGCCTTCGCGCGCCACCACCTTGATCGCCTCGCCGAGCGGCACGCCCACGCGGACGGAGCGCGCGACCATCGAGAGCGCGTCGGGAAACTGGCTCAGCAGCTCGCGCGACACCTTGCTGGTGCAGTAGAGCAGGAAAGTGCGGGTGAGCAGGATGTCTATCAGCACCACCCCCGCCCAGCCGAGCGGACCGAGGAGCTTGGTGGCCAGCAACGCGCCGATCAGCGACGGCGCCAGCATGACGAGTACCACACCCCACCATGTCATCGGGTATTGCGACCGCCGGTCTTCCCGCCACCCGACGATTTTGTGCAAGATCGCCAGCGCGTCGTCCGGCTTGTCCTTCTGCCGCGCCGCCAGCATGAGCGTGGGCCCGGCGGAGAGCTTCGGCTTGAGGTAGCCGCCAATGGTGGCGTCCCGACGGGCCGCCCAGGCGGCCTCGCGCTTCTGCTCGGACAGCAGCCAGAGCCCGAGGCCGATCAGCCCCGTAAGGCAGAGCAGGCCGCCGGCCATGACGAAGGGCAGGGGGGCGCTCACCAGTTTGTCTCTTCCATCGCCGCCACCCAGGCCCTGTCCATCTGGAAATACATCAGCCGGTCCCAGAAGCTCGGCCGGCCGCGGCCCACCTTGTAGGCGCCGATCAGCTTGGTGCCGTCGGGCGTCTCACCGGTGAACTCGAACTGGAAGATGTCGTTCAGCACGACCACATCGCCCTCCAGGCCCACGATGTCCGTCACCTGGGTGATGCGGCGGCCGCCGTCGCGGTGGCGTTCCACCTGCACGATCAGGTCCACCGCACCCACAATCTGCTGTTTGATCGCCTTGCTCGGCAGGCCCATGTTGCCCATCTGCACCATGTTTTCGACACGCGTGAGCGCGTCACGCGTGTTGTTGGCATGTATGGTGCTCATCGAGCCGTCATGGCCGGTGTTCATCGCCTGCAACATGTCGAATGCTTCGCTGGACCGTACCTCGCCGATGATCACGCGATCGGGTCGCATACGCAACGCATTTCGCACCAGGTCTCGCTGGGTGATTTCGCCGCGGCCTTCCAGGCTGGGCGGGCGGGTCTCCATGCGCACCACGTGCGGCTGCTGGAGCTGCAGTTCAGCCGCGTCCTCGATGGTGATCACGCGCTCGGCCGGGTCGATCATCCGGCTCATCGCGTTCATCAGCGTGGTCTTGCCCGAGCCGGTGCCGCCGGAGATGATGATGTTCAGCCTGGCGCGGCCGGCGATTTCGCAGATACGGGCCACCTGGGGCGTGCAGCTGCCATGCGCCACCAGGCGGGCGAAATCCATCTTGCGCTTGGTGAATTTCCGTATCGAGACGTAGGGGCCGTCCAGCGCCAGCGGCGGGAAGACGATGTTGACGCGGCTGCCGTCCATCAGGCGCGCGTCCACCAGCGGCGAGCTCTCGTCGATACGACGGCCGATGGCCGCCGCGATGCGCTGGCAGATGTTGGCCACGTGTCCGGCGTCGCGGAAGCGCACGTTGGACAGCGTGACCTTGCCGGCTTTCTCGATGAACACCCGGTCGGGGCCGTTCACCATGATGTCGGCGATGCTCTCGTCGTCCAGCAGCGGCTGCAGCGGGCCCAGGCCCAGCATGTCGTTGACCAGCTCGGCGGCGAGCTGACGCTGTTCGCGGGCGTTGAGCTGGATGCGACGCTCGGTGGCGATGTCGCCCACCAGCTTCTCGATCTCCGGGCCCAGCCGTTCCGGCGGCAGGGCGGCGGCGGCGGCTGGGTCGAGCTGAGAGAGGGCAAGCGTGCGCAGGTCGGCGAGCTGGTCAACGACATGCTGGGCCTGGGCCC
>CAXUOA010000080.1:6585-10094 GCA_964252625.1 uncultured Acetobacteraceae bacterium | reverse complement strand
CCGAAGCCCAGGCCCCTGGTCGTCCGTGGGAGAACATCATCGACGCGCTGCGCCAGCAGGCCGGCGCCGCCTGGGGCACGCTGGACTGGCGGCAGCGCCGCGCCTTGCTGCGTCATTTGCGCACCTGGTGGGACGTGCACCGCTTCCAGAGCGCGCCGCAGATCGACGCCGCCCTGGCCAGCGCCCAGGAAGCCGGCCTGCTCCGCGTCCGCGCCGCCCGTGTGCTGGATGTGACGCAGATGCCCGCCGGCTTGTGCGTCCGCCTGCGCCCGCGCGGCGCCGCGTCCGACGAGGCGCTTGCGGCGGACGTGATCGTCGCCTGCACCGGCCCCGGGCACCGCACCGTGGTGCAAGCCCATCGCGTGCTGCGCGGCCTGGCCGAGACGGGCGGGCTGATGGCGGACCCCGCGGCCCTTGGCATCTGGGTGGACCAGGACAGCCGCGTATTGCGGCAAGACGGGTCTGCCTGGCGCAACCTGTTCGTGGCGGGGCCGCTGGCGCGTGGCACGTTCGGCGAGCTTATGGGGTTGCCGCAGGTGAACCTGCAGCCTCGGGCGGTGGCGGCGTCGGTGGCTGGGCTGATGGAAGAAAGCAAGGAAGGCCTTCTTTTTTGAAAAAAAGAAGCAAAAAACTTTTACTCCTGCGCTGCCGTCAACGCTTCGGTCGCTTCAGGAGGCACCCGGCTGCTGCAGATGCGGGGGAGCAAAAGTTTTTTGCTTCTTTTTTGCAAAAAAGAAGGCCTTCCTTGCCTTGCTGACCGCCCGCGCCCGCCTGGCCGGGGTCGCAGGCTGGCCGGTCAGCCACTCCCGTTCCCCCCTGCTGCACAACCACTGGCTGGCCCGGCACGGGCTGGACGGTGCCTACGTGCCCCTGCCCATCCGGCCCGCCGATCTCGCCTGCGCGGTGGCCGGGCTGCGCGCCGCCGGGTTCGCCGGGCTGAACGTCACCGTGCCGCACAAGGAAGCGGCGTTCGCGCTGTGCGACGCGGTCGAGGACAGCGCGCGCCTTGCCGGCGCGGTGAACACGCTGGTGTTCACGCCGGACGGCGTGCGCGGCCTGAACACGGACGGCGCGGGTTTCCTGGCGAACCTGGCGGCGCATGGCGTGGCGCCTGCCGGGCCGGTGCTCATTCTTGGGGCGGGCGGCGCCGCGCGCGCGGTTGCGGCGGCACTGCTGTCTGCCGGCGCGCAGGTCAGTGTCGCGAACCGCTCGCCGGAGCGCGCGCAGGCGCTGCGTGCGCATCTGCCGGGGTTGCGGGTGGTGGACTGGGCCGTGCGGCACGATGCGCTGGCCGATCAGGCCTTACTGGTGAACACCACCGCGCTCGGCATGGCGGGCCAGCCGCCGCTGGCGCTGTCGCTGGACCGCGCACCGTCCGGCCTGGCGGTGGCCGACATCGTCTACGTGCCGCTGGAGACCGCGCTGCTGGCGGCAGCCCGCGCGCGCGGGCTGCGCACGGTGTCAGGCCTGGGCATGCTGCTGCACCAGGCCGTGCCGGGCTTCGCCGCCTGGTTCGGGGTGACGCCTGCCGTGGACCAGGCCTGCCACGATCTGTTGGCCGCGGACATCCCGCCGCGATGATCGTGGTGGGCCTGACCGGCGGCATAGGCATGGGCAAATCCACCGCCGCACGCGCCCTGCGCCGCGCAGGGATCATGGTGTTCGACGCCGACGCCGCCGTGCACCGCCTGCAGGCGCCGGGCGGCCGCGCGCTGCCCGCCATCGCCACGGCGTTCCCCGGCACGGTACGGGGTGGCGTGCTGGACCGCGTTGCGTTGCGCGCCGCCGTGCTGGCCGACCGCGCGCGGCTGCGTGTGCTGGAAGGCATTCTGCATCCGATGGTGCAGGCCGAGCAGCGCCGCTTCCTGGCCCGCGCGCGCGGTGCCGGCCGCCGCATGGCGGTGCTGGACGTGCCGCTGCTGTTCGAGACAGGTGGGGCGGCGCGGGTGGACAAGGTGATGGTGGTCTCCGCCCCGCGCGCCATCCAGATGGCCCGGGTGCGCCAGCGCCGGCGCATGTCGGACGGCGAGATCGCGCGCGTGATCGCGTTGCAGACCCCTGACGCGGAGAAGCGGCGGCGGGCGGATGTGGTGATACGGACGGGGCTGTCGCGTTTTCACGCGACGCGGGCCATCCGGCGTTGGCTGTGGCACTGCGCCTGCCGCCGGATTGCCTGCTGAGACCAGGCCGGTGCCCCGCGCTACGCGGTCTCGGGCACCAGCAAGGTCCCTGTCCTGGCATCGCACACGCCAAGATCCGCATCGGTGAGCATGCGCCAGGACCCGCCGGCCAGTATCTCGCACGGGCGGAAGCGTATCTTGTAGGCCATCTTCCGGCTCTCCGGCACCCAGTAGCCCAGATAGACGTAGGGCAGGCCCTGCGCCCGCGCGCGTTCCACCAGCCACAGGATGGCGTAGGTGCCCAGCGAGCGCCTGGTCAGCTCCGGCGCGAAAAAGCTGTAGACGGCGGACAACCCGTCGCCCAGGCGGTCGGCCAGGCAGGCGCCTACCAGGCGGTCGTCGTCGTCGCGGAACTCGACGACCATGGTATCGATCGGCGTGTCCTCGATCATCGCGCGGTAGTCGTAGAAGCTCATCGTGGCCATGTCGCCGTCACCGTGGCGAGCCTGCTGGTAGCGCTGGAACAGGGCGAACTGCTCGGCGGTGGCCCGCGCCGGCACCTCGAAGCCTTCCGTGCCCTCGTTTGCACGGGCCACGCGGCGCAGGCCGCGGTCCGCCTCGAAACGCCGCGTGTCTATGCGTATCGGCACGCAGGAGGAGCAGCTCGGGCAGACGGGCGCGTAGGCGATGTTGTGGCTGCGGCGGAAGCCGGCGCGGGAGAGGCGGTCATGCAGCGTGTCCGCGTCGGGGCCGGTGATCTCGGTCACCACCTTGCGTTCCGTCCTGCCCTGCACATAGGGGCAGGGCAGCGGCGCCGTGGTGTAGAAAAACTGTGGTCTGCGCGGCGGCTTGTAGGTCATCAGGGATCAGTGTGCAGCTTCGCAGTCCAGTAGGGCAACAAGGAAGAAGGTGCCGCCCCCCTGAAATAGAACGGCCCGGGCTGCCGCAAATGCGGGGACGCAAAAGTTTTTTACTCACTTTTCAAAAAAGGACCGCCTGCTTCCTTGCTCAGGGTTCCAGCCGCAAAGTCCCGTCGACCGTAGCCGGCTTCTCCGGGATGGTGATCGACCCGCCCCGGGCCCAGAGCGGCATCATGTCGAAGGCATGCGCGCTCAGCAGGTTGCCCGACTGCCCGGGGGTGACGACGAAGCGGCTGCGCTCCAGGTCGGCCACGTCGTAGATGCCGCGATAGGCGGCACCGTGGCGCGCGGCGAAGTCGCCGAGCTCGCCGCTGCCGCCGCGAAAGAGCGTGCTGTCGTCGCCGTCCACCGGCACGCGGCGACTGGCCAGGCCGCCCAGTACGGGCAGCGCGCCGAGCAGCGGGTGGGCGAAGATGGCCTGGTGCGCGTCGCCCCAGCGCCAGGCCTTCGGGTCGCCACCGTATCTGGC
>CAXUOA010000080.1:0-6575 GCA_964252625.1 uncultured Acetobacteraceae bacterium | reverse complement strand
GCGTGACCAGCCAGTCCAGGAAGCCGCCCCACGGCCCCACGTCGCTCTCCCCGACGTGGTTGGCTGCGAGCATGCGGGAGACGAACAGCTGCACCGCCGCGTTGAAGATCAGCGGTTCCGGCCGGTCCTTGCCCATCGTGCCGTCCCAGCCTGCGAGCAATGCCTGCGCCACGCCGGTGGCGTCCTGCTGGGGTGGCAGCGCGTTCACGTAGGGCAACACGTCATGCGCCAGCACGCTGACATCGTCGCGCTGCATGGACGCGAAATCGTCCGCCGAAAACACGGGTTTCGACGCCAGCCATTCGTGGATGCGGCGCGCCCGTATCGGCGCCGGGAAATCACGGCCGAGGAACGGCAGGAAGCCTGGCGGCTCGGTGCGCTCGTTGGCGTTCTCCACCGTGCCGCTCGCGGGGTTGACGAAATGTGGCAGCGAGGTGCCGCCGGCGAAGCCCAGCCAGTCATGCGCGCCGTCGTCGCCGGCCACCGGCGCGCTGCCGTCGCCGGCGCGGCGCACCGGCACCTGGCCGGTGGTGAACAGCGCGATCCCGTCCGGCCCGGCCACCGTCAGGTTCTGCATGGGCGCCGTCATCAGGCCGGCGGCCCGTCCGGCATCCGCCACGCTGGCGGCATGGTTCAGCGCGAACAGCCCCGGTGCCGGACTGCCCAGCTGGAACTGCGCCATCTCCACCGCCATGACGGGCTCCGATTTCGCCCCGCCCGGACCGTCGTCGCTGATCACCGGCCCGTGCCGCGTGCTGCGCACCGTCACGTGCACGTCCGGCGCACCGCGCACGTGTATCACCTCGTCACGCGTGGCAAACGAAGCGGGGCCGTCCGGCGTGGCGTAGCGGCCGTCCGGCAGCACGCGCTCGATGAACACGTCCTGCGTGTCGATGCCCGTGGTGGTGAAGCTCCAGCCGATATGGGCGTTGCGGCCGATCACCAGGAACGGCACGCCCGGTGCGGTGGCGCCCACCAGAACGCCGCCCGGCGTCTCGATGCGCGCCAGATACCACAGCGACGGAAAGCCGAACTGCAGATGCGGGTCGCCCGCCATCAGCGCGGCCCCGGTGGCCGAGCGCTTGGCATCGACGGCCCAGGCATTGGACGCCTCGCCGGGGAGGGTGAAAGGCTGCGGGAAGGAGGGCAGGCGTTCCAGCAGCCCCTGCTTCACCGCGGCCGGCGCCGCGGGCGGCCCGGAACTGTCCGGCGCCGCCGTGCCGTCCGTAGGAGGCCACAGCTCGCCTATGCGCGCGGCCGGCACGTGCCCGGCCATCGCCGCACGCGCCAGCTCGGTGCGGTAGTTGTCCGCCAGCCACAACGAGACGGTCTCGCTCCACAACAGGCAATCCGACGGCTTCCACGGCTGAGGCGGGCCGAGTGCGAGGAATTCGGGTGCAGCCATCCGCCCGCGCTCGGCGATCCAGGCATTCACGCCGCGCGCGTAGCCCTCCAGCACCGCCTTCAGCTCCGGCGCCAGGCCGGCATAGGATTGTTCCGCGTGCAGCCGCTCGCCGAACACCCGCGCCATGCGGTCCACGCGCACGGCGCGCGCGCCGGCGATCTCCGCCAGCCGCCCCGATGCCGCCCGGCGGGTCAGCTCCATCTGGAACATCCTGTCGCGCGCATGAAGGTAGCCGAGTGCGGCAGCCGCGTCCGGCTCGTTCGCCGCGTGGATGCGCGGGATGCCCCAGCCATCCAGCGTGACGTCGACGGGGGCGGACAGGCCGGCGATGTGCAGGGTGGCGCGGGCCGGCGGCAGCGTGCGCCACAGGGTGAATGCGGCGGCGGCGACAAGCAGGATCAGAATCAGCGCGGCAGCTCTTAAGAGCTTCATCTTTGTTGTCCGAGGGGGGAGGGAAGCAAGCGCTTCTTTTTTGGAAAAAAGAAGCAAAAAACTTTTGCTGCCACGCTGGGTCAATCGCCTCGCGTAAACAGGGGGACACCCGGTTGAGGCAAATGCGAGCGTTCTTCTGCCAAGAACAACGACTTGCTTTCTTTGCTCAGAGCTCGGCCTTGATTGTAAAGTAAATACTCCGCCCCGGATTGGTCCAGAACAGCGGCTGCGATGGCGGGCCTACGGTGTTGCCGTCGTAGCCGATAATGCCGCGGTTGTCGAACAGGTCGTAGACGTGGATGTCACCGCGCACGCGCCGCCCCTGAAACGGAAAGATGTATCCCACGTTGAGATCGAACTGGTTGTAGGATTTGATCGGGTACTGGTCGGCGGCGCCTGCGGTCGACGTGTCCACCGCGTATTGCGGCCCGACATACTTGCCGATGATGATGGCGTGCAGGTTGTCGCCGGGACGGAAAAGGTCCGACCTGTCATAGGTCAGGCCGGCCGCGGCCGTGCGGCGCGGCGTCTGCGCCAGGTTGTTGCCGTTGTTGTAGTAGGAGCTGTCGTTCAGCGTGCCGTTCGCGTACACCGACAGGTCGTACGGCAGCTTGGTGGTCTGCTCGATCTCCACGCCCTTGTAGTTGGCGCCGCCCTGGTTGAAGTAGGTCGTGGTTACGCCGACCATCCGGTTGTTGATGAAGTTGGTATATTCGATGTCGTAGAGGTCGACGCCGAGGTTGAGCCATTTGCGGTTGATGACGATTCCGGTCTGGTAGCTGTCGGTGGTCGACGGGCTCACGGACGTTACATCCGTGGTTGCGAACAGGTTTATCGGTGGTGTGAGAAAGCCTTTGGCGTATTGCGCGAACACCGACATCCAGGGGAGGACGCGGTAATTGGCATCCAGCGACGGCAGCGCCGCGTTGTAGGTTGCGTGATAGTCGGCGGGCTTGCCGATCAGGCCTAGGGGACCGTTTTCCGAGCGGGTAATGGAGCTGTATTTCACGCCGGCAGTCACGGTAAGGTTCTTGATCGGCTTCCAGGCGAACTCGATATAGGGTTGCACGGTCAGCAGCACGGATTTGAAATCGAACAGGAAGGGCGTGCCGCCGTCGGCGGTGGGTGTCGTCACGTAGTACTGGCCGCCGCGCGACAGGTCCACGGTCCATTGTGACCCATCGAAGATCTCGCGTTCCACCCAGAAGCCGGTGCGGAACTCACCGAAGCCTACATCCTGCGCGAGGCGGAACACGTCGCCCACGGCGCGGAAGTTGAAATGCGCGCGGTCGCCTGGAACGTCGCCGGTGAGGTTGGCAGGCGTCGAGCTGTCGCCGAGATAAAGCGGACTGCTTAGGGCGCCCTCGCCCAGATTCGGCCCGACCCCGCCTACGTCCTGGCCTTTCGAATCGTGCTGGAAGTAGCCGGTGTTGTACACCTTGTTGTCCAGCGTAAGCCCGTCGGCCACAAGGCTCCTGAGGTCGGCATACTCGAAATCGGTGTGGTAGTTGTCCTGGTTCCACTTCCGGAAAGTCTGCGACTGCGGGTCGTAGTTCAACGCGTAGGTCGGGCCGTACAGCGCGATGTTCTCTGGTGTGGCGCCGTATGGGGTCAGCGTGCGGTCATTGTCGAGGTTGCCAAGCAAGGTGAGCGTCGTATCGGGACCGAGCGGCTGCTCGTATTTCGCGAACACGTTGCGGCGCACGGTGTCGGTGCCGCTGGTCGAGCCGCGGCCTTCCTCGTCGGACAGGTCCACGAGGAATTTGCCGCCGTTCAGGTATGCCAGCGCGCCGCTTTGGTATTCCAGGCCGAACAGGCGCGTGCCGTAGCTGCCGAGGGTGCTGTAGGCGTCCGTGCGCTGCTGGTTGCCGAGTTCCGGCGAGGCAAGCTGGATGAACCCGCCGAAAGTCTCCGAGCCGATTGCCGAGGCGTCGCTCGGCCCGCGCTGCACGGTGATCTTGCTGAGGTCGTTTTCCATGAAATAGGCGCCCGGCTGTGGCGCGCCGTTGAACGGGAAGCCCGGGATCTGCACCCCGTCGAACAGCACGCTGAACTGGGTGTATTGCAGGCCGCGTATGCTCTGGCCGAAATCCTGCTGCAGGCCGGGACCGACCGGTGAAATGTCCATCGCACTCGGCGTCAAGCGGACTATGTCGTTGTAGTCTTCCGTCGGGACCGCGAGTTTTTCGAGCGTCTGCGAGCCGATGATGCTGGTGGGCTCGGTCTGGTCCAGCGAGGGCCCGCTCGGGGCGAGTTGCTGGGCGGCCGGAGAGGCAACGACGGTGATCGTCTCGGGTGGCTGTGCCGCGGCAGGTGGTGCGCTGGAAGTCTGCGCGGCAGCCGGAGAAAGGCTAGATCCGAGAGAGAGGACAAGAGATAGCGGGCGTATCAGTGTAGATCGCATGGCGCTCAGTTTTTAGTGGTGTGCCTGCCAAGTAGGCGAGCCAGCTAACCTGCGAAAGACCAGAAAATACCCAAGAGCAACAAATTTGTGCTTGGATGGCAGCGCAGCAACGCCTCGCTACTGTCATGTATACTTCACGGAATCATCCGTTTACAACCTGACAAAAAACTGACAATCTTCGGGGTCGGCTGTCAGGCAGGTCAAGGGAGCAACTGCAGCGCGATGCCGGTGCGGTGTCAGCGCGTTCTGCGCCAGAAAAAACCGCGCAGAAGATAAAAGCTTTGTCTCAAGCGCCCGCAGCAACACGCCGGACATCCGGCGCCGCGGCCTCCTGCGCCAGCAATGCCACGGCGGCCTCCAGGCTCAGCACTTCCTGCGCCTCGCTCCCCAGCCGCCGCAGGGCCACACTGCGCTGTTCCGCCTCGCGCCTGCCCACCACCGCCAGCACCGGCACATGCGCCAGGCTATGTTCGCGCACCTTGGCGTTTATCTTCTCGTTGCGCGTGTCGGCGCGCGCTTCCATTCCCGCGGCGCGCAGGGACGCTGCCACTTCCTCGGCGTAACCGGCAGCGTCGGACACGATGGACGCCACCACCACCTGCACCGGCGCCAGCCAGAGCGGGAAGCGGCCCGCATATTGTTCGATCAGGATGCCCAGGAAGCGCTCGAAACTGCCCAGTATCGCGCGGTGCAGCATCACCGGGCGGTGGCGTGCGCTGTCCTCGCCCACGTATTCCGCGTCCAGCCGTTCGGGCAGCACGAAATCCACCTGCAGCGTGCCGCATTGCCAGTCGCGTCCTATCGCGTCGCGCAGCACGAACTCCAGTTTCGGCCCGTAGAACGCGCCTTCGCCGGGGTTCAGCTCGTAGTCCACGCCGGCCATGGCACAGGCTTCACGCAACGCGGCTTCCGCGCGGTCCCACACTGCGTCGTCGCCAGCGCGCGTGTCCGGTCGGTCGGCGAATTTGATACGGAACGAATCGTAGCCGAAATCGGCATAGACCGAGCGCAGCAGCTCGACGAAGCGCGCCGTCTCGCCGGCGATCTGGTCCTCGGTGCAGAAGATGTGCGCGTCGTCTTGGGTGAAACCGCGCACGCGCATGATGCCGTGCAGCGCGCCCGACGGTTCATAGCGATGACACGCGCCGAACTCCGCCATCCGCAGCGGCAGTTCGCGGTAGCTGCGCAGGCCGTGGCGGAATATCTGCACGTGGCACGGGCAGTTCATCGGCTTCAGCGCGAGCGTCTTCTCCTCGTCCTCCACGGTGGCGACAAACATGTGCTCGCGGTATTTTTCCCAGTGCCCGCTGCGCTCCCACAGCGAGCGGTCCACCAGTTGCGGGGTGCGCACTTCGTCGTAGCCGGACGCGTCCAGCCGGCGGCGCATGTAATCCTCGACGGTGCGATAGAGCTTCCAGCCTTTTGGATGCCAGAAGATGCTGCCGACCGCTTCTTCCTGGATGTGGAACAGGTCCATCTCGCGGCCGATGCGGCGGTGGTCGCGCCGCTCCGCCTCTTCGAGCTGGTGCAGGTGCGCATCGAGCTCCTTCTGGTCGCGCCACGCAGTGCCATAGATGCGCGTCAGCATCGCGTTGCGGTGGTCGCCGCGCCAATACGCACCGGCCACCTTCATCAGCTTGAACGCACCGCCCACGTCACCGGTGTCACGCATGTGCGGGCCGCGGCACAGATCCAGCCACTCGCCCTGGCGATAGATGGTGATCGTCTCGGTCCCGGGCAGGTCGTGTATCAGCTCGGCCTTGTAGCGCTCGCCGCGCGCCTCGAAAAATGCGATCGCCTCGTCACGGTCCCACACCTCGCGCACGAACCTGGCGCGCCGCGCCACGATCTCGCGCATGCGCGCCTCGATGGCGGGGAAATCCTCCGGCCGGAACGGCTCGTTGCGCGCGAAATCGTAGTAAAAGCCGTTCTCGATGGACGGCCCGATCGTCACCTGCGTTCCGGGGTAGAGCGACTGCACGGCTTCGGCCAGCACGTGCGCCGTGTCGTGGCGTATCATCTCCAACGCCTCGGGATCGCGCCTGGTGATGAACACCACGCGCGAATCCGCCTCTATGCTGCGCGAGAGGTCCGCCGCGCGGCCGTCCACCTTCATGGCGAGCGCGGCTTTCGCCAGGCCAGGCCCGATGGCGGCCGCGATCTCAGTGCCGGTCACCGCGCCCTCGAAGCGGCGGACCGAGCCGTCGGGCAGGGTGATGTCTGGCATTTTGGCGGCGCTCCGGGGGTGAGGGCGCTTTGTATGGCGGGAGCAAAGAAAGGAAGGAAGGCCTTCTTTTTTGAAAAAAAGAAGCAAAAAACTTTTGACTCCGCTGT
>CAXUOA010000079.1:0-10279 GCA_964252625.1 uncultured Acetobacteraceae bacterium | reverse complement strand
GGTGGGGATAGGTCGACGGCGGCGCTCGCGATGCGCTCCCGGACCAGGCAGACCGGCGCGCCGTCGGGCCGGACGAGCACGGCACGGAGCTCGAGCACATCGGCCTCCCCGGCTGCAAGGAGAGTGGCCGATAGTGTACGACGCCGGCAGCCGAGCGGTGCCACGACCCGGCCGAAGGGTGCGTCCGTGGTGGTAAGCAGGACATTCATGGCCGGCGTCAGCCGGGTCGGCACGTACCAGTTCTCGGCCACCGCCAGGATGCACGCGCCGCAGCGAAGGCGGACATGGCGGAAGCCGAGCGGCAGGTCGCCGAGGATCGTGCGCGTCGCCGCATCGGCTGCGATCTCGTCACCAGAATCTGGAAGGTGCTCGACCACCAGCGCGGCGGCGTCGCCGTGTCGGGCATACCACCGCTCGAGCGTCTCGGTGGCCGTGCCACCGGCGAGCAGGGCGCGCCTGAGGGCGTCGATCCGGCGTGCCCGCCCCCCGACGGGATCAGCCGACACGATCGGGTGCGGTTTGGTCGGGCAGGCGGGATTCGAACCCACGACCCCCAGTCCCCCAGACTGATGCGCTACCAGGCTGCGCTACGCTCCGACTGCAGGATACCTAGCATCGGCGCAAGCGTGTGGGAAGGCGGCGGGCGGTAAGAAAGCAGGCAGGCCTTTTTTTAAGACAACCAGAAAACGGTAGCTTCCTTCTGTATCCGATATCAACTCGCTTTAGACTGACTCTCGGGCAAGCAAAAAAGGCCTTCTTTTTTGAAAAAAAGAAGCAAAAAACTTTTGCTACCTGCGCAGGCTGGAATGCCTCGATTAATCTTAAGGCAGCTGGCTGCTGCAGATGCAAAGGGAGCAAAAGTTTTTGGTCTTCTCTTCAAAAAGGACTGCCTGCTTTTTATGCGTCGGCTTCAAGACGGGTTGGTATGAAACCAGCCGGCGTTGAGACCGACGCCAGAAAACAAGCAGTCCTTTTTTGAAAAAAAGAACAAATAACTCTTGCTCCCCCCCGCATTTGCACCAGCCAGCTGCTTTCGGATCGATCGAGGCATTCGAGCCTGCGCGGGAAGCAAAAGTTTTTTGCTTCTGTTTTTCAAAAAAGAAGGCCTTTCTCGCTTGCCCGAGAGTCAATTGCAAAACGGGCTGGTCATTACCTGATCAACCCCGACCGCTCTGCCAGAGCCCGGGACCGAGCCATCCCCTCCGTCACCGCGAGGGCCGCCTCCAGCGCTCGCCGCCCGGCCACCGCGTCCACCATCACCGGCGCGCCGTCCACGCAGCTGGCGATGAACGCCGCATGCTCGGCCTCCAGCACGTCGTGGTCTTCCCAGGATGCCTCGTCCAGCCGGAACCCGTCCGTCCCGGGCACCTCCATGCCGTGCTCGCGGCCGATCATCGTCAGCCGACGCGCCACGAAATCCGCCGAAAGATAGCCCTCCTGGCTGAACAGCCGCATCCGCCGCTCCGTCTTCAGCGAGATCCGGCTCGCCGTGATCGTCGCCACGCAGCCATTGGCGAAGCGCACCCGCGCATTGGCGATGTCCTCGAACTGGCTGGACACCGCCGCCCCCAGCGCGTCCACGCTCTCGATCTCCGAGTCGACCAGGCTCAGCACCAGGTCCAGGTCGTGTATCATCAGGTCCAGGATCACCGACACGTCCGTGCCGCGCGGCTTGAACGGTGCGATCCGCGTCGCCTCGATATAGAGCGGCCGGGTGATGCGCGCCGCGATCGCCCGGTGCTCCGCCGAGTAGCGCAGCAGGTGCCCCACCTGCAGCACGCGCCCCTGCGCGCGGGCCAGCTCCGCCAGCCGGTCCGCCTGCTCCAGCGTGGCGGCAATCGGTTTTTCCACCAGCACGTGGCAGGAGCGTTCCAGCGCCAGCGCCGCGATGTCGAAATGCGCCTCCGCCGGTGCGGCCACGATCACCGCGTCCGCGGTCTCCAGCAGATCCGCCAGGCCCATCGCCGGCACGCCGCCCAGCTCGCGCCCCACGAGGGCGGCCCGCGCGGCGTCCACATCCGTGATCCCCACCAGCGCCGCGCGCTGGCTGGCGGCGACCTTGATGGCGTGGAAGCGGCCGAAATGGCCGGCGCCGATGACGCCTATGCGCAGGATCGGGGACATGGCGGGGAAGAAAGCACGTCCGGGCCGGGAAGGAAGCAGTCCTTTTTTACGGCCGGACGGCGGATATGGCGGGAGGCAGGGAATTCCTGCTGCTATTTCATGAAAAGGGGGCCTTCCTTCCCGGCCCGCCCGTGCTATCGGGCACGTTGCATCAAGACCCGCCGTATTGCACCTCGCAGAAATCCACATCTTCCCCGTCAAATCGCTCGCCGGCACACAGGCGGCCGCCGCGGATTGCGAGCCGTGCGGTCTGCGTGACGACCGTCGATGGATGGTGGTCGACCAGAACAACCGGTTCCTGACACAGCGCGTGCTGCCGCGCATGGCGGTGATCGCGGCATGCGTCACGCCCGGCGGCCTGCGGCTGTCCGCGCCGGGACAGGGCAGCGCGGACGTGCCCACGCCCCGGCCGGACGCGGCGCTGGAGCATGTCGCCGTCTGGCGTGACACCGTGCAGGCAGTACCGGCGGGTGCTGCGGCCAATGCCTGGCTGAGCACGGCGCTGGGCCAGCAGTGCCGGCTCGTCCACCTGCGCGATCCGGACGCCCGCGTGTCGCGCTCGGCTTACGCGCTGGCTGGCGAGACGGTGAGCTTCGCGGACGCTTTTCCCGTGCTCCTCACCTCTGCCGGGTCGCTCGCCGACCTGAACGCCCGCCTCGCGGTGCCCGTGCCGATAGGCCGGTTCCGCGGCAACCTGGTCATCGCCGGCGCGCCGGCCTGGGCCGAGGACAGCTGGCGGCTGATACGCATAGGCAGCGCCAGCTTCCGCGTGGCCAAGCCGTGCGACCGGTGTCTTGTCACGACGATCGACCAGGCGACCGGCGAGCGGCCGCAGCGGATGGAGCCGCTGCGCACGCTCGGCCAGTTCCGGCAGGAGGAGCGCGGCATCATGTTCGGGCAGAACCTGGTGCCCACCGTGCTGGGGCGGGTGTCGGTGGGCGATGAAATCGCGGTGCTGGAGAGCGGCGCGCCCAACGTGAACCCGCTCTAGAACGCCGGGAAAGCCGGTCTTTCCTGACGGAAAGAACAATGAAACTTTTGCCTGCGTCGGGTGCGCGTCGTGGAAAAGGCGCGCTGGCTTCCGGCTTGCACCCGATCGGGCTAGCCTGCATACCCGCCGAAACCGGAGCCCCGTCCGCCAGCCATGATGTATTTCAGCCGCGGCAAGACCCTCGCCATACTGGGCGTTTGCCTGCTGGGCGTGCTGCTGTGCCTGCCGAACTTCTTGCCCGCGCCTGCCCCCTGGCTGCCCTGGCGCCGCGTTCACCTGGGGTTGGACCTGCGCGGCGGTAGCTACCTGCTGATGCAGGTGGACATGGATGCCGTGCAGCGCGAGCGGCTGGATGCGCTGGCGGACGGCGCGCGGGCGAGCTTGCTGCACGAGCATGTCGGCTACCAGAACCTGGCCGCCGAGGCCGCCAACCAGCGTGTCTTCCTGCATCTGCGCGATCCGTCGCAGCACAACGCCGCATTGCGCGCGCTGCGTGCCACGCCGGCAAACACGCCGGGCGAGTTCGCCGTGGCCGACCTCGCCGGCAACAACATCGCCGTCACGCTGTCACAGGCCGCACTCGTGCGTACGGCGGCGGACGCCGTGGAACGCTCCATCGAAATCGTGCGCAAGCGCATCGACGAGACCGGCGTGGTCGATCCGCAGATCACCAAGCAGGGCGACGACCGCATCGTGGTGCAGCTGCCCGGCGTGGAGGACCCGAACCGGGTGAAGGAGCTGCTCGGCAAGACGGCCAAGATGACGTTCCACCTGCTGGATGACACGGCCACCCCCGGCGCCCCGCCTGCGCCCGGCGTGGAAATGCTGCCCATGCAGGACAATCCCGCCCAGCTTCTGCCCGTGCGCAAGCGTGTCGAGGTGGACGGTGCCGACCTCACCAACGCGCAGGCCGGCACCAGTCAGCAGGATGGCTCCTGGGTGGTCAGCCTGAACTTCGATTCGACGGGCGCACGCAAATTCGCCGAGATGTCGCGCGCCAACGTGGGCAAGCGGTTCGCGATCATACTCGACAACCAGGTACTGTCGGCCCCCGTCTTCCGCGAAATGATAAGCGGCGGCAACGGCCAGATCAGTGGAAGTTTCACCGCGGCCAGCGCCAACCAGCTCAGCGTGCTACTGCGCGCCGGCGCGCTGCCGGCGCCCTTGACCGTGATCGAGGAGCGCACCGTGGGCCCCGAGCTCGGCGCGGACAGCATACGCGCCGGCGCCTACTCTCTGATCGCCGGCTTCCTGCTCGTGGTCGGCTTCATGGGCACCTTCTACGGGCTGTTCGGCTGGTTCGCCAACCTCGCGCTGCTGGTCAACCTGGTGCTGCTCGTCGCCGTGCTGTCGCTGTTCGAGGCGGTGCTCACGCTGCCGGGCATGGCCGGCCTGCTGCTCACGCTCGGCATGGCGGTGGACGCCAACATCCTGATCAACGAGCGCATACGCGAGGAGACCAAGGGAGGCCGCACGCCGCTGAACGCCATGGAGACCGGCTTCAGGCGCGCGTTCTCCACCATCCTGGACAGCAACGTCACCGCGTTCCTCGCCCACGTCATGCTGTTCGTCTTCGGCACCGGACCGGTGAAGGGCTTCGCGCTGACCATCACCGTGGGCATCGCCACCACGCTGTTCACCGCCACCGTGCTGGCGCGGCTGATGATGGTGCGCTGGTATGGCGCCCGCCGCCCGCAACTGCTCCCCGTGTAGGCCGAACCGATGTTCAACCGCCCGATGTTCCGCTTCGTGCCGGACAACACGCGCTTCGCCTTCATGCGCGCGCGCTTCTACGGCCTTGCCGGCTCGTTCATACTCTCCGCACTCTCGATCGGGCTGTTCTTCTATCCCGGCCTGAAACTCGGCCTGGACTTCAAGGGCGGCATCACCATCGAGGCCCGCACCCCGGGCCCGGCCGATTTCAACAAGCTGCGTGACGCCTTTGCCGCCGCCCATGTGCCAACCGCCGGCCTGCAGCGTTTCGGCGCGCCGGACGACGTGCTGATACGGCTGGACGCCCAGGCGACACCCGCCGCCAACCAGGCCATGCAGCGCCAGGTCGAACAGGTGCTCGCCACCGCCCAGCCGGGCACGCGCGTGCTGCGCAACGACGTGGTGGGCGCGTCGGTCAGTGCCGAGCTCCTGTCCAACGGCATCATGGCCCTGGTGTTCAGCCTGGCGATGATCTTCGCCTACATCTGGTTCCGCTTCGAGTGGCAGTTCGCCGTCGGCGCCGTGGTCACGCTCCTGCTGGACGTGACCAAGACCATCGGCTTCCTCGTGCTCACCCGCATCGAGTTCGACAGCGTGATGGTGGCGGCCATCCTGACCATCATCGGCTACTCCACCAACGACAAGGTGGTGGTGTACGACCGGGTCCGGGAGAACCTGCGCAAGTACAAGACGATGCCGCTGCGCCAGCTGATCGACCTGTCGATTAACGAGACGCTGAACCGCACGCTCGGCACCAGCAGCACGGTGTTCCTGGCGAGCGTGCCGTTGGCGCTGTTCGGCGGCGCCAGCCTGTCCGGCTTTGCCATGGCCATGCTGTTCGGCATCGCCATCGGCACGGTCAGCTCCATCATGATAGCCGCGCCGATCCTTCTGCTGCTGGGAGAAAACCGGCTGCGGCGGGAGGTGACCGTGGCGCCGGCTAAGCCGGAGGCCGGAGTCAGCCTGAACCGAAGCTGAGCATCGTCCAAACGCCGCTTTGCTCAACGTTGTCTCATTTTACGAGACATTGAAGATAAAACTTTCAACACCTTTCAAAAAAGAAACCGCGTTCTTTTTACTTCGCCTGACGATCTCTCTGCGGGAGATGCGTTAGTATAGGGTATGAACGCTGACGTCCGGCCAAAACTGCTGTTCGTGGGCTCCGATCCCGCCTGGCTATCCGCGTCCGAAGCCGCTGCTTCGCGCCTCGGCGCCAGCTTGGACGTGCAGCCCGACGTGAAATCGGCACTGGGCTCCATGCTGGTGCTGAAGCAGGTCTACCAGCACGTGCTGGCGGTGGCGCCCTTGCGGTCACGTGCGGTCGATGCGCTCGCCGGCATGCTGGACGAGGTGACGATGCGGCCCACGCCGCTTCTGCTGCTCGGCTGCTCCAGCAGCGGCACCGCCACGCCCATGGAGTGCGTGCATTATCCGGATGCCGACGCGGTGGCCGCCGCGATCGGCAGCAACAAGACACCGGCGCATCCGGGCGAGCCGCCGATGGACTCTGCCGAACTCGCCTCCACGCTGCATGCCGGCGGTCTGCGGATGCGCTTCCAGCCTATCCTGCGGGCGTCCGACCTGAAGCCGATCGGGCTGGAAGCGCTGGCACGTCTGCATCACGGCCAGCGTGGTATCCTGCACCCGAAGGATTTCATCCCGCTTACCGTGGCGTGCGGGCGCGAGCGGGTGCTCACCGGCATCGCCGCCGCGCGCACTTTCCTGGAAATCGGTCTCAGGCTGCGTCAGGCTAGCCTGTTCGTCACGGTCAACCTGCCGCTTTCAACCGTGATGAACGAGTTCGCCGTCAGACGCGGGGTCGAACTCTGCGCGGTGGCCGATGTGAAGCCGCGGCAGATCATGCTGGAGGTGCTGGAGAGCAAGACCGCGCCAGACCTCGACCGGCTGCGTGCCGCCCTCCTGGCGTGGCGGGCGGCTGGTTTCCGCCTCGCCATAGACGATGCCGGACCCGCTCTGCCGCACTGGCGCGCGTTGCTGGACTTGCCGTTCGACGCCCTGAAGCTGGATGGCGCGATGGTTCAGGACCCCGGGCAACAGGCATTGCTCGAATCGATCGTGACGGAGGCGCGGGCGCGCGGGCGCTATCTGGTGGCCGAGGGCATCGAGGACCAGGCCTGTCTGGACCGCGTGTTGCGGCTGGGCGTGGATGCCGTGCAGGGCTTCATGTTTGCCCGCCCGCTGCCTGCCATGGCCGTGCCCATCTGGCTGGAGCACTGGAACCGGGCGCAGACGGCGGGGCGAAGCCCGACGTCGGACGCCGCTACGGGATAGACCCTTCCGCCACGTCGTTCAAAGAGGGCCTGTCTTGCAACGTCTGTGCGAATACGCCGGCCGCCGCCTCGAACAGGGCGCGCTCGTCTGCGGAGAAGCGGTCCAGCTCGGGGCTGTCCACGTCCAGCACGCCCACGAGTCCGCCGCCGGCCACGATCGGCACCACGATTTCTGATCGCGAGGCACTGTCGCAGGCTATGTGCCCCTCGAACGCTTGCACGTCCGGCACCACGATCGTCTCGCGCCGCGCCGCCGCCGTGCCGCACACCCCGCGCCCGAGCGGGATGCGCGTACAGGCGGGCAGCCCCTGGAACGGCCCGATTACCAGCACGCCGTCCCTGAGAAAGTAGAACCCGGCCCAGTTCAGCCGTGGCACGCGCTGGAAGAGGAGCGCTGCCGTATTGGCAGCATTGGCTATGGGATCGGTCTCGCCGGCGAGCAACGCGTGCAGCTCTTCCAATATGGCCGAGGCGGTCTCGCCGAAGACCGCAGTCACGCGGCGGGTTCGAACTTCAGCGCCGCACCGTTCATGCAGTAGCGCAGGCCGGTGGGCTTCGGCCCGTCCGGGAACACGTGGCCCAGATGGCCGCCGCAACCGGCGCAATGCACCTCCACCCGCCGCATGCCGAGCGAGCGGTCTTCCGTGGTGGCGACGGCACCCTCCACGGGCGCGTAGAAGCTGGGCCAGCCGGAGTGGCTCTCGTATTTCGTGGCGCTGTCGAACAGCCTGGTCTGGCACGCAGCGCACAGGAACTCGCCCTGCCGCTTTTCGGCGTTCAGCGGGCTGGCGCCCGGGCGTTCAGTGCCATGCTCGCGCAGCACGCGGTACTGTTCCGTTGTGAGTTCGGCGCGCCATTCGGCGTCGGTCTTGGTGGAAGTGGCGGTCTTCTGGTCGGACATTGCGCGTCCCCTCTTAGTCATTTCAATGATCCGGATATGGGCGGCCACCGCCGGTAAGAGAAGGGCCGCGTTCATGAGTCGGCGATCCGGCGGCCCGGCCTGCTCTACTCCGCCACGCTTTACCCGGTGGAGCCTGCTACACCGAGCAGACCTTCCTCTCCGCGGTTTGCGCCGTGCTGGCCGTTGCCGCATTGCGGGATCGGTGCCCGGCGATGCGTGCGGACGGACTGGCAGCCCGCCCGTGGGTGTCCGGCGCTGTCCTACTGTGCCGCCGTGCCCGCCTTGCGGGTTGGCTGCCATGACGGACGGCCCGGCGCCGAATCATGCTCAATGATGGGCGATTTTATAAAGGTCTATGCCGTCGCCACGGCGAAATGGCTGCAACACCGCCGGCAGCACGCCGGGGCTGGCACCGTAATGCTGGACCAGGACATAATCGAACTTCTCCGGCCAGCCACGGAAATACAGCCGCGCGCCCTGGCCATCGCCGCGTTCGACATGATCCTCGGCAAGCGTCTCGCCGGCGCGCAGATCCGCTGGTGAGAGGGGCAGGCCGTTCGGCGTGCTGGATGACCGGAAATCCTGATTGACCCGTATGGTCGTCAGGCCGTTGAAAATGTAGGGGACGAACGCGTCGCGGTCGATCACTGCCACGAGCGGCATGTGCCAGACCGTGCTCTGCGCGATGCGCTCGGTCCCCGTGCCATGTCCTTCCGTATTGACCACAAGCAGCCTGGCGCCCCTGGGCAGGGCGGCCAGAATGCGCCGGTGCTCTCGTATCTGCCCGTCCACGGTCCGCAGCGCGCTCCAGCTGTCGGCGGAGCGCAGGCAGACGAGCGCCAGGACGATTGCCGCCAGCCTCCGGCGTGCCAGGCGCGGTCCCGCCCAGGAGGTGCCGCCGGTGAGCAGCATCAGGCTGACCAGCGGCAGACGCAGGTCCATGCCCCATGTGCTGGAAAGCACGTGCGGCATCATCGCAGCAGCTGCCGACACCGATGCCGCTGCCGGCCAGATCGCCGGCGCCACGCGCACGAAACGCAGTACGGCCAAGCCGAGGAGCAGTACGGCCAGGACGCTGAACAGGCCCGCCGGATCACGCAGGAACAGCATCGGCGATGCGAGCGCCACCAGTTTGTCGGCAAACGTGCCGTAGGCCGTCTGCAATGCGCCGACATAGCCAGCGGACATGTGCAGGGTGGCCGCAAAGGCAAGCGCCGGCACGGCCTGCGCCGCTGCCGCCACCACGTCCCACACGCGTCCAGGCCCGCCGCGCAGCAGGTTCGCACCCTCCAGCCCGGCCACCGACAGGCAATAGGCCAGGCAGGCAAACGCATGGCCGAAATACAGCAGCAGGACCAGCGGCGCGAACACCAGCGCCCGCCGCCATCGCGGCCATCCGGCTGCCGCGATCCAGCCTGCAAACAGCAGCACGGCCAATCCGGCGGAAAACAGGTAATTCAGGAAACCGAGCGCCAGCAGGTAGTTCGTGCAGAGCAGAAAGGCCGCCGCGGGCACCAGGCTTGCCCGCCGGTGCACGACGTAGTGCAGGCATGCCGTGCCGGCGGCCGGCATGAGCACGCAGGCGCATACGAAGAGCTTGCCCGCCAGGTAGATCGGCAGCACACGCGCCAGCAGCGGAACGATCGCGTCCATCGCAAGATACGGGATGGGCGACCAGTGAACCGTGTAATACCGCTGCAGATCGGCAGAGTGCTGCAGGTCGACCAGCACGTGCATGCGCGCCAGATGGTTGAGCGTGTCGCCCATCGCCGGGAACCGCATGGCCAGGAAGGGAGCGAGGACGACGGACGTCAGGATCAGGTAGACGCCCGTGTTCCGGAACAGAAAGAAAGGAAGCACTTCTTTTCTGAGAAAAAGAAGCATGGGGCTGGTGCTTTCCGCTGTATCGGCCGCTTCGGCCGCCACAGGTATCGGAGCTTCAAAAATGCGACAAGCCGGTTTCGAGCGTCTTTCCCGCCTGCCCTCTCAACGCCGCAGGATATGGTCCAGTATCGACTGCTCGATCTCCGCCAGCGCAGCACCGGTGCGCCGCGGCCGCGGCAGGTCGACACGCACGTCCATGCCGATGCGGCCGTCCTCGATCAGCAACACCCGGTCAGCCAGTATGGCCGCCTCCGCCACGTCATGGGTCACTAGGACGGCGGTGAAGCGCCGTTTCAGCCAGATGCTCTCCAGCAGCGCCTGCATGTCCAGCCGGGTCAGCGCGTCAAGCGCGCCCAGCGGCTCGTCCAGCAGCAC
>CAXUOA010000078.1:0-10302 GCA_964252625.1 uncultured Acetobacteraceae bacterium | reverse complement strand
GAGCCGAAGACCAAGGACGGCGTCGAGAAGATGACGCTCGGCCTGCAGAAGCTGGCAGGCGAAGACCCGAGCCTGCGCCTGAAGACGGACCAGGAGACCGGCCAGACCATCCTGTCCGGCATGGGCGAGCTGCATCTGGAGATCATCATCGACCGCCTGCGCCGCGAATACGGCGTGGACGCCAATGTGGGCGCGCCGCAGGTGGCCTATCGCGAGACGATCTCCAAGAGCCACACCGAGACGTACACGCACAAGAAGCAGTCCGGTGGTTCGGGCCAGTATGCCGAGGTGAAAATCACCTTCGCGCCACGCGAGCGTAACGAAGGCATCGAGTTCCAGAACAAGGTCGTCGGCGGCACGGTGCCGAAGGAATACATCCCGGCGGTGGAGAAGGGCATACGCGTGCAGGCCGATACCGGCGTGCTGGCAGGATTCCAGACGGTGGATTTCAGCTACACGCTGATCGACGGCAAGTATCACGACGTGGATTCGTCGGCGCTGGCTTTCGAGATCGCGTCCAAGGCGTGCTTCCGCGAGGGCATGAAAAAGGCCGGCCCGGTGATCCTGGAGCCGATCATGGACGTGGAGTGCACCACGCCGCAGGACCATGTGGGCGACGTGGTGGGTGACCTGAACCGCCGCCGCGGCATGATCCAGAACCAGGAGAGCTCGGGCTCGACGGTGATCGTGCGGGCACATGTGCCGTTGAAGGAGATGTTCGGCTACATCTCGCATCTGCGGTCCATGACCAAGGGGCGCGCCTCGTTCACGATGCAGTTCCACCATTATGATCCGGTGCCGCGCAACGTGGCAGACGAGATCATGGCGAAGAGCGCCTAAGTGAGGAAAAAAGGCCTTCTTTTCTGAAGAGAAGAAGCAGAGGACTTTTGCTCCCTGTCGGCAACTGTTTCAGCAGCCGCCGACAGGGAGCAAAAGTTTTTTGGTCCTTTTTTCCAAAAAAGGACTGCTTGCTTGACCTTACTTCTTAACCTTTTCTGGGTAGTATTCGGCGGCCTGATCATGGCAATCGGCTGGTTTCTCGCTGGCCTGCTCGCGGCGATCAGCATCGTCGGCCTGCCCTGGGCGCGCGCCTGTTTCAACATCGCGTCCTTCTCGCTGTGGCCGTTCGGGCGGGAGGCGGTCTCCCGTCGCGAGCTGACAGGGCGCGACGATCTCGGCACCGGCGTGTTCGGGCTGGTCGGCAACATCATCTGGCTGGTGGTGTTCGGCGTTTGGCTCGCGATCGGCCATCTGGTTGCGGCGGTGGCCAGCGCGGTCACCATCATCGGCATCCCGTTCGCGTTTCAGCACGTCAAGCTGGCGGTAATCAGCCTGGCCCCGGTGGGCATGGCCGTGGTGGACCGGCGCTAGGAAAAGTCTGGCGTCTGCAGGAAGGTTAACCAACCAATCGTGCGGCGGACGCTGTTCAAGCAAGCAGTCCTTTTTTGAAAAAAGGGACCAAAAACGTTCGCTGCAGCCACCTGCCTTCGGATTGATCGGGGCCTTTGAGCCTGCGCAGGGAAGAAAGTTTTTTGCTTCTTTTTTTCAAAAAAGAAGGCCTTTCTTGCTTGCACATGCGTCGCTTTCAAAGCGGGACGCTACGTCACCATCAAAGCCTGTCAGTATCACCCTCCAACGCAATTTGCTCCGCCGCCAGGAACGCCTGCCCGTCCGACTGGGTGAACACGGCAATCGCGTCCACCATGCGCGGCTTCGCCAGGGCTGCGGCAAAATGCGCTTCTGCCAAAGGGAGCAGATGCGCCATCTCGGCGCCGGTCAGCCGCCGCGAGAGCGTCATGTGGAAACGCCAGTCCTGCAGGACATACGGGTAGCCCCAGCGCAGCAGCATCTCGTCCTGGCGAGCCGAAAGACCGGATGCCCGCCTGCGGGCGAGTTCGGCCGCATCCGGGCGCAGACGGTGCTTGTCCGTGCCCCGCACGCAGGCGTCAGCCAGCTCGTGCAGGAGAGGGCTCGGAGTTGCCTCGCGCAGAGCCAGGAAACCGTCCCTGTCGGACACTTGCAGGCGCGGCAACTCGAACGGTGCCACGGCGCCGGCAATCGCGTGGGCGGACGCGATGAACGCCTCCCACCCCGCCGACAGCCGCATGGGTGGCCGGAGCGTGGCGTGGAAGCCGTAATGGCGCGGAGCGGCCGTGGCGTCCGGCAGGCCGTCGAGCGGCGGTTGTGGTACGGCGACGCCCAGTTCGGCGTCACGGCCGAGCCAGGCGGCGCCAGCCTGCGCCAAAGGATCATGTGGCTCGGGTGTCCAGTAGAGCGCGGCGCGTTGTGTCGTCATCCAGTAGGAAAGGCCTTCTCTTCGAGACAGCGATCCAGGTTTTGCCGATGCTTCGGACTGGCGCAGACCGGCCGGCACGCATCAGCTGATCCGCTCGCCTGTGCGCCAGACCTGCCGGACCACCGGGATGCCGTCATGCAGGCGGACCCGCACGAGATCGGCCCGCAGGCCGGGTGACACGGCGCCGCGATCTGGCAGGCCTGCCAGGCGGGCCGGCGTGAGGCTGATCATGCGCACGCTGGCCGGCAGATCCATGCCAGGCAGGACGGATGCGAGAAACGCTGCGTGGATGAGACTGGTGGGCACGTAGTCCGACGCCAGCGCATCGACCAGGCCGGCTGCCAGCAGGTCAGCGGCGGCCACGTTACCGCTATGGCTGCCGCCACGCACCAGGTTGGGCGCGCCGGCGACGATGTGCATGCCGACCGCCCGTGCCGCCCGGGCCGCCGCGAGGCTCACGGGAAACTCGCTCGTGCCGATCCCGTCCGCCTGGTTGGCGGCGATGTCGGCTTCGGTTGCGTCATCATGGCTCGCGAGCACGGCCTGGCTGCCGGCCATGCGGGCCAGCAGGCCGGCACGGTTGGGCATACGCCAGTCGGCCTGCTGCCGGCGCAGCAGGGACAGGCGGGCCTCGGCCGCAGGGGCATCCAGACCATCCTTCTGCTGCATGGCCCGCCAGCGTGCGACGTCACCGAACTGGCCGGAGCCGGGCGTGTGGTCCATCAGGCTGACCAGGCGCAGGCGCGGGTGGGCGGCGACGGTGTCGAGTTGGGCGAGCATGTCAGGCGTGGGCAGCTCGCAGCGCAGGTGCAACAGGTGATCCGCCTTAAGCAGGCCGCTGGGCGCCAGGGCTTCCAGGTCGGCCACACCCTCGGCGCAGGTGCGTGGCCGGTCGTTCTCCCATCCCGCCTGGCCGATGCAGAGCGCGTTGAGCACCGTGGTGACGCCGGCCGCGGCGCATTGCGCGTCATGCGCCAGCAGCGCCGCGCGGCTCGGCCAGCGCGCGTTCTGACGCGGCTCCACCTGCCGCTCCAGATTGTCCGTATGCAGGTCCACGGCGCCCGGCAGAAGGTAGTCGCCCTCCATGTCCAGCCCTGATGCGTGTCCGGGCTGCACGTCCGCGATGCGGCCTTCGTCCAGGACCACGTGGCCGCGCAGGACGCGGTCCGGCAGAACAACGGCGGCGTTAGTCAGGACGAGTGTCATGCGGCGGCGCCCCTCAGCGGGATTGCGGAAGGGGGAGGGTGGCTCCCGAAGTAGGACTCGAACCTACGACAAAGCGATTAACAGTCGCTTGCTCTACCAACTGAGCTATTCGGGATCAGCGGAGCAGCCGTATAGCGGGGGCCGCGTCTCTGGTAAAGAGACCTGGTGCGGGTGGTCGGACTCGAACCGACAAGGGATCACTCCCGGCAAATTTTGAGTCTGCTGTGGTTACCATTTCACCACACCCGCGGGCCGCTACTCATAACGGGGCGAAGGCCGGAAAGAAAGCAGGGTTGCGCAGCAGGAGCCAGGTCCCGTCCAATCACGCCCCCGTGACGGGAGGCAAATGTCATCAAACGGTGATGGTTCAGGGTCTGCCAAAGCGCGACACGTGCCGTCGCCCGCCATGGGCCAACCGCTTAAGCAGGAAAACCCTCAGTCATGACACGCAACCAGTGGTGGAAGACGACGTGCGCGTTTGCCGCCGTAGCCGGCCTACTCCAGCCAACCGTGCTGCTGGCCGCCGGCCAGACCAGCGTCACCTTCGGCCCGCGCTCCAGTGACCTGGTAGCGGCCCACATGGTGAGCCCGGCCAGCGAGCCCACGCTGACCGCCGCGCAGAAGCTGGTCCTGCTGCAGAAGAACATCAAATACGTGTTCATCCTGTTCCAGGAGAACCGCTCTTTCGACCAGCATTTTGGCACCTTCCCCGGTGCCGACGGCCTGTTTCCGGCCGGCAGCCAGCCCGGCTACAGCCAGCCGATCGTCAACACGGACGGCAGCGTGGGCACGATCTCGCCTTTCAAGATACCCAACAGCGTGGTCAACACCGCGGGCAACACGGTGCCGCTGTATCCGGCCGATACGGATAGCGTGGACCACTCGCATACCGGTATCGTCAACAGCATCGACTACAGCGGCGGCAAGACGCTGAGCGACCGCTACGCGCTGAACGAAGAGGGGCTGACGACAAACAGCAGCGGCGCCATCGTCTCGCGCTCCACCGGCGCGCCGTTGTCCAGCCTGACCATCAGCACGGCGCAGAAGCAGAAGGGCGAGCTGGTGATGAGCCATCTCGACTGCGACACCATCCCGTTCCTGTGGCAATACGCAGACCGGTTCGCGATGCTGGACAATTTCCACATGACGGTCACCGGCCCGTCCACGCCGAACGCGATCGCCATGATCGCCGGCCAGTCCGGCCTCACGCAATGGGCGCTGCACCCGAGCGAGGCCACGGTCAACACCAACGGCACGACGCTCGCCAGCAGCGGCGGCGAGCCGGTGGTGGGCGACCCCGGGCCGTTTGCCGGCTCCAATCTCGACCAGTCCGCGGTGAAGCCGCCTTACGGCCCCAACGACGAATCGCCGGCCACGCCTGCGCTGAACCAGACCTACGCCTCGCTGCCGCTGTCCTTCATGGGTAGCGACATCAACAAGGTCATCCAGTCCGACGAGAATCCGTCGCTGGACCTGACCGACGTGCAGAGCGACATCGCGACCATCTCGTCGAAGAACATGCCGGTGAACTGGGGCTGGTACCAGGAAGGTTACGACCACGAGCCGACCGACGGCAGCGGGCCTGCGACCAACGCCACCTACATCACCCACCACGAAGCGCCGCAGTATTTCGGCTACCTGGGGGACAACACGCATGTGCTGGGCACCAACCTGCACGGCCTGGGCGACTTCTACACCGCGATCGCGAACCGCAAGCTGCCCGGCCACGGCGTGTATTACGTGCGCGGCGGCTACGGCAACAATGACGGCCTGGTGCCCGTCGACCCGACGCCCGCCATACAGGCGAACTTCGCCGGCAGCGACGACCATCCCGGCTATTCCGACACGCAGATTGCCGAAGCCCTGCTGGCGGACAGCGTGAACGCGATCGCCAACAGCCCCTATTGGGCCCACAGCGCCATCATCATCAGCTACGACGAGACCGACGGGCTGTACGACCACGTGCCGTCCAGCATACGCGTGAACGACAGCTTCGGCGAGCCGCTCTCCGGCGGGCCGCGCATCCCCACGATCGTCATCTCGCCGTTTGCGTCCGTGCACGCCATCGTCGGCAAATACGCGGAACACAGCTCGATCATCAAGTTCATCGACGAGCTGTTCAACCTGGTGCCGCTGCAGAAACTGCCCGACGAGGCGCGGGCGCGCGTGATCGGCGCCAAGACGATCGAGCCGGAAATGGGCCCGATCGACGGTGACCCCACCCTCAGCGACCTGTCGGACGCGTTCGACAACGCGCGCCTGTCCGGCACGGCGCCGCCGCTGCCCGCCTCCTACGCCGCGATTTCGGACACGATCGTGCACACCTTGCCGCACTACAACGGCCAGGGCTGCTACACGCTGAACATCGTGCCAACCGACTACCAAAACGGCAAGCTGCTCGACCCGCCGCCGGCCGACTTCAACCCGCGGCCGAGCTCCTCGCCCGGCACGCCGACCGTTCCGGGGTGGACGCCGTAAGAAAAGCGGCTAGTACTTTCCCTCCGCTGCCGCAGCACGATGTCCGGCTATTGGACAACGTTCTGCGGCAGCGGCCGTCAGGGCGCAAACGTTTCGTGCTTCTTTTCCAGAAGAGAAGAGCACCTGCTTTCTTCCTGAAGGGTCCACGTCAGGCAGCGCTAAGACCGATCAGTCTTGCGGCTGACGCATAAAAAGCAGGCAGTCCTTTTTTGAAAAAAAGGACCAAAAAACTTTTGCTTCCCGTCGCATCTGCAGCAGCAAGGTGCCTTCTGATAGGTCAAGGCGCCTGAGCCGGCGCAGGAAGCAAAAGTTTTTTGCTTCTTTTTTTCAAAAAAGAAGGCCTTTCTTGCTTGTTCAAGCGTCAATTTTAACGCCAGTTGGTATGATATGCGCACAGCCCTGCTCGCCTTTTTCCTGCTTGCGACAAGTGCGCAAGCGGGATCGACGCTCGACGCCATCCGAAAAACCCACAGACTGGACTGCGGCGCGCTGACGGCGGTGAACGACGAGACGAAAGACGACACGCACGGCGATGTTTCTGCGTTCGGCGCGGATTTCTGCCGCGCGGTAGCGGCTGCCGCGCATGCCACCGCGACCGTGCACGCCTTTCCGTCCGAGGCGCTCGCCTACAAGGCCCTCGATGCCGGAACGATCGCTCTGTTCGTCGGCGGCACGCCGGACCCTGGGTTGGCCCGGCGCTACTCGATTTCCTATTTGCAACCGATCCTGTTCGATGGCCAGGGCCTGCTGGTGCACAAGGATCGCGGCATCCGTTCCTTGCGCGACCTTGCCGGAAAACACGTGTGCTTCATCGGCACGACGGAGGCGGAACGGCATCTGGACGATGCGGTGCGTGCAGACGGCATCAGCGTTGCGCCTTTTCCGTTCGAGGAGATCGGCGAGATGGAAGCGGCACTGGTCGGCGGGCGGTGCGATGCGGAGACGCATGACGTGACCAAGCTCGCGGCCGGGCGCGCCGCGTTTCACGGCCGTGTGCATGACTTCGACATATTGCCGGACCGGCTGAGCCTGGACCCGCTCTCGCCCGTCGTGGCCGTGGGTGACGCCGACTGGGCGCGCGTGGTGGACTGGGTGAACGACGCTCTGGTGCAGGCGGAGATCAGCGGCGTCACCCAGGCGAATGTCACGCAGATGCGGACAAGTCCGGACTCGATGGTGCAGGAGCTTACCGGCGTCCGGAAGGGTCTGCAGTGGGGCCTGTATCTGGACGACGACTGGAGCCTGCAGGCGATAAAATCGGCGGGTAATTACGGCGAGATGTTTGCGCGCGATCTGGGTGCGCATTCGCCGATGCGGTTAGAGCGGGGAGTCAACCGCCCCTGGAACGACGGTGGGATGTTGCGGGGGCTGGATTGAAACCGACCTGCTTTGGGTTAGCGATTGTGCAAGGAAGCAAGGCCTTCTTTTTTGAAAAAAAGAAGCAAAAAACTTTTATCCCCGCGCCGCTTCAGCTGCCTCGATTTGTTTTAAGGCAACTAGCTGTTGCAGATGCGAGGGAAGTAAAAGTTTTTTGGTCCTTTTTTTCAAAAAAGGACTGCTTGCTTTCTCACCATTGCCGCTACGCCAGAACATCCTCCACCCTGATCGGCAGACGCCGGACCCGCTTGCCCGTCGCGTGAAACACGGCGTTGCCGATCGCCGGCGCCACGCCGACCATGGGCAACTCGCCGATTCCTTTAGCACCCAGCGCGTCGGTAGCCAGGTCTGGCGCGTCGATGGCGATCACCTCGATATCGGGCACGTCCGCGTTCACCGGCACGTGGTAGTCGGCGATGTTGCTGTTGGCGATGCGGCCGCTCGCACGGTCGATCAGCGTCTCCTCCTGCAGCGCCATGCCGATACCGAAGACGATGCCGCCCAGGAGCTGGCTGCGGCCGGTCTTGGCGTTCAGCAGGCGTCCGACGTCAAACGCGCTGACCACGCGGCTGACCCTGATCGTGCCAAAATCGGGATCGACGCGCACTTCGACGAACTGGGCGCCAAACGCGTGGGGTGCGTGGTCGTGATACTGCTCGCCGGGTGAGGCCTGCGCTTCGGCCTCAAGGTGGTCCGTGCCGGCACGCTGCATCAGCTCCTGCAGGCTGACTTGCAGGCCGGGCGCTGACACGATGTAGCCGGTGAGCTTGATGTCGCCCGGGCTGACCTTGGCAAAGCGCGGGTCGATGGCCGCCATCTCGGCCACCCGCGTGCGCAATTTCCGGGCGGCGGCCTCGATTGCAGGGATGACGCTGACGGCCGTGGCGGAGCCGCCGGAAACCGGCGCTGCGGGCAGCCGGCTGTCACCCAATTGCGCGTTGACGCGGCGGTAATCGACGCCCAGGGCGTCCGCGGTGGCCTGCACCATGATGGTGTAGGTGCCGGTGCCGAGGTCCTGCGTGCCGGATTGCACGGTGACCGTGCCGTCCCTGAACATGTTTATGCGGGCCATGCAGGGCCGCCGGTTCGTCGGGTAGGTGGAGGTGGCCATGCCCCAGCCCACCAGGACGCGGCCGTCTCTCATGGAGCCGGGTGTGGGGTCGCGGCGAGACCAGCCGAATTTCGCCGCGGCCTCGCTGTAGCACTGGCGCAGCGCCTTGCTGGCGAACGGCTTATCCTCGTGCTCGTCGCGTTCCGCGTAGTTCGCCAGGCGCAGGGCCAGTGGATCCATTTTCAGCGCATGGGCAAGCTCGTCCATCGCGGTTTCGAGCGCGAACATGCCGGACGACTCGCCCGGCGCACGCATGTAGGTAGGCAGTCCCTGGTTCACCGGAACCAGCCGGTGGCTGACTGCAAGGTTCTTGCAGGAATACAGCATCTCTGTAGCCACGGCGACGGGTTCGGCGAATTCGCCCAGCGAAGGGTCGGACATCTGGGTGAAGCCGTCATGCCGTACACCGAGCAGCTTGCCGTCCGTGCCGGCACCCAGCTTGAGCTTCTGTATCGTCGCCGGCCGGTAGCCGTTTGAGGTGAACATCTGGCTACGCGTGACGACCAGCTTGACCGGGCGGTTCACGTGACGGGCGGCCATGGCGGCGATGATGGCCGGCGGCCAGGTGTTGCCCTTGCAGCCGAAGCCACCGCCCACGTAGGGGCAGATCACGGTGACGTCGCTCTGTTCCAGGCCGAAAGCGGCGGCCAGGGTCTCTTGCGCGCCGGAGATGCCCTGCGTCGCCGTCCAGACCGTTAGTTTGCCGCCCGACCACATCGCCACCGTCGCATGCGGCTCCATGGGGTTGTGGTGCTCGACAGGCGTTTCGTAGGTGGCGTCGATCTTGACCGGCGCCCGGTCGAAGGCAGAATCGGGCTCGCCGCGGCTGCTGTCCGGGCTGCGCTTGCCGTTGCTGAACTCCTTCGGCCTGTAGGCGCGTGACAGGGTGGCTTCGTCCATCACGGTGACGGCGGCGGCGGGCGCGTAACGTACGCGAACGGCGGCGGCCGCCGCGGCGGCGCGTTCGAAGCTGTCGGCGACGGCCACCGCCACGTGCTGGCCGTTATAGGTGATGCGGCTGTCCTGCAGGAGCGGGTGGGGCACGGTCTGCGCCGCCGCACGTTTCTGGTTCAGCTTGCCGGCATTCTGCTGCGTGATGATGGCGAGCACGCCCGGCATGCGCTCGGCGGCATCGGTGTCGAACGCGGTGGCCTGTCCGGCGGCGACCGTGCTCTGCACGAGCACGGCATGCACACAGCCGGGCACGGCGAACTCCGCCGCGTAGCGGGCGCCGCCGGTAACCTTCAATCTGCCATCGACGCGGGTGATCGGCTGTCCGACGAACATGGTGCTGTGCCCCTCAGGCGACTTCGAGCAGAGCGCGGCGGACCGTGTTCTGCAGGAGCGTGATCTTAAAAGCGTTCTGGCTGTGCGGCTGGGCGCCGTCTTTCGCGTGCGTTGCCGCCTCGGCGAAGGTGGCCGCGTTTGCCGGCTTGCCGCGCAACGCGTCTTCCACCGCGTCCAGGCGCCAGGGTTTGGTGCCGACGCCCCCGGCCGCCAGGCGTGCGTCATGGATGATGCCGCCTTGCACATCCAGGCCGCAGGCGACGGACGCCAGGGCGTAGGCGTAGCTCTGCCTGTCACGCACCTTCACGTAGGTGGCGCGTGTGTTGGCGGGCGATTGCGGCACGAGTATCGCGGTGATGATGTCGCCCGGGCGCAAATTCGTATCCAGATGCGGGGTGCTGCCCGGCACGCGGTAGAAATCCACCAGCTCCACACGCCTGGTCTGGCCATCCGTGCCGGCGATCTCGACCGCGGCGCGCGCGGCCATCAGGGCCACCGGAAAATCCGACGGGTGCGTGGCGATGCAGTGTTCCGAGCCGCCGAAGAT
>CAXUOA010000077.1:0-10327 GCA_964252625.1 uncultured Acetobacteraceae bacterium | reverse complement strand
CTCGAAGACCCGACCGGCATCCGGCCCGTCTCCATCGCCGACGAGATGAAGCGCATCGGCCTCGCACCGGGCAACCACGGCAGCTACTTCCAGCCGGTGCCCACCGTCAATATCACGCTCGATGCCGCCGCTTCCCACCTGGCGTTCAGCACGCCGAAGGGCACGGTCACGCCGAAGTTCCCGTCCGAGACGGTGTATTGGACGCCGCAATTCAGGACGGACAGCGTGTCCATCAGCAACACGCCGCTGGTGTTCGTGGGTTATGGCGTGGTGGCGCCGGAATATCACTGGGACGATTACGCCGGCGTGGACGTGCATGGCAAGACGGTGGTGCTGCTGATCAACGATCCCGGCAACGAGGACGCGCATCCCGATCCCGCGTTCTTCAAGGGCCATGCGATGACGTATTACGGCCGCTGGACCTACAAGTTCGAGGAAGCGGCGCGTCGTGGCGCGGCCGCGGTGATGATCGTGCACGAGACGGCGCCGGCGGCGTATGGCTGGCAAGTGGTGCGCAATTCGAACTCGGGTACAAAATCCTGGCTGGACGAGGCGGACGGCAACAACTCCAAAGTGCCTGTGCAGGGCTGGATCACGCTGGATACGGCACGCAACCTGTTCGCGCGCGCCGGGCTGGATTACAATGCGCAGAAACAGGCGGCCAATACACCCGGCTTCAAGCCGGTGGTGATGGCTGGCGAGACGATGTCGGCCGAACTGCACTCGAAGGTCACCCACCTCGATACGCGCAACGTCATCGGTGTTGTCGAGGGAACGGCGCACCCCGACGATATCATTCTCTACACCGCGCACTGGGACCACCTGGGCGTGAAGCCCGACGTGCCGGGGCCGGACAAGATCTATAACGGCGCGATCGACAACGGCATGGGCGTCTCCAGCATATTGGAGATCGGCCAGGCCTTTGTTCATGCCGAGCCGAAGCCGAAGCGCACGGTCGGCATCATCTGCTGGACGCTGGAGGAACAGGGGCTGCTCGGCTCGCAGTATTTCGCGCAGCATCCCGTCTGGCCGCTTGCGCACATCGTGGGCGGGATCAACATCGATGCGAACCTGCCGGAAGGGCCGGCGCACGACCTCGTGGTGATCGGCAACGGCGCGTCGCAGATGGAGGATCTGCTTGCCGCCGAGCTGAAGACGCAGAACCGCGTGATCGCGCCCGATCCCGAGCCGGAGAAGGGCAGCTTCTACCGTTCCGACCACATCAGCCTGGCGAAGGTGGGCGTGCCGATGCTGGATCCCGAGGGCGGGTTCGATCTGGTGCAGGGCGGCACAAAGGCCGGCCGTGCGACGCGCAATGCCTATACCGCGAACCACTACCACCAGCCATCCGACGAGTACGACCCGAGCTGGAACCTGTCGGGCCCGGTGGCTGACCTGAAGATTCTCTACGCCATGGGCTACAAGCTGGCCAACAGCGACCAGTGGCCGGACTGGTACTCCGGCAACGAATTCCGGCAGACCCGAGACAAGAGCCGGCAAGGATCGTGACTGATTCGTAGACCGTTTCCGGATAGAACCGCGACAGCGGAGTAAAAGTTTTTTGCTTCTTTTTTTCAAAAAAGAAGGCCTTGCTTGCCTACCCGATCAGCCAAGAACGCGCCTTCACCTCGGAGTCTCCCCGCCGTGCGCAAACTCGCCCTACTGACCACGATGTTTCTCCTGTCAGGGGCCATCGCCCGCGCCGAGGCGCCGTTCAGCTTTGACGCCGCGCCAGGCAAGCTGCCGAAGATTGTCGTGCCGGACGACTACGACATCGACATCACGCCGGACCTGGACAGGCTGACGCTGACAGGAAGCGAGGTGATACACCTCCACGTGCGCAGCGCCACGGACAGCATCACGCTCAACCAGGCCGGGTTGAAGCTGGGCCAGGCAGCGGTGCAGGGGGTGGGACAGGCCACGATCACGCAGGACGAAAAGGCGCAGACGGCGACACTGCATTTCAGCAATCCGATCGCGCCGGGATCCTACGTGCTCGAGATCAAGTATACCGGGCCTATCCCGCAATCGCCAAACGGGATCTACTACGACGATTACAAGACCGCGCAGGGTGCCAGCAAGCGCATGCTGGTCACGCAGTTCGAAGTGGCCGACGCTAGGCGTATGTTTCCCGGTTGGGATGAGCCGGCCTTCAAGGCGGTGTTCCATCTGTCCGTGACGCTGCCTGCCGGGTTGGTTGCCGTGTCCAACATGCCGGGCAGGCAGGTTGCGGCGCCGGCCGGGCAGCAGCGCGTGGCGTTCGACGCGACGCCGCGCATGTCCACCTATCTGCTGGCGCTGCTTGCCGGTGACATGACGGCCGTGAAAGGCACTGCAGACGGCGTGCGGATGAGCGCCTATGCGCCCACGGGCCGGCAGGACCAGGCGCAGTACGCGCTCGATATAGAGCAGCACGTGCTGCCGTATTACGACACCTACTTCGGCGTGCATTTCCCGCTGCCGAAGCTGGACCTGATCGCCATTCCTGGAAACTACCAGGCCGGCGCCATGGAAAACTGGGGCGCCATTACCTTCATCGACGACGCGATGTTGTTCGACCCGAAGACATCCTCGCCCGCCACGCGCCAGCAGATCGCCTATGTGGTGGCGCACGAGATGGCGCATCAATGGTCCGGCGACCTGGTGACCATGGGATGGTGGGACAACATCTGGCTGAACGAGGGTTTTGCCACCTGGATGGGCTGGAAGGTGACCGACCACCTGCACCCCGACTGGCAGATCTGGCCGCGCCAGCACAGCGCGCGCGAGGAGGCGATGGCGCAGGACGCGTTGCCCACCACGCATCCCATCCAGCAGGTGATACGCGACGAGACGGAAGCCGACACGGCGTTCGATCAGATCAGCTACCAGAAAGGCAGCATGATCATCCGCATGGTGGAGGACTGGATCGGGCCTGATGTGTTCCGTGACGGTATGCGCGGCTACATGAAGGCCCATGAATTCGGCAACGCCACCAGCGCCGATCTTTGGAACGCACTGGGTGCCGCCGCGCACCGCGATGTGGCACAGGTGGCCGCAACCTTCACTGAGCAGCCTGGCATTCCGCTGGTGCATGTGGCGCGCGCTTGCACGAACGGCCACGCGGAGCTGACGCTGACCGAGAATCGCTTCGCCATACACGATCCGCATCCGCAGCCTCTGCGCTGGATCATCCCGGTGACGCTCGGTGCCCCAGGTGCTGCAGCACAGCATGTGATGCTGCAAAGCGCACCGGCCAGCGTGCAGTCCGGCGCATGCGACGCTCCGGTAAAGGTAAATCTGGGTGAGAACGGCTATTACCGCACGCAATACGATGCCGCATCCTTGCAGCTGCTGACCAAGGCGCTGCCGTCCCTTGCTCCGGTGGACAGGGCGAACCTGCTGGGCGACCAGTTTGCTTTGTTCGTCGCTGAGCGGGAAAATCTGGTCGATTACCTGAACCTTTTGACCAGCCTGAAAAATGAGCAGGACATCGCGGTGTGGACTGACACGGTGGCCCATCTGCAACGGCTGGATCACGCGCTCATCGGATCTGCATTGCGTGGGCGTTTCGACGCGTTTGCCGCCGGATTGATACGGCCTGAAGCGGCCCGTCTGGGCTGGGATGCAAAACCGGGCGAACCGTTTGTCGACCTGCTGCTGCGGCCGCAACTGATCGGCGCGTTGGGTGACCTGCAGGATCCGGCGACTCTCGCCGAGGCTCACAGGCGTTTCGATGCTTTCATGCGGAACCCGGACTCGCTCTCTCCCGATTTGCGAACACCGGTGCTCAGCATGGTCGGCCACAGCGCGGACCAGGCCACATACGACACGCTGAAGCGGCTCGGCATTGCAGCCACCAGCACCGAAGAGAAGCTGCGGTATTTCAGCGCCATGGCGGGCGCCACCGACCCGAAGCTGGTGGCAGAGTCTGTGGCTTTCGCGGAAGCCGGCGAGGTGCCCGACGGCCGGATCACGCGTTACATCGCCGTGATCAGCCAGGACTCGGACCATCCGGAGTTGGTGTACAGGCTGGTCGAGCCACGCATTGCTGCGCTGGCTGTCAGGATACCGCCCAGCTCGCCTGGTCCAACCGTGCTGGCGGCTGCCGCCTCCGGCTCTTCTGATCCGGCGCTGGCTGCAAAGTTGCTTTCAGCTGCTTCCAGTCAGGGCACGCTCGGGGCGAAGATCTTCGCGGCGCGCATTGCAGACGCTATCGAGTCTGCTGCGGCGTTTCGTGCGCTTGTGATGGCGCAGCTGCCGGCGTGGCTGGACAAGGCATGATTGAAGCAATTTTACTTTAGAGCACCTTCTGATCAAGTAGCGTCGTATCCTGCTGCGGCAAAGTAGTTTGCACATCCGGCTGGTGTGAAGCGTTCGATGGCTCGGGCGAGTGCATCCCATAGCCCGCCGTGCGTGCGTTCTGCGGCAGCCCGTAGCAGCGCTTTCAGCTTTGAGAATGCCATCTCGATCGGATTGAAGTCAGGCGAGTAGGGCGGCAGATAGAGCAGCTGCGCACCGGCTGCCTCGATCGCCAGGCGAATGCCGCTCACCTTTGGGACGACAGATTGTCCATGATGACGGTGTCGCCCACGGTCAGTGTGGGCACGAGGACCTGCTCGATGTGGGTAAGAAAATGTTCGCCATCCATCGGCCCGTCCAACAGCATCGGCGCCGAAATCCCGCTCAGCCGCAGCCCGGCCGTCAACGTGGTCGTGTCCAATGCCCGAATGACACCGGCGCGCGGCATCGCTCGCCACGGGCAGCGCGGCCACGCAGGCGCGTCAACCCGGCGTCCGTCCCGCCAGATCCTGAATGAACTGCCATGCCACCCGTCCTGATCGTGACCCTCGCCCCGCCGCCCAGGCCAGCGCGTCCGCGGGGTTGGCGGCAAGGCCCATGTCCGACGCATAGGCCGCGACCATGGCAAGATACGTAGCCTGGTCGCACGCGTGAAATCCCAGCCAGAGCCCGAAACGATCCGACAGGGAGACTTTTTCCTCCACCGCCTCGCCTGGCGAAATGGCCGTTGCCGCCTCGTTCTCGATCATGTCGCGCGGCATCAGATGGCGCCGGTTGCTCGTCGCATAGAACAGCACGTTCTCCGGCCGTCCCTCGATGCCACCGTCCAGCACGGATTTCAGCGCCTTGTAATCGGCGTCCTCCCGCTCGAACGAGAGGTCATCACAGAAAACGAGCACACGCCGTTCCTGCTCCCGCAGCATGTCCAACAGGCCCGGCAGGCTGGCCACATCCTCGCGATGTATTTCGATCAGCGCCAGGCTGCCGGGCGTGCGCGCCAGCGTTTCCGCATGCACCGCCTTCACCAGGCTGGACTTGCCCATCCCGCGCGCGCCCCAGAGCATGGCGTTGTTGGCCGGCCGGCCGGCGGCAAAGCGCAGCGTGTTGTCCAGCAATGTGTCCCGGGCGCGGTCGATACCCTGCAGCAACCCGATGTCCACGCGCGAGACCCGTAACACCGGCTGCAGCCAGCCGCCTTTTCCCTGCGCCGCGGGCTGCCACAGGAAAGCGTCGGCGCCCTCCAGCGTGAGCCGGGCAGGCACAGGCGGTGCCAGGCGTTCCAGCGCTTCGGCGATGCGTCTGACGAGCGGGAGCAGGACGTCCATGATGGCGGCAGCCGATGCTTGACGGAGATGGGCGGGAAACTATGGTGCGCCGCATCCAGCCGCAACCCGGCCCGGCTATACGCCGCTCCCCTCGTCAGGAAACCTTCGCGATGCCGTCTCTAATCTCCTCGGCCTATGCTCAGGATGCCGCCGGCGGCGGCGGACTCGCGAGTGCGCAGGTACTGCAGTTTCTGCCGTATGTGATGATCTTCGTGGTGTTCTACTTCCTAATGATCCGGCCGCAACAGCAGCAGCAGAAGACGCTCAAGGCGCAACTGGCTGCCATCAAGCGGGGCGATCGGGTGCTGACAGGCGGCGGCATACTTGGCGTGGTTCAGAAAGTTCGAGACGGCGCCAACGAAGTGGAAGTGGAGATCGCGCCGAACGTGCGGGTGGTTGTTGCGCGCGATACCATTTCCACAGTGCTTACGGCGACGCCTCCGGTGGCGGCAAACGACAGCAGGTGACACTGGCCGCCCAACAATCGGCAGCCGCTTTTCTGCCGATGCCGTACTCGGGACTAGCAGGTAGCTTAACGTAAAACGCTTCAGGCTTCCCGCAAGCGCCGGGCATTCGCCGTCGCCTTTTTATGGAACGGCTGCAAGACCGTCTGGGTGCTCTGCCCCGTCAGCAACGCCATGCTGGCCTGCTGCATCGCGTGCATCTTCTCATGCACCATCATCTGGTACTCGTCATGCGTGCAGGTGCCGGTCGCCATGAGCGCGGTACGGTGCCACATCGTCTCCCAGGACGCCATCGCCAGCTCGGTGAACATCAGCGGCAAGGCAAGCGAGGCGGGTATGCGGGCTGGCATTGCTCATCCGATCAAAAGAAATGCGAGGCTGGTCCGCCTCGCATCGTAGCCGCGTGTGACGTAAATCAAGCTGCCTGGAGCTGTGCTTCGGCGAATTCGTAATTGGCCAGCTTATCGAGGTAGTTGGTGATGTAGTCCGGCCGGCGGTTGCGGAAATCGAGGTAATAGCTGTGTTCCCATACGTCCAGGCCGAGCAGTACCTTTCCCTCGCCGGTTGCAAGCGGATTGGAGCCGTTCGGCGTCTTCGTCACGGCCAATTTGCCGTCCTTGCTCAGCACCAGCCACGCCCAACCGGACCCGAACTGCCCGATCGCCGCCGCCTTGAAAGCCTCCTTGAACTTGTCCGTCCCGCCCAGATCGCTGTCGATCTTGGCAGCCAGCTTGCCGGGGATCTGCCCGCCTTTCGGCGACAGGTTCTGCCAGAACAGGATATGGTTCCAATGCTGGCCCGCGTTGTTGAACACCGGTCCGGGTGTCTGCGCGGTCAGCGTCACGATCTCGTCGAGGCTCTTGCCCTGCAGCGAGGAATCCTTCTCGACAAAGCCGTTCAGCGCGGTCACGTAGGCCTGGTGGTGCTTGTCATGATGCAGCTCCAGCGTCTCCTGGCACATGCCGGCGCCGGCCAGCGCGTTTGTCTCGAAGGGTAGGGGGGGGAGTTCGAAAGCCATGGGCGTTCTCCGTCTGCTCGAGGAAAGGCGCGCAGCGCGCCTGACGTCGGCCTGCTGCAACAACGCACGGCAGGGCTATTGTTCCACGAAGCACCCGTCAAACGCATGACCGGCAGCAGCGCGCACCCGGGCGCCTCGCTCGGCCCGCTAGTGCGCCGTCACGACCCGGACCGCTACCTCTGCGCCCTGTTCGCGCCTGTCGCGTACCGGGAAGCGTTGTTCGCGCTCATTGCGTTCAACCACGAACTGGCCCGCGCCTGCGAGGTGACGCGCGAACCCGGCCTGGCGCTGATACGCCTGCAGTGGTGGCGGGAGGTGGTCGAGGGTGCGCCGCGTGACCATGAGGTGGCAGCCCCGCTTCACGCCGCGCTGGCCTCGGGCGCGCTCCAGGCCGGCAGCCTGCTGGCCATGCTGGACGCGCGCGAGGCGGAGGCGGAAGCGGCGTTCTCCACCCTTTCGGCCTGGTGCACCTGGCTTGATCAGGGTGCCGGCTCGCTCGCTGTGGCCGGCGCGCAGGCGTTAGGCGCCCCGCCTGCCGCACTTGGCAGGGTTCGAGACCTCGGCGCCGGCTATGGCATGGCCGGCCAATTGCGCAACCTGACCACCCTGGTCGCCTCCGGCCGCTGCCTGCTGCCGCAGGACGTGCTGGCCTCGCATGGCCTCTCGCCCGAGGCTGTCATAGGCGGTGTGACGCTCCCGGCATTACAGCCGGTGCTCACCCAACTGACCCAGGTCGGCCTGGCCAGGCTCGGTCCGCCGCAAGCGTGCGGCCGCACCTGGTGCGCCGCGGGCCTGCCGGCGGTGCTCGCCAGGCGGGACCTGCGTCGGGGCGGGCCGCCAGCAAGGATGCGCGGCCTGGGTGACCGGACTGCGGTGATGCGCGCCGCGCTGCGGTCCCGATGCTGATCTGGTGCAGCACGCCAGATTACGGCGAAAGTCACGTTGAGCCTGGGCGGCAGTGTTAAATAAACTAGCGCAGACAGTGGGTTAACGTCTGGCACACCGCCTGCAAGCAGGGTCTCGAACGCCAAGGAGGCCCCCATGTCAGCACGCCACGTCCTCACCGCCGTCCTGTTTGCCGCAACCGCCGGGGGCGCCCGGGCCGCCTCCCTCGCTGTCACGTTGAACGGCTCCGGTCTGTTCATCGACTCGCCGTGCGCCCTCAGCGTCGAGGTCACGCCCGACGCCACGCTGCACGGCCAGGCGGTGGTCCAGGCTAGCGCTGCACACCAGGAGGAGATTGACCATCTGCTCCTGGAAAGCCGCGGCACCGCCCGCATCCACACGCGTCCGGGCAATTGCTGGCGGGAAGGCTTCAACGGTCAGCCTACGCTGGCTCTCTCGATACGCGTGCCGGCGACCTATCCGGTGACGGTCGACGAATCCGGCTTCGGCCATTACACCATGGGCGCGATAGGCGGCCCGCTGTCGCTGGACCTCTCCGGCGCCGCCGACATCACCGATGCCGCTGCTACCTCCCTGCAAGCCGAGATCAGCGGCAACGGCAACCTGCGCGTCACCCGCGTGGACGGCCCCGCCAACATCAGTCTCTCCGGCCATGGTGACATAACCGTGGACCAGGCCATGATGCCGCGTTTCGGCGTTGATTTGAGCGGCGCCGGCCGCGTCGACGTCGTCGGCGGCCATATCGGACGTGCGAGGCTGGAGACGAGCGGCGCCGGCCACATGAGCATCGGTGCAGAGGTGGACGACGCCCATGTCGAGATCTCGGGCGTGGGTTCCGTACATTTCAGCAAGGTGAACGGGCACCTCACGAAAAACGTGAGCGGCTCCGGCTCGGTGACCGTTCAGTAAGGACGCCGTTCCCTGGAAAGGGGTATGCGACGAAATCCTGTCGCGGTCGGCCGCCGGTTTCCTAGGCGACCGCGGGGTAGTCCGTGTAGCCACGCGGCCCCTGGCTGTACCAGGTCGCCATCTCGTCCTTGGCCAGGGCCTTGCTTGCCTGCAAACGCGCGGGCAGGTCCGGGTTGGAGATGAACGGACGGCCGAACGCGATGGCGTCAGCCACACCGCTATCCAGCATGGCCTGGCCGCTTCCGCCGCTGTAATCGGAGTTCAGCACCAGGTTGCCGCGAAACGCCCGCTTGATGGCCGGCGCTGTTGCCGGAACGACCGTCTTGACGAACGTGCTGTCCTCGAACGGTTCGCGTATTTCCAGAAAAGCCAGGCCAAGGCCGGACAAGGCCGAGGCTGCTTCACTGAACAAGGCTTCGGGATCGCTGTCGTCCACCCCCTGCACGGAACCGTTCGGCGAGAGGCGCACGGCGGTGCGGTCCGCGCCCACCGTGTCACAGACGGCCTGCATCACCTCGGTCAGCAGGCGGATGCGCCGGGTGATGCTGCCGCCATACGCGTCATCGCGCGTGTTGGTGTTGTCCCGCAGGAACTGGTCGATCAGATAGCCATTCGCGGCGTGCACCTGCACGCCGTCGAACCCCGCCGCCATGGCGTTGCGGGACGCGTTCCGGTAATCCTCGAGCAGGGCGGGAACTTCGTCGGCGCGCAAGGCACGCGGTGCCTCGTAGGGTCGCTTGCCCTCATAGGTGTGGGCCTTGCCGGGCGCCGCGGTGGGCACCGACGAGACGGGCGCCTCGCCGCCCAGGAAGCTCGGATGCACGAGGCGGCCCATGTGCCAGAGCTGGATCACGATACGCCCGCCGGCCTCGTGCACCGCGTCGGTGATCGGACGCCAGGCTTCCACCTGCGCCTGGTTCCAGATACCCGGTGCGTACGGCCAGCCGAGACCCTGCTGCGTAATCCCGGTGGCCTCGCTGATGATCAGGCCGGCCGACGCGCGCTGGGCGTAATACTCGGCCATCAGCGGTGTGGGCACGTGCTCGCGCGTGCTGCGGCCGCGTGTCAGCGGCGCCATCAGGACGCGGTTCGGAGCATGTATGGCGCCAAGCTGGATGGGGTCGAACAGGGTCGGCATGGAGTCTCCTCGGAGCATCTGCGGTGCGCAGGTGTGTGGGAGTGTTGTGCGGTGCAAGGGGCTGACGGCCGAACGGAGGGCTGATACCGACCCGCTTTGAGATTGACGCTTGGGCAAGCAAGAAAGGCCTTCTTTTTTGAAAAAAAGAAGCAAAAAACTTTTGCTTCCTGCGCAGGCTCAGGTGCCTCGATCTGTCAGGAGGCACCGGGCTGCTGCAGATGCGAGGGAAGTAAAAGTTTTTTGGTCCTTTTTTTCAAAAAAGGACTGCTTGCTTTCTGTGCGTCAG
>CAXUOA010000076.1:0-10339 GCA_964252625.1 uncultured Acetobacteraceae bacterium | reverse complement strand
GGGTGGGTTTGCTGGCGGGCGGCAAGAGTCAGGACGCGGGGGAAGAGGGGCCGCGCGTGTGCGCGTGTTTCGGCGTCTCGCGCAAGGCGATACGTCATGCGGTGGTGACGCAGCGTTTGGGCAGCGTGGCGCAGGTGGGCGAGGTGTTGCGGGCGGGAACGAATTGCGGGTCTTGCGTGCCGGAGATCGCACAGCTGCTGCGGGAGCTGGCTGTCACGGCCTAGTCGGGGATGGGGCTCCGCTCCCAAACCCCTCTGCGACGCAGTGAAAGCAAGCAGTCCTTTTTTTGAAAAAAGGACCGAAAAACGTTTGCTTCTCTTCGCATTTGCAGCAGCCAGCTGCCTCTGAATCGATCAGGGTATTCGAGCCTGCGCAGGAAGCAAAAGTTTTGGTAATGCCTCAATTGAAGATTGATACGGTTGCATGACCAGTCAAGCGCGCCAGGCGCTTGCCCAGTCACCCCGCTTTTCGTTAGTTCAGCGACACGATCGTTGGATGAACTGCCTCTCGCCTTGACGGTCGGTTTTCATTTAATTTTAAATCTACCTATTGACGCCACGCGCTGTGGCCGTTGGCGGGTCAGCTGGAAGTCGCCCTGGCGCGCATCGCCGCGTTGGAGGCGCGCGGGTGCGGCTGTTCGGCGGCCAATGCAGCTGCTGCGGCCAGCGTGTCACGGCCGGGGCACCGCCCGGCCTGAAGCCTGGTTCGCCGTTCGGCCAGTCGGTCTGCGCGCTGGTGGTCTACCTGTAGCACGCGCACGCAATCGGCTTCGAACGGCTGGCGGCGCTGCTGGGCTGCGTGTTCGGCCTGCGCATCAGCGAAGGTGATCAGCAACATGCTGCAGCGCGCGTCTGCCCCGCTACTGGCTGCACAGGGCACCATCCACTGGCCATCGGAGCCACCTGTTCGTCTTCGTCACCGACCGCCGGGTGCCCGCCACCAACAACATCTCCGAGCGAGACCTGCGCCCCAGCGTCATCTTCCACAAAGTCACCAACGGCTTGCGCTGCAAATGGGGTGCCGATACCTACGCCGCCTCCCGCTCCGTCGTCAGCACCGCCAAAACGCAAAATACAGCAGTGCTGGACGCAGTCCGAGACGCGCTGGCTACAAGGACCCTGCTATCCCCGAGGGTGAGCAATGAGCAGAAAACTTTTGATCCCCGCGCATTTGCGGCATCCGGATGCTGCAGCACACGGCGAAGCTGCCGGCGCGGCGCGGAACTGCTTGCCTCCTACTCAGGATGTCTTGGCTGCCCCCTGCACGTTCACCGTAACGTTCAGTGTGGTGTAGCCGCTCTGCCCTCGCAGGATCAGCCGGGCCGTGAAGCTGTCCGGGCCGACATACCCGGGCTTGGCCGCGTATTCCACGCTGGTCTTGCCGTTGTAGCGCACCACGGTCTCGTCGCCATGCAGCGGACGCACGGGGACCAGCGGCGCGTCATACGGCTGCCCGTTGCCGGCGGTCAGCGTCGCCGCACAGTAGCCGCCATCGTTGCTGACGGTCATGGTGACCGCGGTGGTGCCGCCATCGGTCACATGGAACGGGGCCACGGTGCACAGTGCGGCCGGTGGCGGGCCGCGGTGCAGCGGCAGCGGCCCGGGCGGCGCTTCGGCCACCGGCGCCGGTGGTTTGGCGCAACCGGAGAGCAGCAGGGCAAATGCCAGCGTGCCGGAAGCAAGGGTGGAGACGGCGAGACGTGGCTGCACGGGTATCAGGACTCCGCTGTGTGGGCGTGTGACGCAACGCCATAGCGTGACCCGGCGCGCCCGGCCAGTGCCGCGGGAGTGTAACCCGATCACAACAGCCAGCGATTACCAGTTGCGTCGGCGGCCCACACCGGATTTATCTCTGCGCCTCACGCACGCTCGCGACTGCCGGAGTACCCCAATGCGCCTCCTCCCCGCCACCCTCCTTGCCGCCGGCCTGCTCGCTTCGCCCTGCCTGCAGGCGGCCACCAAGCATACCAGATCGGGCAAGGCAGTGGCCGTGGGCGCGCCGGCCTGCGAGTTCGAGGCGGACCGCACCGCGTTCGACATCGAGGGCCTGAAGAGCCAGCTCATGCTGACCGCGCTGGCCTGCAAGAAGCAGGACAGGTACAACGAATTCATGTCGCGCTATAAGCCGCAGGTGGCCAGCGCAGAGGCGGGGCTCGCCACCTACTTCAAGCGCTCCTACGGCCGGCAGGGCCAGACGCAGTATGATGTCTACATCACCAACCTGGCCGACGAGCAGGAGAAGGACGGGCTGAAATCCGGCACCGCCTACTGCGAGAACCTTGAGGTGATGTTCGACGAGGTGATGAGCCTGCACAACGCGTCCGAACTGCACGATTTCACGAACGCCAAGACGATCGTGCAGCCGATCACGTTCGAGACCTGCACAGGCGCGCCGCCGGCTTCGGCTGGGTCTCGCAAAGCTCGGCACGCTAGCTCGAAGGCCAAGCCTGCCTGAGAAGGGCGACGTTCCTGCTCGAGAATAAACAAGGCGTGAAATCGGCCAGATTGCTTGAATGACAAGAACTCACTTGAAATTTTCACGAACCTGGTGGTCGGTTTGGTAGGCTCTGCGAGCATCGCCGAGGCTCAGGTCGTCACCGGGAAAGGCTCAGGGCGCAGATAACAGCCAACCCGCAGTGTCTCGGCTGCGCCCCGGACACCCACCATGAGTTCACCCTCCATGGCAAATGATGGAACACCGTTGGTCAATCCTGACGCATCGTCCGGCAACGAGGAGTCTGTTCGTCTACTAATCTGGGATCTTGACGAGACGTTCTGGCTAGGCACGCTTTCCGAGGGTGGCATCACCTACCGGCAAGACACACATTCCATCGTGATAGAATTGGCGCGCCGTGGCATCCTCAGCGCCATCTGCTCGAAAAACGACATCGAACCCGTTCGTGAGATACTCGCTGCGCAGGGTATCTGGGATTACTTCATTTTCCCGAGCATCGATTGGACTCCCAAGGGTCCACGGATACGCGCATTAGTTGATGCCGTTCAGTTGCGGCCAGAAACTATCGTTTTCATAGACGATAATTCGCTCAACCGTGCCGAAGCAGAGTACTTCGTCCCCGGGTTGCGCGTGTTCGATGAAAAGGTCATCCCTGCGCTTCTTGGCGACAAGCTGCTGCGGGGCAAACCTGATCCGGAGCTGACCCGCCTCCGCCAGTACCGCCTGTTGCAGGTGCGTCAAGCCGCTTTCGCCCAGCAGGGCGACACCGACGCGTTCCTCCGCGACAGCAACGTAAAGGTTTCGATTGACTACAACGTCGATGCCTGTCTGGAGCGCGCGGTCGAGCTTATTAACCGCACCAACCAGCTCAACTTCACCAAGCGGCGGCTGCCCGAGGATGCCGACGCCGCCCGCGCCAGCCTTCGCAAGCAACTGCAATCCGGGTTCGTCAAAGCCGGGTTGGTGAGCGTGGCCGACCGCTACGGCGACTATGGCGTATGCGGGTTCTACCTTCTGCACCACAGGCACGGCTACGCGCCGCGGCTGATGCATTTCTGCTTCTCCTGCCGCATCCTCAACATGGGCGTAGAGACGTGGCTCTACCGCCTGCTGGGCCGCCCTGCCCTCGACGTGGTAGATCCTATCCTGACGGACGTAGCGGGCGATACGCGGGACATCACCTGGATCAATGCATCGCCGGGCAGTGGCGTCGACCAGAGCGCGGCGCCGCGCCTCGGCTACGTGCTGCTACGCGGCGGGTGCGACATACACACGATAGCACACTATTTCGGCGCCGATGCCGGCCGTGTCGTTCGCGAGCTCCACGAGGTGCGTGACGGGCTCGAACCCAGCCTGTCGCACTCCATCATGCTGAAACATGCTGTTGACTGCGTGTCGCAAGCGCTACGCGAGGCGGCGCGGCCGTTCGGCTTCTGCGATGCGGATTTTCAATCCCTTGTCGCCGATCCGTCATCGGCGGACGGGCCGGCAGCCTGGATTTTTAACTTCACCCATGACAACCAGACGATGCTCTACCGTTTCAGACAGACGGGTGAGTTGCTGCCGGTGCGCTTCTACAAGTCGCCGCATCTGACACGCAGCTACATCGGCCAGGACGCCGATGAGATTGGTGCGCCAAAGGCGGTCCTCGATCACCTCGAAGCGCATTTCGAGTTTGTCGGCGTTGTGCCCGACGCATTATTTGTCGACAACCTCAAATCGGCGTTCCGCCGTGTCCCCGCAGACGTGCAGGTATTCGTTTTGCTTGGCAACGAGGTTGGTGCAAACAAACAGGGGAAGGCTACACCCAATCCAACGATGATCAGGCGTAACGCCCTTGTCCATGAAGCGGCTCGGGAATTCCTCAACGTGGAAACAGTGTCGCTTGCCGCGTGCCTGGGACTGAGCAGGCCCATGCCGCTCGGCACCCACTACGACAGGGAGACCTACTTCCTGATCTACAGATACATCCTGGGCCGCCTTGGAGCACATTTCTTCAATGAGCAGAGGGTAGGCAACACCGTAGTGCCCTGACGAATGCCGGATGAAGGGCATGTAAACGGCTGCGCGGACGCTTCGCGCGCTCCCGTCAGAACAGACCCCGCCTACTTCAGGATGATCTCCACCCGCCGGTTTTGCGGCTCCCTCACACCTTTCGCCGTCTGCACCAGCGGGTTTGTCTCGCCGTAGCCGTGAATGCTGATCTCACCGCGGCTCACGCCGTCCCGCACCAGTTCCGCCTCCACACTCTGCGCACGGCGCACGGACAGGTGCTGGTTGTAGGCGGCCGTACCTGACAGATCCGTGTAGCCGTTCACCTGTATCTGCGTCGTCTGCACGTGGGTGGAAGCCTGGGCCGCTTCGGCCACGATCTGGCGGGCGCGTGCGGTCAGGTCCGCGCGGTCCCAATCGAAAAACACCAGATAGGTGCGGCTGGCACTCACCGGCGGACTGGCTGCCTGTTGCTCGGCCTGCTTCTGGGCGATGACCGGCCGGGGCGTGAACAGCGCGTAGCGCAGGCCGAGCATGGCGGTGTGGTTGTAGTCACTGGTGATGTCCGCATTGCCGCGGGAGACGGCGAGCGGCCGGGGGCCGAACGGGCCGCGGTCACCGATTTCGGCACCGTTGAACCGGGCGTTGTCCGTCACACTAAAGAAACGGTACTCCGCCGTCAGCGACAGGCCTGGCACCAAGGCCACGGGGAGCGAAAGTCCGAAAATGCCCTGGTAGGCGAACGAGCCCGACGTGCCGTCCGCCCGGAAATCATAGGCGGTGCTGGTTCCCAGCACCTGTATGTGGTCCCAGCGGGCGAAGCTGTAGCCCACGCCCGCACCGAAATACGGGTAGACGTAGGGGCTGCCGATATCCATGTCGAACAACGCGTTTAGCATGCCGCCGTAGTTCTGCTGCTCGCCGCCGGCGCGGGTGGGGAACGGCGTCTCCAGGAACTGGTGCAGGCCGTTGTAGCGCCAGTCGCCCTCCACCTCCACGCGGAAGCCGTTGCCGAAGCCGTAGCCCACGGCGCCCACGCCGGCAGCCCCACCGGTATCGAACCGCAGCTTGCCCGCGGGAAAGGCCGGGTTCAGGCGCAGCGTCTCGTCCTGCACGATGTTGCCACCGCCGCCGAGGCTGACATAGGGGCCGGTGACCGGCTGGGCGGCCGCGTGCTGCAGGGTGACGCAGGCCAGCGCGGCGGTGCAGAGCAGGAAGCGGCGAGTCATGGCGTGTGGTCTCCTGAGCGGAAGCAAGAAAGGCCTTCTTTTTTGGAAAAAAGAAGCGAAAAACTTTTCCTCTGCTGTCGCGCGCCCGTCCGCCGGCCGCCGACAGGGAGCAAAAGTTCTTTGGTTCTTTTTTCTAAAAGAGAACTGCTTGCTTCCTTTCTTAATAAGGAAAAGGGGAGGACCAAGCGGCCCTCCCCATTTTCACCTGCGGTCAAATCGTCCCGGTATCTACTTGAGGATGATCTCCACGCGGCGGTTCTGCGGCTCGCGCACACCCTGGGCTGTCTGGACAAGCGGGCTGCTCTCGCCGAAGCCGTGGATGCCGATCTCGCTGCGGTTGACGCCGTCACGTACCAGTTCGGCTTCCACGCTCTGGGCGCGGCGGACGGACAGGCGCTGGTTGTAGGCCGCCGTGCCGGACAGGTCCGTGTAGCCGTTGACTTCAATCTGCGTCGTCTGGACGTGGGTCGAGGCGGAGGCGGCTTCGGCGACAATCTGGCGCGCGCGGGCGGTCAGGTCGGCACGGTCCCAATCGAAGAAGACGAGGTAGGTGCGCGCCTGCGTGACGGGCGGGGTTGCCTGCTGCTGCGTGGCCTGCTGCTGCTGGACCGGCGGCGGCGGGCTGAACAGGGCGTAGCGGATGCCGGCGACACCCTCATAGTTGAGCGTGTAGTCGGTACGGTAGTTCACCCGCGTGGCGATGCCGGGCGCGAAGAACTGGCCGTGATAGTCCTGCGTCTCGGGAAGCGCGCTCACGCGGCCTTCCAGGGTAAGCGCCAGGCCGGGGATGGCGCTGATGTTGTAAGCAACGCCGAGGATACCCTGGGCGGCGAAGTTGCCCTGGGTGTTGGTCGTGCGCAGGAACACCGTATCGACGCCGGTGCCCGAGGTGGGGTCGCTCACGTAGCCGGCCGCATGGCCGTTCAGGAAATGCACCTGGTCGTAGCCGGCGCCCAGGCCGACATACGGGGCAAGCGGAAGGCCGAAGGGCGCCAGGTCGAAGTCGTACAGGACGTTGACGAAGCCCTTGTACTGCTCCTCGTGGCCGCCAGCGTTCAGGCTGCTGAAGCTGGTGATGGTGTTGCGGGTGTAGTCACCCTGCAGCTCGATTCGGAAGCCGTTGCCCAGACCGTAACCAACGGCGGCCGAGCCGAGGACGTTCGCGTCGGAACGGATGTGGCCGTTGTTGTAGGTGCCGTAGCTGGTTCCCACGCCCTCGATGCTCAAGCGCGAGAGGTTCTGGTCCTGGATGTAGTTCCCGCCGGCGCCGAGGCTGATGTAGGGGCCGGTGACTGGCTGCGCGAACGCCACGGCAGGGGCCGCGAACATGGTAGCAACCAGAAGCGCATTCCTGAGCTTCATAAAGAGTATCTCCTGTTTCACTGTCTCTGGACCATGTTCGCCTGTGCACAACACGGCTTCCGGGGACGACAACGCTGCATCTATGACGGCGGATTGCGAGAAGCGAGCGGGGTTCCACCGGCTGTCGCGCGGCTGTGGCTTATCTGACACAGTATGTGCACCCGGCCTGCCCGCGTCGACAACCGTTTCACCGAACCGTGATTTCCGATTGTGAGTACAATCGTCTGCGCAACAATCCCTGCGGCCGAATCGATCTGGACGGAAATTCGCTCGATACCACCGGCTTCTTTGCATCAGGACATTGTCGATTGGCCTATTCCGACACGAAGCCCACCGTGCTTCTGACACATCGCCTGCCCGAAGCCGTCATGGCGCAGGCGGAGACCATCTACGCCCTGCGCATGCCTGGGCAGCTTGCGTGGCGGGACTGGGTGGCCACCAGTTCACAGGATGCGCAGGCCGTCATCTGCATCCCCGGCCACCGGTTCGATGCGGCGGTGATCGGTTCGCTCGGCCCGGACGTGCGCGCGCTCGGCACGTTCAGCGTCGGCATCGAACACATCGACGTTGCGGCGGCGCAGTCGCGCGGCATCACGGTGGTGAACACGCCAGGCGTGCTCTCCCAGGCGACGGCCGAGTTCACCATGGCGCTGATGCTGGCGGCCGCGCGCCGCATCGGTGCGGCCGAACGGCTGGTACGCGCCGGCGGCTGGCGCGGCTGGCGGCCGGCGGAGTTCCTGGGGACGGACATTTCCGGCAAGCGGCTGGGCATCTTCGGCATGGGCCGCATCGGCCAGGCGCTGGCGCGCATCGCTGCCGGCGGGTTTGGCATGGAGGTGCACTACCGCAACCGGCGGCGGCTGGAGCCGGCCTTGGAACAGGGTGCCGTGTATCACGACAACGACGCGTCGTTCCTGGCCGCCAGCCAGGTGCTGTGCCTGCTGGCGCCCGGCGGGCCGCACACCCAGGGCTGGCTCGATGCCGCACGTCTGGCGGCCCTGCCCCGGCACGCCATCGTGGTGAACACGGCCCGCGGTTCGCTCGTCGACGATGCGGCGCTGGCTGCCGCCTTGCTGGACGGGCACATCGCCGCCGCAGCGCTGGACGTGTTTGCACGCGAGCCGGACGTGCCGGAGGTCTATCTCGGCCTGCCCAACGTCGTGCTGACTCCGCACATCGCCACGGCGACCGTGGAGACGCGCGACGCCATGGGATTTGCCGTGCTGGATGGTGTGGCTGCCGTGCTGGCCGGCGAGAGGCCGCCGAACGCCGTTCCCTGAACCGTTCCGGGCCGTCTTTGGCCGGGTGCAGGAGACGAACACGGTCACGGCGCGCTGCCCGGCGGCGTTGCCTGCAGAGCACGAAGTTTTTTGCAAGTCCTGCAAAAATTGCTGCTCTCGCCGGTCTCGATACGCTAACGTTGCCCGGTGACAGCAACCGACCGTCGGACTGCTTCCCTGGTTTCCGGTCCAACTCCACGCTGCACAGACCACACGCGGGCGTATAACGGATCACCGAAGGAGAGCGCGATGCGATTGACGACGACGGCGGTGATGATCGCCTTGACCCTGGCGGCGCCGGCCTGCCTGGCGGCCAACGCCAACAATCCTTACGGCAATATCAATCCTGCCAACGATGCCGGCAACAACACGGGTGATCTGCAGGTGGAGGCGCTGAACCAGGCGCAGATCGATGACGGGCCGCGTGCGGCGACCCGCCGGGCGCAGGACTATTCTCGTTACGCACAACTGCCCTATGGGTATGGTCGCCAGGGCCCGCCAGAACCAGACGCCGATGAGCCGCCGGAGGCGTATTATCCCGGCCAGGCTTACGCCCCCGCGCAGGCCTACCCGGCGCCCCCGTCTTATCAGCAGGCCGAAGCCTACCCGCCGCCCGGTTATGCGCCCTACGCGCCTGCTTCCCCGTATCCGCCAGCTGCCTACGGGCGGCCGGCGTATGGCCCTGGATCCTATGCCGCTCCGGGTTATTACCCGCCGCGCGGCTACTACGGGCCGCCGGGGTATTACCCGCCTCCCGGATATGCGCCCCCGCCCGGCTACTGATACCGACGGCCATCGGACAGCCGTCCCTGAAACCTTATTACGGCCGTTCTAGACAGATAGGTATTACGGCCGTTCTAGACAGATAGGATCGGGGCAGAGTGTCAACCCTGCCTCCCGATCCGGACCCGCGGCCGATGGCATGAGGGGTCCGGCCGAGAACGGCGCCTCCGCTCCTCGGTCCCTCCGCGGTCTGGCCATCACCGGTGTACCACGGCCGACTTTGACCAGGAGCACCGGGATTAGGCGGGGTCTGAGTGGCGCGGACCAGGCGGCAGCAGCCAAGCCGGATTAGCGCGGTGCCACCGCCGCATCGGTGGCGGCTGCGTTTGCCGCGTGTTCGGCCACCGCCGCCTTGTGGTAGTTGCCGTGACGCGCCGCCCTGCGGGCCACCTTACGGTCATGGTGGGCAATGGCGGCATTCGTGGCCGGATTGGCGTCAGGCCCGGCCGGCGGCGCCACCTGGGCGAGCGCAGGGAGCACGAACGTGCAAGCCAGCAGGGTGGAGAGCAGAATCTTCTTCATGGCTTTGATCCTCGTTCGGGATTGAACACTGGCAAGGTGGACGGCCGCCAAGGCGTATTTGCGGCAGCCCTGTTACGTAACGTTTCATCCAAATCACCAAACCCGCCCGCGATGGGGTGACGAAACGTAAACATTCGTATCAGACACACGGCGGAGTGGCCCGTCATCTACATGTAGCTACCAGATATTCGCAAGATGAGGACGGAGCAGGTTTTGATGTTTGTATCGCGTATGTTCCCGGTGGCGTGCGCCACGCTCGCACTGGCGGGCTGTGCTGCTGCCGTGACGCCCGTCGTGGCCGTTCCAGGGCCCGACAAGGACGCTGTGGCCTTTCAGAAGGATGAAGCCGCGTGCCGGGACACGGCCGCGCAGTCGGTCGCCTCGGCCGGCGCCAATACCAACGCCAAATGGGCGAGCTACTTCGCTGCCTATTCGCAATGCGCCACCACCCATGGCGACCACGTGCAGCCGGTTCCGTGGAACCTGGCCAATGTCGGTTTCGGCAGTCCCTATCCCGCCTATGGTTATGGCGGCTACGGGTATCCGTATGGCTCCCCGTACGGGTTTTATGACCCGTTCTTTTACGGTTACCCGTATGGCTTCTATCCGGGCTTCTTCGGCTACGGCTACGGTTTCGGCTATGGGCGGTTCGGCTATGGCTATGGCGGGTTTCGCGGTGGCGGGTTCGGCGGCGGTTTTCATGGCGGCGGCTTCGGC
>CAXUOA010000075.1:0-10459 GCA_964252625.1 uncultured Acetobacteraceae bacterium | reverse complement strand
GCTGTCGCGGACCCATCCGCCAGCGCGCGCCAGACAGACAAAAGTTTTTTGGTTCTTTTTTTCAAAAAAGAACTGCTTGCTTTCTTAGGGAGTCAAAAGATGGCCAACGACGCCGCAGCGATCACGAAACTCCAGGCCGCCTTCCAGGCGCAGCGCGAGGCCTTCGCCGCCGACCGCAACCCGCCGCTCGAAGAACGCCGCAGCCGCCTGGCCGCGCTGATGGGCATGCTGGCCGCCAACCGCGAACGCATCAGCGCCGCCCTGGCACAGGATTTCGGCACGCATCCCGTGCCCGCCTCGGACCTTATCGAGGTGCTCGGCCCGCTCGGCCGGGCCCGCTACGTCTCCGAACATCTCGAAACCTGGATGGCGCCGCAGCCGCGCGACACCGATCCTGCCCTGCTCGGCAGCGCGCGCGCCTACGTGCAGAACCAGCCGAAGGGCGTGATCGGCAACATGGTGCCGTGGAACTTCCCGTTCGACCTTTCCGTGGGCCCGATGGTGGAAATGCTGGCCGCCGGCAACCGCGTCATCGTCAAGCCTTCCGAATACACGCCGGCCTGCGCGGCGCTGCTGGCCGAAATGGTTGCCGCGACCTGCGATCCCAGGCTGGTCACGGTGGCCGAGGGTGGGCTCGATCTTGCGCGCGCGTTCTCTGCGCTGCCGTGGGACCACCTGCTCTACACCGGCAACCCGGAGGTCGGCCGCCTGGTGATGGCGGCGGCGGCACAGAACCTCACGCCCGTCACCCTGGAGCTCGGCGGCAAGTGTCCCGCCGTGCTCACCCCAGGCTCGGTGACGCGGCGCAACGTGGAATCCGTGCTGGGCACCAAGATGATCAAGGGCGGCCAGATGTGCGTGTCGGTCGACTACGCCATGGTGCCGCGCTCCGAGCTGCAGCGTTTCGTGGACCACGCCCGCGCCTTCATGGCGGAAGCCGCACCCGATTATGCGCGTGGCGCCGAGTGCACTGGCATCATCTCCGACCGTCACCTCGACCGCCTGGAAGGCCTGCTGGACGAGGCACGGCAGCGCCAGAGCACGATCGTGACACTCGAGCAGAACGACGCGGTCGACCGCGACGGCCGCCGCATGCCGATCTCCCTCGTCATCGACCCCGCGCCCGATCTGCGCATCCTGCGCGAGGAGATATTCGGCCCGATCCTTCCTGTCGTCGCCTACGACGAACTGGACGCGGCGATTGCATCGATCAACGCAGGCGAGCGTCCGCTCGGATTGTACGTCTTCGGCGACGACCAGGCCGTCACCGACCGCGTGCTGGACCACACCAGCTCCGGCGGCGCCGCCGTCAACACCTGCGCCATGCAGAGCGCGCTGCCGTCGATGGGTTTCGGCGGTTCCGGGAACAGCGGCATGGGCCGCCACCACGGCATCGAGGGTTTCCGCGAGTTCTCCAACCCGCGCGGCATATTCGTACGCGGCGAAGCAGACATGATCGAGACGTTCTATCCGCCTTACGCCAAGGGCGCGGCGCTCGTACAGGCGGTCCTGGCCCCGCAGTAACAATCGTCCGTCGGCACCACCCCGGAGATGCCGGGCGTAGGCGGTTCGCTTCGTTTTCGAAAGGCGGGGCTGCCTACTGCGAAGGCAGGCCAAACGCATAAAGCTTATCGTTGGCCGTCCCGTAGGGATCGCCGGAGCCCCAGTAGACCACACCCGACACCACAGCCGCGCCGCAGGTGACGCCGCCGCCGCTGGCGAACTGCCACAGGACCTGTCCGGTGGCGGCGTCCATCGCCACCATGTCACCGGCGGTGGAGCCGCCGAACACCACGCCGTTTGCCACGGTGACGGCACCCTCCGTGCCGGACGGCGCGCCGCCCTGGGTGCCCGTCACCTCGGTCTGCCAGGCCACGGTGCCGGTGGCCACGTTCAGGGCCGCCCAGGAGCCGCCGTGGAACTTGGCGGACGCGCCATCGGGTGTGTAGGCCACGTGCCTGGAATTGTTCTCCGCCACATAGACATGCGACTGGTCCACGGCCGAGCCCCACATGATGCCGCCGCGCTCGCCGCCCGGGCCCGGCTGGGTGCGCCAGGCGACCTGTCCGTTGCCGGCGTCCAGCGCCCAGTAGGTGCCGCTCTTCTGGCCGGCGCCCACCACCATGCGCGGAGCCGCCGCGCTGCCTGCATTGAACAGGCTGGGCCCCTGGGCGAAATCGTAATCCGGACCGGTCGGCATGGGGCACGGTTGGGCGGGCGTGCCGGTGCGGCAGTTCAGCGTGAACGTGTCCGAACCCTGCAGGCGGCGCCCCCATCGCACGGCGCCGGTGGCGAGGTCCAGCGCCACGACGGAGTCCACGTAGTCGGCGGGGTCCAGGCAGGCCAGGCGGCCGGCCTGGCTGTCCGCCTGCGCCTGGCAGGCGGAGGCTGCCTGCGGCACCGCGTAATTATTGCCCGTGGCCGCGTATAGCAGCTTGGCGCCCGCGTTGATGGCGAAGCCGCTGCCCCATACCGCGCCGCCGGTGTAGCCCTGCGGCACCAGGTAGCTCTGCCACTGCAGCGTGCCGGTGACGCTATCGAGCGCGGCCACGCTGCCGCGGAACGTCGGCGTGTAACTGGACGAGGCAGAGACTTCGTATTCCTCGTTGGACGCCGTGCCGACGAACACCGTGCCGCCATAGATTACGGGGCTGCCGGTCAGCGTGGCATACGGGTTGGTTTCGATGCGCGTCTTCCACACCAGCGCGCCGGTTGCCCGTGCTATGCCGACCACGTTGCCGGAGCGGCGGTCCGCCAGGATGAGCAGGTTTCCCGCGATGGCCGGGCTGCTGCGCGAGACGCTCAGCCCGTAGTCGGACATGGCATGCGTCCACACCGCCTGGCCCGTCGCGGTGTCGATCGCGTACACCCCGCCGCCGTCATCGGTGGCGTAGAGCCGGTTGCCGGCGACGGTGGGCGTGGTGGTGAAATTGCCTTGTCCGGTGAACACCCACACAGGCTGCAGGGTGGACACGTTCGCGGGCGAGATCGCCGTCTCCTGCGGCGCGCTGCGCGCGTTGGTGGCCAGTGCGCCGCCCCAGTTCGGCCAGGACGGCGCGGCGGCGGCCGGCCCTGCACACAGGAAGATGCAGAAGCCGCCTGCAAGACCTTTGATCATGACCCGACATCCCACGCTTCGGCGCGAAGCCTTACGCGCGGAACGGCCGGCGCAATTCACACGAATCTGCTGGCAGTGCTCAATTGTGGGTGAGGTATAAAGGCATCTTTGGGAGGCGGACGGACGGCACGCGTTCGTACACGGCTGCGTTGGTGGCGAGGCGCCGGGTTTGGAGACGTCGGTGAATGCCGCAAGGGAAAGCAAGGCCGGCAATCTTGCTTGCGTTGCAAGGAAGCGATGTTGTTTTCCCGGCCAAGTTACAGAATGCCGTGTTGTACTGCAGCGTTGCGGACATGGCGAGACCCAAGGCAGTAGGTTTCGCACCGGCAGTCCTTTAAAAAAAAGGCGCCTCCTTTCGCATCTGCAGCAGCCGGATGCCTCCAGATTGATCCGAAGCGCCCGAACCTGCGCAGGAAGCAAAAGTCTTTTGCTTCTTTTTTTCAAAAAAGAAGGCCTTTCTTGCTTGCGCAGAACGCGTCGATGCAAGCGCCATTCAGGACCGAATGGTAAACGTGCCGTTGCACAATCGCTTGTTTCTGGGCCCGGAAAGCGCGCGCCGGCCTCGCGGCGGTCGGTCTCCCGCCAACCCTGTCCGCTGCCTGGACAAAGCAGAGTGGCCGCGCCATATGCGCGCCGGGCTACGGGCAGGGCTGCAACCGGATATCGGCAAGAATGCCCGAGCGGCCAGCAGCGTGAGGGTGACATGAACGGCGCCGTGGAACTTGGCCTGGATACATTCGGCGACGTGACGGCGGATGCGGACGGCAACTTGCTGTCCTACGCGCAGGTGATACGCAACGTCATCGCCGAAGGCGTGCTGGCCGATCAGGTGGGAGTCGATTTCTTCGGCGTGGGCGAGCACCACCGCAGCGATTTTGCGGTCTCCTCGCCCGAGATGGTGCTGGCCGCGATTGCCGGGCAGACATCGCGCATCCGGCTCGGCTCGGCTGTCTCCGTGCTCAGCTCGGACGACCCGGTGCGGCTGTATCAGCGGTTCTCGACGCTGGATGCCGCCGCCTCCGGACGCGCGGAGGTGATCCTGGGGCGCGGCTCGTTCACCGAGTCGTTTCCCCTGTTCGGCTACGCGCTAGAGGACTACCAGACGCTGTTCGAGGAGAAGCTGGATCTGTTCGCAAAGCTGCGCGCAGGCGGGCCGGTCACCTGGGCGGGCTCCGTCAGGGCGCCGCTCACCGGCCAGTCCGTCTTCCCGCCCGTGGAAGGCGGCGCGCTGCGCACCTGGATCGGCGTCGGAGGCAGCCCGGAATCCGTCGTCAGGGCGGCCCGGTATGGCCTGCCGCTTATGCTGGCCATCATCGGCGGCGATCCCGCCCGGTTCCGCCAGTATGTGGACCTGCACCACCGTGCCTACGCCCAACTGGGCACGGCGGTTCAGGCTATCGGTGTACACTCGCCGGGGCATGTCGCCGCCACGGACGTGCAGGCGCGCGAGGAGATCTGGCCGCACTACCAGCGCCAGATCACGATAATCGGCGCAGAACGCGGCTGGCCACCAGTCCGCCGCGAGGATTTCGAACGCGAGGCCGACCGCGGTTCGCTCTATGTCGGCTCAGCCGAGACGGTGGCGCGCCGGATTGCCGGCACGATCCGCCTGCTCGGGCTGGCGCGGTTCGATCTGAAATACGGCGTCAGCCAGATGCCGCATGAGGCGCTGGTGCGCGGCATCGAATTGTATGGGCGTGTCGTGATCCCGATGGTGCGCGACATGTTGGCGTCGGCGCCGGCGTCCCAGGTTGCGTGACCGCTGTGGAAGTCTGGCGCAAGAGGCTTCTCGACGCATGAAGGTGTCGAGATCATCCGAGCGGGCGGGCATGCTGTGCGAACGCGGTTGCCTTGCCGGTTACCCAAGGGAGCCTTAAGGCGTAGGAAGCAAGCAGTTCCTTTTTGAAAAAAAGGACTGCTTGCTTGCATGAGCATCAATCGCAAAGCGGGTTGGTATAACTCCGGACAGACCGAGGGCCGCCGACAAGCGCAGGGACAACGGTTTCCTCGCTCCCTCTCTCTGACGTCGCCATTGCGCAAACGTCCGCGCAGGTCACGATATATGGGAATTGTATCATTCCCCCATCTTCTCACGCGCGCCGGCATGGGCGAGCCAGCGCGCATCGTCTGCGTCGTCGCGTCCGCCACCGGCGGCAGGCCTGTGCGGGACCCGTCCCGGCGTGCCGCTACTCTTCAGGCTCCGTCGTGAACATAAGCGGATGGCCTTCCTTGCGCGCGAGGTCGATCGCGTTGGTGGCCTTTGTCTCCGCAATCTCCCGCGTGAACACGCCAACCACGCAGGCGCCGCGCTTATGGGCGGTGCTCATCACCTGCGCCGCCTTCTCCGCGCGCATGCCGAATTCCGCGCGCAGCACGCGCACCACGAAGCCGCGCGGGGTGAAATCGTCGTTCAGCAGGATGACCTTGTGCAGCTTCGGGCGTTCCACCTTCAGCTCGGTCTGGCCGCGTACGATGGTCGTGGTCTCGGGCATCTTCGGGTCGCTCCGGCAGGCGGCAGGGCACGGCGCCCAGGATCGGCACCGCATCGGGCGGCAGACATGGTAGCACCGGCCTCGTGCGCGGCGAAGCAGCCCCGGCACGGCTGACGGGGCTGTGATGTCGCAGGCTGTGTGTGTACCCGTAAGGCGTCAATGGATATCCAACGCGAACAAAGCGTTGCACCCTTAATAACCGATGCGTAACGCGCAACATTGGACCCAATAAGCTGTCAATATCCGGCCCGATCGGTCCAGCAGCCGCGCCAGCCGGTCGGCGTCCATGTCTTGGGACGCGGCCAGGTCCGCCGGCAGGGGGCCGTAGCCGGTGATGAACTGGTCCATCGCCCCCGCATCGTCCGGATCGAACGGCCATTGCGTGTGCGCCGCGGGGGGATCGGCCGGCACGTAGATCTGCCGGCCGCCCTCCTGGGAAAAGGGCGGCCCCGGTGGACCGACGATGTCGGGGTGCAGCGGCGAGCGGCCGTGGCCGGGCCGGTCAACCACTAGCGTGGCGAAGCCCGCCTCCACCAGGCACTATGCCCAGCCCGGGCGGCCGTCGGGCGTGTCGAACCATTCGGTCCCCTGGAAGCCGCCGCCATGGACCAGCACAACCGGGTAGGGGTGGGTCACCGTTCCGGCGTTTCCCATTCCACGAACATAGGGCCGCGCTGAAACGTCTTGCCCTCGTGCGCGACGCGCTCGCCAGCAATCCAGAAATGGCCGCGCCGCACGGTGCGCGCCGGCGTGCCGGCTCAGAAAGGCTGCGACCGCGAGGTGCTGCCAGCTTCCGGTTCAGGGTTCATCCTTTGCTCCCGGCGGTGGCCCTGTAGGCGGGCACGTTCCAGTAAAAGGGACGGAACTCGACGATGCGGTCCCTCGCCGTCCGCACGACCTGCGCCATTGGCAGATCGAGCACCTCGCCAGTGGCGCGCGAGCGGGTGACGAGGCGGCAGGTAATGACCACCGTGTCGCCATCAGCGAAGCTGCGGGCGTCCTTGACCGCGAGCCGGTCGAAGACCCGGCTCATCTGCCGTGCCCAGTCCTCATAGCCGGCGTGGCCCTCGAACTCGCCGCCCCAAGGGAGGTCGGGCGACTGGTGCAGCGCCACGGCGGGATCGAGGGTGGCAGCCATCTCGGCGAAGCTGGCACCCCCGTCGGGGCCGCCGGCGTTCATGTAGGCGTCCTCGGCCGCGTGGAACCGCCGGACCACGCCGAGTGGCGAGGCGTGGTCGGGCAGGTTCACAGCGCCACCTCGCCGCCGTCCGGGTCGCTTCGATAGGTCGCCGTGCCGCCGGTGCGGAAGGTGGCCGCGGTGCCGAACGTGTCCTCCATGAACTGCATGAAAGTAATCCTGCCGTCCTGCACCTTGGCCAGGATGGCGAAGGGTGAGGTGACTGCCTTGCCCAGAGTGACGGAGCGGTAGGTGAAGCGGCCGAACACGGCCACGGACCCGTCCTCGCCGAACAGCTCGTCGATGGTGAACGCTTCGCTGCGCCAGAACCGATTGACCTTTGTGTATGTGTCCAGCACCGCGTCCGGACCGGTTCGGGTGCCGGCCCAGGGCATGATCCGACGCAGCTCCGGGTTTTCGAAGTTGAGCGACACGTAAGTCGCATCAGGCGCAACCAGCTGGCGCACCACGGCCGGGTTGGTGGGATCGTCCAAGAGCGTCCGTACGATATCCTTTGCCGCCATCTCCATAACCGCTTCTCCTTGCCTGCTCGAACCTACCGGCCTATTTCCGGATCGGCCGATCCCTAAATAGGGAACGCAACGCCTGTGTCAACGACTTTCGGAATGTTCAGTCTGAAAGAGTGACGGAGAATGGAAATGCCTCGCACCGGCCGGCCAAGGGAGTTCGACCGGGGCCACGCCCTCGACGCTGCCATGCGACTGTTCTGGCGCCAGGGCTACGAATCGACCTCGCTGGACCAGCTCAAGCAAGCGATGGGCAGGCTGTCAGCGGCCAGCTTCTACGGGGCGTTCGGCTCCAAGGAGCGGCTGTTCCGGGAGGCGCTGGAATGCTATCTCGGCACGCACGGCCAGGTCATCGCCCCCCTGTACGACGACGCGCTGGCGCCGCGCGAAGCGCTGGAGACGACGCTTCGCCGCTCTGCCCGGATGCAGACGGAAGCGGACTTGCCGGGCGGGTGCATGGTGGTGCTGTCCGCTGCCAACATGTCGCCGGACAACGCCCACCTGCAGGCCCTGGTCGCGGCGGAGCGCGGGCGCACGCGCGACGGGATCCGGCGCCTCGTCGCCCAGGCTGTCAGATCGGGTGAGCTGCGCCCAGGCACCGACGCCGGGGGTCTCGCGACGTTGATAGACGCGTTGCTGGTCGGCATGTCCGTCCAGAGCCGCGACGGCGTGACAAAGGCGGCCATCGACGCGGCCGTATCGACCCTGCTCACGTTGTGGGATGCCAATCGCGTCGTGTCGCCCACAGTATGAACGGTTACATCCGTCGACCGTCATTGCGGGTGTTGCTGGCCCAATCACCGGAGGCCTGGCCGTATCCAGCCAGTGCGGATGCGCGGCCGCCTGAAACACGACCGTGAGAGCCAGCTTCAGCCTTGAAACGAAGCTCCGAACTGAGCTGGAAAGGTGGGTGACAGACTACGAGTGATGTCCGCTTGCCGCCGTCTTCCTTCCCGAAGCTGCCGGTCCGCTCCCGGCCAGTGACGCTCTGGGCGCCGCGCAGGATGGGGGCGAGCGCACGTCCGGCGGCGAGGGCTGCCGCTTGTGGCGCGGCGGCGGCGGGTGCGGCGTCCGGCAGCGGCGGCAGGATGGCATCGCGCGCCAGATCTGCGGGCCAGTCCTCTTGCAGGCACGAACGACTTCCATCGCACATGTGCCGCCCGACAATGGGCTGGCCTGGACCGCGCAGGAGATCGCCTTGCGTGGTCCGGATGGCGCGTCTCGGCGCCTTCGCGTGGAGGGGATCGATGACCAGCCGGCGCCTGCCGGCAACCTGGACCTGCCGGTCATCGTCACGTCCTGGCAGTGCCTGCACGGTTCACGCGGTGAGGTGACCGAGCTCTGGCTCACCTGCAATCGCGCCGATCTCGAAGGCGCCTGCAAGGGCGAACGCGAGAGCCGGAAGTGTGATCGCCGTGCTGCCGCCCAGTGCGAGCAGCGCCGGGCTGCCGAGCAGGAGGCCTGAACTGCACCAGGATCGCGTCGATCTGGCCGGTGTCAATATCAATCACGCGCGCTCCGGCGCGCCAAACACCTGCTGCACACCCGCAAGCACCACCTGAGTCATCGTCAGCACGAAGATCTCACGATTTGCCAGCATCGGCGCGCGCAGGCGCCGGGGCGTCGAGATGATGTGGTTGACGATTCCGCCCACCAACAAGTCCATGATCAGCCCCGGATTGACGGCGGCCGGTAAGTCGCCGCGCTGGATTGCGCGGCGCACTATGCCCCGCCCCTGCTGGACCATCACCTCGCGATACGGCTCGGCCAGCGCACGCAGCTCCGGAAAACGCCTTGCGTCGGCGCGTAGCTGCAGGGCGACTTCGCCGTAGGATCCCGCAAACGTATCGAAGGTACGCGTTCCAAGCCGTAGCAGGTCTGCCCTGATTGTTCCCTCGTCGATGGCCGCCACCCAATCCCAGCGCCTGTGCAGCGCGTCCTGCAGCAAGCTCTCGCGCGTCCTCCATCGCCGATACAGCGCGTCCTTGCTGACCTTGGCGCCCCGGGCCACCGCATCAAGGCTGAAACCGAGCCAGCCCTGGGTGCCGTAGAGCGCCAGGGCCGCGTCGAGGATACGCGCCTCGATATCAGGGTCGCGGGGCCGTCCCCGGCCGGCGGCCGGGACGGCGCCCGATGCGATTGGTGTCTCTTGCATCTCTCCCCCATCCGATATACCGACGACCTTCGTCTGGCAAATAGCATCAGCGGCACAACGCGAGGAACACCGGATGACGACGATCAGCTTGGACGAGTGCCAGGCCATGCGCGAGAGTTTCAGCCGCCTTCTGGCCGACCGCGCGAGCGAGGCGGATCTTCGCCGAACGATGGCCACCGATAGCGGCCATGATGCCGAGCTTTGGCAGGCGATCTCCGCCATGGGCATTCCCGGTTTGCTGGTGACGCCGGAGGACGGCGGCATAGGCGGCAGCATCGTCGAAATGGAGACGATCATGGAGGAGGCCGGCGCGGTGTTGCTGGCCGGCCCGCTGCTGTCGAGCGGCGTGATGGCCGCCTCGCTGCTCTCTCAGTCGCCGGACGCCGAGGTCCGCGCCCGGCTGCTGCCCGGGATCGCCTCCGGCGAGCGGATCGCCGCGGTTGCGGTGACGGGCGACAAAGGGCAGTGGACGCAGGGCGATGTCAGCGTGACGGCGTCGCAGGCCGGCAATGGCTGGAAGCTCGACGGCAGCGCCGCCTACGTGCTGTCGGCGAATGTCGCGGACCTTCTCCTGGTGGTCGCCAACACCGCCGACGGCGTCGCGGTCTTCGAGACCGACGCCAGGGCGCACGGGATCACGCACCGGCCGCTTGATAGCTGGGACAGGACGCTCCGGCTCTCGCGCATTGTCTTCGCGGACGCGCCCGCCACACGCCTGGCCGGCTTGGACTGGGCCGCCGTCGCACACATGCTGGACATGACGCGCGTGGCGCTTGCCGGCGAGCAGGCCGGCGCCTGCCGGCGCATCTTCAACATCACCGTCGAATACCTCCGCACCCGCGTGCAGTTCGGGCGGCCGATCGGCGGGTTCCAGGCGCTGAAGCACATGGCGGCCGACCTGCTGATCGAGGTGGAATCCGCCACCTCGGCGGCGCGCGCGGCGGCCCAGGCGCTCGATGCCGGGCCTGGCGCCGACGGCGCGGTCAGCCT
>CAXUOA010000074.1:0-10713 GCA_964252625.1 uncultured Acetobacteraceae bacterium | reverse complement strand
AGCTGGTCACCATCAACCGCGTGGCCAAGGTGGTGAAGGGCGGACGCCGCTTCGCTTTCGCCGCCCTGGTGGTGGTGGGCGACCAGAAAGGCCGCGTCGGCTACGGCGCCGGCAAGGCGCGCGAAGTGCCGGAAGCAATACGCAAGGCCACCGAACGTGCCAAGCGCACGATGATACGCGTGCCGATGAAGGAAGGCCGCACGCTGCATCACGACAGCTACGGCCATTTCGGCGCCGGCAAGGTGATCCTGCGCACGGCCGCCGCCGGCACCGGCATCATCGCCGGCGGCCCGATGCGCGCCGTCTTCGAGTCGCTCGGCATCGGTGACGTGGTCGCCAAATCCCTCGGCAGCCGTAATCCGCACAACATGGTCAAAGCCACGTTTGCCGCTTTGGAAGCTGCCGCCAGCCCGCGTTCGGTCGCCAACCGCCGTGGCAAGAAGGTGAATGACATCGTCGGCAAGCGCGAGACGCCGGGTGCTGCCGTGGAGGCCACAGCAGATGTCTGATACTGCCAGGAAGACGGTACGGGTGACCCAGACAGGGTCGCCGATCGGCCGCAAACCCGGCCAGCGCGAGACGCTGGTCGGGCTGGGCCTGAGCAAGATACGGGGCACCCGGGTGCTGGAAGACACGCCCTCGGTCCGCGGCATGATCCGCAAGGTCGCGCACCTCGTGCGCGTCGATGAGAGCCAGTGAGATGACCACCCCACAACTCAAGCTGAACGCGCTGCGCGACAACCCCCTGGCGCGGCCCAAGTCTAAGCGCCTCGGCCGCGGCATCGGCTCGGGCAAGGGCAAGACGTCCGGCAAGGGCGTCAAGGGCCAAAAGGCGCGCGAGGGCGTGGCGCTGAACGGTTTCGAAGGCGGCCAGCTGCCGATCTACCGCCGCCTGCCGAAGCGTGGCTTCAAGAACATCTTCCGCGTCGCCTTCGCAGCGGTAAACCTGGGCGTGATCGACAAGGCGCTGGAATCCGGCAAGCTCAAGGCGGATGAGCCGGTGACCGAGGCGAGCCTGCGCGCGGCCGGCCTGGTCCGCGGCGGTAAGGCAGCCCTGGGCGTCCGTCTGCTCGCCAAGGGTGAAATCAGCCGCGCGCTCAACATCACTGTCAGCGGCGCGTCCGCGTCCGCCGTGGCGGCCGTCGAGGCGGCCGGCGGCAGCGTCACTACGTCTGCGCTGAAGGCCGAGGCTGCCGAAGGCTAAGAAAGAAAGCAGTCCTTTTTTGAAAAAAAGGACCAAGAAACTTTTGCTCCATTGCGTTTGCACCGGCCCGTCACCTCAGGATAAATTGAGGCGGCGGACGTAACGCCAGAGCAGAAGTTTTTTGCTTCTTTTTTCAAAAAAGAAGGCCTTCCTTACTGCCCCACCTAGGACCGCCGTATCATGGCCTCAGCCTCCGAGCAGCTAGCCTCCTCCTTCAGCCTCGGATCCTTCTCCAAGGCTACGGAACTCCGCAAGCGCATCTGGTTCACCATCCTGGCGCTCGTCGTCTACCGTGTCGGCACCTACATCCCCGTGCCCGGCGTGGACGCCTCCGTCATGGCCGAGATGATGCACCGCAACGGCGGCGGCTTCCTCGGCATGTTCGACATGTTCAGCGGCGGCGCGCTCGGCCGCATGACGGTCTTCGCACTCGCCATCATGCCATACATCAGCGCCAGCATCATCATCCAGCTGATGACCACCGCCCTGCCCACGCTCGAGACGCTGAAGAAAGAGGGCGAGTCCGGCCGCAAGAAGCTCAACCAGTACACCCGCTATCTGACCGTGCTGATCGCGCTGTTCCAGGCCTACGGGATTTCCGTCGGGCTCGAGACGTTCCACGGCAACTCCGGCCCCGCGGTGATCGACCCCGGCCTGTATTTCCGCGCCTCCTGCGTCATCACCCTGGTGGGCGGCACCATGTTCCTGATGTGGCTGGGCGAGCAGATCACCGCCCGTGGCATCGGCAACGGTATCAGCCTGATCATCTTCGCCGGCATCGTGGCCAACCTGCCGCAGAGCATCGGCCAGTTGCTCGAGCTGGGCCGCACCGGCGCCATCTCGCCGTTTTTCATCGTGGCCGTGCTGGTGGGCGGCGCCGCGGTCATCGCTTTCATCGTGTTCATGGAGCGTGCCCAGCGCCGGGTGATGATCCAGTATCCCAAGCGCCAGGTGGGCAGCCGCATGTTCGGCGGCGACAGCACGCACATGCCGTTAAAGGTGAACACCGCCGGCGTCATCCCGCCGATCTTCGCCAGCTCCATCCTGCTGGTGCCCGTTACCATTGCCGGCTTCGCCACCAACATCACGCCACCCGCCTGGGTGCCCGGCTGGCTCTCCGGCGGGCTCGGCAGCATCGCCGGCCAGCTCTCGCGCGGCGCGCCGCTCTATCTGGCACTCTACGCCGCGCTGATCGTGTTCTTCTCGTATTTCTACACCGCCATCGTCTTCAATCCGGAGGAGACAGCGGACAACCTCAAGAAGTACGGCGGCTTCATCCCCGGCATTCGGCCGGGCGCCAACACCGCCGGATATTTCGACCACATACTCGTCCGCCTCACCACCATCGGTGCCGTCTACCTGGTCGCCGTGTGCCTGCTGCCGCAAATGCTGATCACCAAATACGGTCTGCCCTTCTCGCTCGGCGGCACCAGCCTGATGATCATCGTCTCGGTCACCATGGACACCATCACGCAGATGCAGTCCCACTTGATCGCCCATCAATATGAAGGCCTTATCCGCAAGAACCGCGTGAAGGGCCGAGGCCGTTGAATCTGATCCTGTTGGGGCCGCCCGGCGCGGGCAAGGGAACACAGGCGAAGCGGCTGGAGGTGGCGTACGGCGTGGCCCAGGTCTCCACAGGGGACATGCTGCGCGCCGAAGTGACGGCCGGCAGCGAGATAGGCGAGCGGGCAAAAGCCATCATGGAATCCGGCGCGCTGGTGCCCGACGCGCTGATCATCTCCATGCTCGCCGCCCGGGTCCGCCAGCCGGATTGCGCGCGCGGCTTTATCCTGGACGGCTTTCCGCGCACCGTGCCGCAGGCCCAGGCGCTGGACACCATGCTGGGCTCCATGGGCATCGCACTGAACGCGGTGATCGAGCTGCGGGTGGACGACGCGGCCCTGGTCGAACGAATCGCCGGCCGTTTCACCTGCGCCAAGTGCGGAACGGGCTACCACGACAGCTTCCACGCCACCCGTATGGACGGCGTGTGCGACGTCTGCGGCAGCCACGATTTCGTCCGGCGTGCCGACGACAGGCGGGAGACCGTCTCCGCCCGCCTGCAGGCCTACCATACGCAGACGGCGCCCATCCTGCCGCATTATGCCGCCCAGGGCCGCTTGCAGACAGTGGACGGGATGGCGGAGATGAACGCCGTGGCGGACGCAATAGGCGCCATCTTGAAGCGCCTGCCTGAAAAGGCCGACGTCACGATAAGTTGATGAAATCGCGTTGACTCTCGGCCGATCGGGCTTTAAGTCCAGCCGCTCGGTGCCGCCCCATGCCGGGGCGCGTTTCCCAATGCATTTCGGTGTATTAACCAGCTCGTAGCGGGCTAATCGCGTGGTGTCACCCGGCATCGCGCAAGGAGACTAGGCGTGGCGCGTATTGCCGGGGTAAACATTCCCACCAACAAGCGGGTGGTTATCAGCCTGCGCTACATTTTCGGTATCGGCCCGAAAAAGGCGCAGGACATCTGCACGAAGCTCGGCATTCCGGATGACCGCCGCGTCAACCAGCTCAGCGACGACGAGATCGTCCGCCTGCGTGAGACCATCGACCGCGACTACCGCGTCGAAGGCGATTTGCGCCGCGAATTGGCGATGAACATCAAGCGCCTGATGGATCTCGGCTGCTACCGTGGCCTGCGTCATCGCCGCGGTCTGCCCGTGCGCGGCCAGCGCACCCACACCAACGCCCGCACCCGCAAGGGCAAGGCGGTCGCGATCGCCGGCAAGAAGAAGGTGACCAAGTAAGTGGCAAAGCCGGCAGCCGCGCGCACGAAGCGCAAGGAACGCAAGAACATCATCTCGGGCGTCGCCCACGTGATGGCGTCCTTCAACAACACCATGATCACCATCACTGACGCGCAGGGCAACGCCATTGCCTGGTCGTCCAGCGGCAGCCAGGGCTTCAAGGGCAGCCGGAAGTCAACGCCGTATGCCGCCCAGGTAGCCGCGGAAGACGCCGGCAAGAAGGCGCGCGAGCACGGCATGGAGACCCTCGAGATCGAGGTCAGCGGCCCCGGCTCCGGCCGCGAGAGCGCTTTGCGCGCCCTGCAGGCCGTGGGCTTCAGCATCACCGCCATACGCGACATGACGCCGATCCCGCACAACGGCTGCCGCCCCCGCAAGCGCCGGCGCGTCTAGCGGCAAGCAGGAGCCAGCCTCAGCCTTCGATCGTCAGATTGGGCTGCGGATGGCAGTTTCTTCTGACGTTTGATGGCTGATGCTGACAGCTACCTGAGAGGTATTAGAGTGGTTATCCAGAGAAACTGGCAGTCGCTGATCAAGCCGGAAAAGCTGGAAGTCGAGCCCGGCACCGACCCGCACCGCATCGCCACCGTCGTGGCCGAGCCGCTGGAGCGCGGCTTCGGCATGACGCTCGGCAACGCGATACGCCGCATCCTGCTGAGCTCGCTGCAGGGCGCCGCCGTCACTGCGCTGCAAATCGACGGCGTGCTGCACGAATTCAGTTCGGTGGCCGGCGTGCGCGAGGATGTCACCGACATCGTGCTCAACATCAAGCAGCTCGCTTTGCGCATGCATGGCGAGGGCCCCAAGCGCATGACGCTGACCGCCACCGGCCCCGGCGAAGTTCGCGCCGGCCAGATCCAGGCCGGCCACGACATCGACATCATGAACCCCGACCTGGTCATTGCACGCTCGACGAGGGCGCCAAGCTCGGCATGGAGCTGACCGTGCAGCTCGGCCGCGGCTACGTGGCCGCCGCCGCCAACCGCCCGGAAGACGCCCCGATCGGCCTGATCCCGGTCGACGCCATCTACTCGCCGGTCCGCCGCGTGTCCTACAAGGTGGAGCCAACGCGCGTCGGCCAGGTGACGGATTACGACAAGCTCCTGCTTACGGTTGAGACCAACGGCGCCGTGGGTCCGGAGGACGCGGTGGCGCTCGCCGCTCGCATCCTGCAGGACCAGCTGAAGCTGTTCATCAACTTCGACGAGCCGCAGCAGGTACGCGCCGAGGAGCAGCACGACGACCTGCCGTTCAACCGCAACCTGTTGCGCAAGGTGGACGAGCTCGAGTTGTCCGTCCGTTCGGCGAACTGCCTGAAGAACGACAACATCGTCTATATCGGCGACCTAGTGCAGAAGACCGAGCAGGAAATGCTGCGCACCCCGAATTTCGGCCGCAAGTCGCTCAACGAGATCAAAGAAGTGCTGACCAACATGGGTCTGGCGCTCGGGATGAACGTGTCCGGCTGGCCGCCGGAGAACATCGAGGAACTGGCCAAGCGACTGGACGAGCCGTTCTAAACCGGCGGCAATAAGCAGAAGACTTTGATCCCCGCCGGGGGTCAATCTGGCCAATACCCGACCAGGAATCGGCAACAGGAGTAGGTTATGCGTCACGGGGTAGCCGGCCGGAAGCTCGGCGTTACATCCACCCACCGCCTTGCGATGTTCCGCAATATGGCGGTGGCGCTCATCAAGCACGAGCAGATCACCACCACGCTGCCAAAGGCCAAGGAGCTTCGCCCGGTCGCCGAGCGGCTCATCACGCTGGGCAAGCGGGGCAACCTGCACGCCCGCCGCCAGGCCTACGCCCAGCTGCGCGACAACACCATCGTCCAGAAGCTGTTCGACACGCTGGCCAATCGCTATCGTACCCGCTCCGGCGGCTACACCCGTGTCATGAAGGCCGGCATGCGCTACGGCGACGCTGCCGACATGGCGGTGATCGAACTCGTCGACCGCGACCCCTCTGCCAAGGGCCAGGATAGCGGTCCGCAGCAGGAAATGCCCGAGTCCGAGGCGGAGTAGGACTGCCTTTCCGCCTGACGCTGCGTTCCACGCCGGACATCCCGCTGCACACGAGTTGCGTCAACGGCGGGAACGCAAAGGTCTCCGGTTCCTTCCTTTAAGGAGAGGCTGCTTGCTTCCTGTCCTACATTCGGTGTTAACATTACGGCGTTAACTTTGAACCGGCAATCCTAGCAGGATCGCCTGGAGTCCAGAGATGAGCGCCACAGCCGACCTGCCACGCCCCGTCATCACGCCGAGCTTCTTCGGCACCTTGCGCAGCCTGCGAAAGCTGGTGCGCAACCCGATGGAGACCTGGCCCGCCGCCGTCTACACCGACCCTTACGTCGTCAGCCACATGCTCGGCCGAAACACGATGTTCGTCTGCGACCCGGACCTCGTGCAGCAGGTGCTGGTCGATGACGCGGACAGCTTCGTCAAGGCGGAGTCGATGCGTCGCGCGATCGAGCCGGCGCTCGGCCGTGGCATACTCACCTCCGAGGGTGCCCGCTGGCGCCTGCACCGCCGCGTCTCCGCCCCGGTGTTCCGCCCTGCGCACGTCAACAGCTTCATCCCGGCCATGATCACCGCGTCCCGCACGCTGCGTGATACCTGGGCCGGCCTGCCCGAAGGCGCGCCGCTGGAAATCACGCACGAGATGATGCGCGTGACGTTCGAGATCATTCTGGAGACCATGCTCTCCGGCCGCGGCAACACGGATGTCGGCCGCGTGGAAGCCAGCATACGCGACTTCCTGGAATCGACGAGCTGGCAGACCGCCCTCTCGGCCCTCGGTGCACCCACCTGGACACCGTTTCCCGGCCGCGGCCGCTCCGAGCGTGGTGGCGACTATCTTCGCCAGACGGTGACCGAGCGCATCGTCGAGCGGCGCGCCACCGGCGAGCGCCGGAGCGACCTGCTGTCGCTGATGCTGGACGCCAAGGACCCGGAAACCGGCGAAGGTCTGGATGACACCGACATACGCGACAACATCATCACCTTCATCGGCGCCGGGCACGAGACCACCGCGCTGGCGCTCACCTGGACGTTTTTCCTGCTGGCCCGTAACCCGGACATCGAGCGCCGGGTGCTGGCAGAGATCGCGCAGGTGACAGGCGGCGCACCGCTCGAAGCCGGCCAGGTGGCCGAGCTGACCTACACGCGCCAGGTCGTTCAGGAATCAATGCGCGTCTATCCCCCGGTGGCCATGGTGGTGCGGCAATCGACGCGGGACCTGGAGATCGGCGGCGTGAAGATCACGCCACATGACAACGTCTTCGTGCCGATCTATGCAATCCACCATCACCAGAAGCTGTGGCCGAACCCGGAAACGTTCGACCCGGACCGGTTTGCGCCCGAGGCGGTAAAGGCGCGACACCGCTGGTCCTATTTGCCGTTCGGCGCCGGGCCGCGCATCTGCATCGGCATGGGCTTCGCGCTGCTCGAAGCGGTCGCCATCCTGGGCACGCTCCTGCCGGCAGCCCGCCTGTCCGCCGAGCCAGGGTTTACGCCTACCCCGAAGCTGCGGGTGACCATGCGGCCGGCTGAGGGCATGCCGATGCGGCTGCACAGGCGGGCTTAAGGGAGGAAGGCCTCCTTTCTTGAAAAAGAAGCAAAAAACCTCTGCTTCTGTCGCCTGCATTGACGTCCGCGTAGTTCGGCCGACGCTTCTGTTTGCAAGACTGCCTGACCGTGCGCAGGCGTTTCAGGAAAGAACACCTTTCTTCCTTCGCCAGCGTCAAACGCCGACCAGACGCCGTCGCTCGAACACAGCCAGAACCGGCAGCCCCGTGGCCGCCTCCAGCCCCTCGCCCGTCAGGAACACCGGCCGGCGCATGAACGCCACCACCACCCAGCCGAACGCGGCAAGCCCGCCGAACATCACCCCGGCCGCGATCACCAGCAGCGGCGTGGCCCGCGGCGACTGCGGCGCCATCGCCGGCTGGATGACGCGCACGTTCGTCAGGCGCCGCGCGTCCTCCGCCTCGCTCAGGTGGCGCTCCGCGACAATGCGGTTCGCAGCCCGATAGGTGTCGTCCGCACTGGCGCGCTGGCGTTGCAGCCCGGCCAGCGACGCCTCATCGGCATCCAGCGCCGCCAGCGTCCGCGACAGCCGCGCCAGATCCTGCTGCTGGGACTGCAACCGCGCGCGCGCGGCCGCAAGCTCGCCTACCTCACGCGCGCGGTCCAACCGCAGCGGGTCGATCGTCGGGTTGCGGCCCTGCCGGACGACAGAAAGCGTCGAATCATGGTTGAGCCGTGCCTGTTCCGCCTGGTGCGCCGTGAGCTCGGCACGCAGGCCGGTGACCATGCGGCTGGTCTCGCGATACTTCTCGCGCGCCGCGGCCAGCCTGGCCTGCACGGCTTCCAGGCCGGCGTTCACGCTCTGCAACCGTGTGTCGGCATCCTGCTCGGTATAGATGCCGATCGTCGGGTGTTCCGTACCGAGCGCCTTGGTCAGCGCGTCCAGCCTGGCGGCATGCTCGCTGACGGACGAAGTGGTGTCCTGCGCCGATTGTTCCGCCTGGCTGCGCCGGCGCAGCAGCAGGTCGCGCTCGGAATCGTAGTCGGAAATCGCGTGCGCCTGCTTGAACGCGGCCAGGCGTTCGTCAGCCTGCGCCACCGCCTGCCGGCCGGCCTCGGCCTCGCGCCTGACAATGTCGAGCTGCGGGTCGTCATACAGGGCCGCACGCCGCTGGGCGTAGAGCGCCAGCATGGCGTTCAGCGTGTCTGCCGCAACAGTACCCTTGGGCGCATCGAACGTCACGTCGATCACGTTGGCATCCTTGGCAGGCAGCACAGAAAGGTCGTGCTTGAAGCGCCTGATGCCACGCTCCTCCCGCGCCGCCGCCTCGTCGCCCGGCGGAACCCGCCAGGGCGCCAGCAGCGTGGACGTGACCGCGTGCATCACGCGGCGCACCAGGCCGCGCGGCGCCGGCGCGAACACGTCCGGATACAGCATCGCCGGCCCCACGCGGTCGATCGTGGCGCGGTGCAGGTCCGCGCTGTCCAGTATCTCCGATTCGGCCTTCATGATCTGGTCCATCACCAGCGCGCTGGCGTTCAGCTCGTGGCTGCCGGCGGCCGCGCGCACGGTGAATTCGGGCGAAGGCAGCACGGCGAGCGTGGCCGCGGCCCGGTAGCTGGGCGGCAGGAGAGCGGCCACCAGCAACGCCAGGCACAGCACGGCGGCGCCGGCCAGCAAAGCCGGCCCACGGTGGTGGTGCGCGTGATAGAGAAACTCGCGCAAGGACGGTGCGGCTTCCTGCGCCGTCTCCACACTCGTTACTCTGTCATTTCTCAGGCCGCCTGGTTGCACCCGTTCGTCCCTGCATCGCGCGTCACTGGAAAATGGCAGGTTTCGCAACGAACGTCGAGTATTCCGATCGGCCTTTGCGCCCGGCATGCGGCGGGGACTAGGCAAGACGGCGCGTTCAGGCCAATTAGCACGTGCAGCGCGACCGCAACCTTCGGGATCGCCGCTTACAGAAGGGTGACCGATGTCTTCGACCACGCATATCGCACCGGCCCCGCACGGCACCGAAGGGGAGCCGGGGCGACGCGACTTCCTGACGATGCTCGCTTTGGCAGGTGCGGCCGTGGCGGTAGGCGCCATCGTCTGGCCGTTCATCGACAGCATGGAGCCGGCCGCGGACACGCTGGCCGCCGGCGAGCCGATCGACGTGGACGTGAGCAAGCTGGCACCCGGCCAGCAGATCGTGGTGGTGTGGCGCGGCAAGCCGATCTTCATCGTGCACCGCACGCCGCAGGGCCTGGCCACGTTGCAGGATCCCAAGACGATACGCGTGCTCAGCGATCCGAACAGCAAGGTGCTGCAGCAGCCGGACTACGCCGAGAACTGGCACCGCTCGCTGGACCCGACCTACGCGGTGATGGTCGGCATCTGCACCCATCTGGGCTGCGTGCCCACGTTCTACCCGAACATGAGCGCCACCGACCCGGCGCCGAACTGGCCAGGCGGGTATCTGTGCCCGTGCCACGGCTCAAAATACGATCTTGCCGGCCGGGTGTATTCCGGCGTGCCTGCACCGTATAACCTGCCGATACCACCGTATCACATGGCCACGCCGAAATCCGTCCGCATCGGCGAGAACCCGCCCGGGCAGACTTTCGATCTGAATTCTGTAGTACAGATTTAGCAAGAAAGCAGTCCTTTTTTGAAAGGTCCAAAAAACTTTCACTTCCCCGCTTGTGCACCGGCTAGATGCCTCTGGATTGATCAAGGCCTTGGAGTCGGCGCAGGACGCAAAAGTTTTTTGCTTCTTTTTTTCAAAAAAGAAGGCCTTTCTTGCTTACCACGCGTCAATCTCAAAGCGCCTCGATATGAAACCACGATCCTTTACCGGTGTGGCTGCCATCCATCTCCAAAGGGAGATTCCGTCGGACAACCTGCAGGATCGGCTCGTCGAAGCTCCTTCCGATCCACTCGAGTAACGTGAGAAGCTCTGTAGAGTGAACTGCACGCCACGAATGGGCCCGATCGCACCAACAAAATACGTCGGTCAAACCCAGGCGGACGACTAAGCCACCCCCCGCCCACCGACGCAAACGACATCCCGAAGCCTGGCGGACCCGAAAGGATTCGAACCTTCGGCCTCTGCCTTCGGAGGGCAGCGCTCTATCCAGCTGAGCTACGGGTCCGTGCCGCCACCTGATACAGCCAATCCAAAACCAACGGAAGCCGCTGTTTTCGCCGCCGCCCGGCTGCCAACAGCCCCTGCCC
>CAXUOA010000073.1:0-10966 GCA_964252625.1 uncultured Acetobacteraceae bacterium | reverse complement strand
ACTCGCGGAACAGCCGGCCGACGATGCCGCCCATCAGCAGGATCGGCAGGAACACGGCGATCAGCGACGTGCTGATGGAGAGCACGGTGAACCCCACTTCGCCCGCGCCCATGAGTGCGGCCCGCACGCGCGGCACGCCGTCTTCCATGTGGCGGGCGATGTTCTCCAGCACCACGATGGCATCATCCACCACGAAGCCGGTGGAGATGGTCAGCGCCATGAGCGATAGGTTGTCCAGGCTGAAGCCCAGCAGCCACATCGCGGCGAACGTGCCGATGATGCTGACCGGAACGGCCACCGCCGGGATGAGCGTGGCGCGCGCGCTGCCCAGGAAGACGAACACCACGCCGATCACCAGCACGATGGCGATGATCAGCGTGCGCTGCGTGTCGTCCAGCGAAGCGCGCACGGTGGGCGTGCGGTCTATGGCGACGTCGATGTTCACCGCACCGGGCAGCGACGCCTTCAGCTGCGGCAGCACGGCGCGTATGCCGTTCACCGTCTGGATGATGTTGGCGCCCGGCTGGCGGAACACGATCAGCACGACCGTCGGCTGGCCGTTGAACTGCCCCGAGTTGCGCAGATCCTCGACGCTGTCGAGTACTTCCGCCACGTCGGTGAGGCGCACGGCGGCGCCGTTGCGGTAGGCGATCACCAGGTCGCGGTAATCGGCCGCGTGGCTCGCCTGGTCGTTGGTGTATATCTGGAAGTGGCGGTCGCCTTCCTCGATGGCGCCTTTCGGCGCGTTCGCGTTCGCCGAGGCCAGCGCCGCACGCACGTCCTCCAGCCCGATGCCGTAATGGAACAGCGCGCCCGGGTTCAGCTCCACGCGCACGGCCGGCAGGGCCGAGCCGTTCACGTCCACCTCGCCCACGCCGGAGAGCTGGGACAGCTTCTGCTCCAGCACGGTAGCGGCGGAATCGTAGAGCTGGCCCTGCGTCAGCGTCTTCGACGTGAGCGCCAGGATCATCACCGGCGCGTCCGCCGGGTTCACCTTGCGGTAGGTGGGGTTCGCCCGCAGCGACGTCGGCAGGTCCGCGCGCGCCGCGTTAATCGCGGCCTCCACGTCACGCGCCGCACCGTCGATGTTGCGGTTCAGCCCGAACTGCAGCGTGATGCGCGTCTGGCCCACGGAACTGGCAGACGTCATCTCGGTGACGTCCGCGATCTGGCCCAGATGGCGTTCCAGCGGGCTGGCGACGGAGGTGGCCACCGTGTCCGGGCTGGCGCCCGGCAGCGTCGCCTGCACGGAGATTGTGGGGAAATCCACCTGCGGCAACGGCGAGACGGGGAGCTGCGCGTAGGCGAAGATGCCGGCCAGCGCGATGCCTATGGTGAGCAGCGTGGTGGCGATCGGGCGGCTTATGAACGGCGAGCTGATGTTCATGTCGGGCTAAGAAAGCAAGGCCTTCTTTTTTTAAAAAAAGAAGGCCTTGCCTACTTCCTTACTCATTCCGCCGGCACCGGACCCTCGGGCTCCGGCACATCCTTCGGCTTGAAATACAGCGCCACGCGATCGAACAGCAGGTAGATCACCGGCGTGGTGAACAGCGTGAGCACCTGGCTCACGATCAGCCCGCCGAAGATCGCCAGCCCCAGCGGCCGGCGCAGTTCGGAGCCCGTGCCGCTGCCGAGCATCAGCGGCAGGGCGGAGAACAGGGCCGCGAACGTCGTCATCAGGATCGGCCGCAGGCGCAGCATGCTGGCGCGGTGTATCGCCTCGCGCGGCGCGTAGCCTTCCTCGCGTTCGGCCACCAGCGCGAAGTCGATCATCATGATCGCATTCTTCTTCACGATGCCGATCAGCAGCACGATGCCGATGATGCCGATGATGTCGAGATCGGAGCCCACGAGCATCAGCGCTAGCAGCGCGCCGATGCCGGCGGATGGCAGGGTGGAGAGGATGGTGACGGGGTGGACGAAGCTTTCGTAGAGCACGCCGAGCACGATGTACATGGCAGCGATGGCGGCGAGCACGAGGTAGAGCTCGTTGCCGAGCGCGCTCTGGAACGCGGCCGCCGCACCCTGAAAGGCGGTGAGGAAGCTGTCAGGCAGATGCAGCGATGTTTCGGCTTGCTTGATGGCGTCCACCGCGGCGCCGAGCGAGGCGCCGGGTGCGAGGTTGAAGCTGATGGTTGTGCTTGGGAACTGGCCGAGGTGGCTCACCACCAGCGGCGAGGAGCCGGTGGTGACGTGCACGAACGCGCTGAGCGGCACCTGGCCGCTGGCGGCGGTGGAGGACGGCAGGTACAGCGCGTTCAGATTGGCAAGCGACGACTGCACGCGCGGCGTGGCTTCGAGGATGATGCGATACTGGTTGCTTTCGGTGAATATGGTCGAGACGATACGTTGGCCGAACGCGTCATAGAGCGCGTTATCGACCGTGGCGGGCGTGATGCCGAAGCGGGCCGCGGTCGGACGGTCGATGGTGATGGTGGCGGCCAGGCCGTTCGTCTGCAGGTCGCTGGTCACGTCGGTGATGGACGGGATGGCGTGCAGCCTGTCCAGCAGGCGCGGAATCCAGATGTTGAACGCGGACAGATCGGCGTTTTCCAGCACGAACTGGTATTGCGTGGCGCTTATCGCGGTATCGATGCTGAGGTCCTGCACCGGCTGCATGTACAGCGAGATGCCGGCCACGCCGGCCACTTCGGTCTGCAGGCGCCGAATGATGGCGCTGACGTTGTCCGTGCGGTCGTCACGCGCGGCGAGGTTGATCAGGAAGCGGCCGGTGTTCAGCGTGGTGTTGCTGCCGTCTATGCCGATGAAGGATGACAGGCTGACCACGGCAGGATCTTTCAGGATCGCGTCGGCCAACGCCTGCTGCCCGCGTGACATCGCGGCGTAGGATGCGGTTGGTGCGGCGACGCTGATGCCCTGTATCAACCCGGTGTCCTGCACCGGGAAAAAGCCTTTCGGGATCACCACGTACAGGAACGCCGTCAGCGCCATGGTGGCCAGCGCCACCAGCAGCGTCAGCACCTGGCGATCCAGCACCCAATCCAGCCACCTGCCGTAGCCGGCGATCACGCGTTCGGTCGTGCGTTCGGACCAGCGCGCCACGCGACCCATGTTTTCCGGCGGCTGGTGGCGCAGCAGGCGCGCGCACAGCATCGGCACCAGGGTCAGCGACACGATTGCGCTGATCACGATCGTCACCGCCAGCGTTATGGCGAATTCGTGGAACAGGCGGCCCACCACGTCCCCCATGAACAGCAGCGGTATCAGCACGGCGAGCAGGGAGACGGTCAGCGAGATGATGGTGAAGCCGATCTGCCTGGAGCCCTTCAGCGCGGCTTCCAGCGGCGGCTCGCCCATCTCCACGTAGCGGTCGATGTTCTCGATCATCACGATCGCATCGTCCACCACGAAGCCGGTGGCGATGGTCAGCGCCATCAGCGAGAGATTGTCCAGCGAGAAGCCCCACAGGTACATTGCCGCCAGCGTGCCCACCAGGGACAGCGGCACCGACAGGCTGGGTATCAGGGTTGCCGGGATGCGGCGCAGGAACACGAAGATCACCAGCACGACCAGGCCGATGGCCAGCGCCAGCTCGAACTCCACGTCCGCCACGGACGCGCGTATGGTGTTCGTGCGGTCCGTCAGCTTGGTCACCTGCAAGGCGGCGGGCAAGGTGGTCTGCAGCTTCGGCATAAGTGCGGTGATGCGGTTGACCACCTGGATGACGTTCGCCCCGGGCTGGCGCTGCACGTTCAGCACGACGGCTGGCGTGCGGTTCATCCACGCCTGCAGCTTGGTGTTCTCCGATCCCTGCACCAGGGTGGCCACATCCGTCAGGTGCACCGGCGCGCCGTTCTTGTAGGCGATGATGGCGTGGGCGAAGGATGCAGCGTCCGGTAGCTGGTCGTTCGCGTTGATCGTGGTGGCCTGCGCAGGCCCGTCGAAATTGCCCTTCGGCGTGTTGACGTTGAGGTTGCCGATCGTGGTGCGCAGATCGTCGATGTTGAGGCCCAGTGCGGCCAGCGCGCGCGGGTTTGCCTGTATGCGCACCGCCGGCCGGTGCCCGCCGGAAATGGAGACCAGCCCCACGCCGTCGATCTGGCTGATCTTCTGCGCCAGCCTGGTCTCCGCCAGATCCTCGATCTGCGTCAGCGCCATCGTCCTGCTGGTCAGTGCAAGTGTGATGATCGGCGCGTCGGCGGGGTTCACCTTGGCGTAGATCGGCGGCGCCGGCAGGTCCGACGGCAGCAGGTTGCCGGCCGCGTTGATCGCCGCCTGCACCTCCTGCTCGGCCACGTCCAGCGACAGATCCAGGCCGAATTGCAGCGTGATTACCGAGGCGCCGGCCGAGCTCTGCGACGCCATCTGGTTCAGGCCGGGCATCTCGCCGAACTGGCGTTCCAGCGGCGCGGTGACGGAACTCGTCATCACCTCCGGGCTGGCGCCGGGGTAGAAGGTCTGCACCTGGATGGTGGGGTAATCCACCTCCGGCAACGCGGATAGCGGCAGGTACTGGTAGCTGATCAGGCCTACCAGAAGGAGTGCCACCATCAGCAGCGTGGTTGCCACCGGGCGGAGGATGAACAGGGCTGAGGGGTTCATGGGGGGGAAAGCAGGAAGGAAGGCCTTCTTTTTTGCAAAAAAGAAGCAAAAAACTTTTGCTCCTGCGCCTGCATCAGGGCTGCGCCTGTTCCTGCCAAAGCGCGCGCTTGCAGAAACAAGCTCCGTGCTGGAGCAGGCGAGGGAGCAAAAGTTTTTTGCTTCTTTTTTTCAAAAAAGCAGGCCTTGCCTACTCCCATCACTCCGCCGCATGCCGGTGCCGGTGCGGCGCCGCTCCGTCGCCGCCCTGCGGCCGGGAGCCAGGCAGCACCACCTTCGCCCCGTCACGCAGCCTGTCCGAGCCGTCGATCACCACCGTGTCGCCGACGGCAAGCCCGCTCACGATCTGCGTCTTGTCGGAATCGGCCACGCCCAGCTTCACCGCGCGAACGCTCACCGTATCGGCCGGCGGATGGGCGTGCTGGCCGCCGGCGCCGCTGGCATCGTCCGGTTTTGCGTCGGCCGCAGGCTTGACCTCGCCAGGCTTGGCCTCGGTGCCAGGCGGCAGCACAAGATATACGAAACTTCCCGGCGCGCCGGTCTGCAACGCCGCGTTCGGCACCACCACCGCGTTGTGCACCGTGCTGACGATCAGCCGCAAGTTCACGAACTGGTTGGGGAACAGCGAGAAGTTCGGGTTTGCGAACAGCGCGCGCAATTTCACCGTGCCGGTGGTCACGTCGATCTCGTTGTCGATCGTCTCCAGCGTGCCGTCTGCCAGATGCATGGTGTTGCTGCGATCATAGGCCTGCACCACCAGCCTGGCGCCTGCGTGCAGTTGCGCCTGGATCGCCGGTACGTCGTCTTCCGGCAACGTGAAGATGGCGCTGATCGGGTCCAGCTGCGTCACCACCACGATGCCGTTGGTCAGCGAAGTGGGCGTTATGTAATTGCCGGCGTCCACCTGCCGCAGGCCCACCCTTCCGTCCACCGGCGAGGTGATGCGGCAGAACGCTAGGTTCACCAGCTGAGTCTGCACCATGCCCTGGTCGGCGGCCACCGAACCGACATACTGCTCGACCACGTATTGCTGGTCCTCGGATTGCTGGCGCCCGATGCTGTCCTGCCGCTGTAGCAGCGCGTATCGCTTGGCGTCCATCTGCGCCTGGTGCAGCAGCCCCTGGTCATGCGCCAGCGTGCCGCGCGCCTGCGCCAACAGCGCCTCGTAGGGCCGCGGGTCGATCTGGGCCAGGAAATCGCCCTTATGGACGATCTGGCCTTCATGGAACCCGATCGTCTGCAGCGTGCCGGCGATCTGCGTCTGCACCGTGACGCTGGCCAGCGAGGTGACCGTGCCCAGCCCGGCATCGACTACGGACATGTCCGCCGTGCCGGCTTTTGCCACGCCCACCGCCTGCGGCGGCACCACCTGCGCGTGCCTGGCGGCCCCATTGCCCAGGCGGGAGACGAGGAACACGACGCCGCCCAGGATCAGCAGCAGTATCAGCCAGGGCCAGAAGCTGCGCCTGCGCACGGGCCGCCCTGCCTGGTGCACGATCGGCTGCGTCGTGCGCGGCGGCGGGATGGTCTGCAGGTCATCCATGGATGCGTCTTCCGGCTTGCAGGGAACGTGCGGCAGGCAGCCCCTTGTGGGCCCGCCGCGCTGGTCTGATCATCCGGGCCATGAATGGTATCAACCTGGCCCGTCCAGGCCGGGTCTGCCAGCCTATACATGTAAACCTGTGTAACGCCCCGTTGCAGGCTCCGGACGATCTGAAAGGACAAACCATGCGACGCCTCCTTGCTTCCCTGGCCCTGCTCGGCAGCCTCGCCGCCTGCAGCGTCGCGCCGAACCCGGCACTCCGCCAACGCGACATCAGCGACCGCGGCAACCTTCCCAAGGACCACCCGCTCGGTGTTATCTCGGCTGTGCCGCCGGGCGATACCAGCTTTACGCCGCTGCGGTGTCTGCCGAACGGGCCCGGGTACGAGTGTTCTCGCAGCAATTAGGTGAAGGAAGGCCTTCTTTTTTGAAAAAAAGAAGCAAAAAACTTTTGACTCCGCTGTCGCGGACTCCTTCCCGGAAGGCTTGTGCGGCAGGGCACGTCCGCGACCTTGCCTGACATAGACGCGGTCGTAGCCGGCGCCGGCGCCGTGGGCCTGGCCATTGCCCGCGCTTTTGCCAGAGCCGGCCACAGCGTGCTCGTCCTCGAGGCAGCCGGCGCCATCGGCACGGGTACCTCCTCGCGCAGCAGCGAAGTCATCCATGCCGGTTTCTATTACGCCCCGGGCACCTGGCGCGCCCGGCTGTGCGCGCCGGGACGACGGGCGCTGTACGCGTATTGCGCGTCGCACGGCGTGCCCGCGCGGGCCTGCGGCAAGCTGATCGTCGCCGCCGACAGAGCGGATTGCGTGCAGCTGGACGCGATACAGGCAACGGGCGAGCGGAACGGGGTGGAAGGCCTGGTCAGGCTGACGGCCTTGCAGGCGCGTGCGCTGGAACCGGCGCTCGCCTGCACCGGCGCCCTGCACTCACCCCTGACGGGCATCGTCGACAGCCACGCGCTGATGCTTTCCCTTCTGGGCGAGGCGCAGGATCATGGTGCGTCGCTCGCCCTGAACGCCCCCCTGCTGCAGGCTGAAGCGGTGCCGGACGGGTTTGCTTTGTCCGTGGGCGGTGCCGAGCCCATGCGGCTGCGCTGCCGCATGCTGGTGAATGCCGCGGGGCACGGCGCCTGCGCGCTGGCGCGGCACATCGCCGGGTTGGACCCCGCGCACGTGCCGCCGGCCTACCTGGCCAAGGGCAGCTACTTCGCGCTGTCCGGCCGCGTGCCGTTCACCCGCCTGATCTACCCTGTGCCGATCCCGGGCGGCGCCGACATACACCTGACGCTGGACATGGCCGGCCAGGCGCGTTTCGGCCCGGACGTGGAAGCTGTGGACACGCCGGACTACACCGTGGACCCGGCGCGCGCGCCCGTCTTCGCCGCCAGCATACGCCGCTACTGGCCGGGCCTGCCGGCCGAGCGCCTGGTGCCGGCCTATGCGGGGATACGGCCGAAGATCGTGCCGCCGACGCAGACGCAGGACTTTGTCATACAGGACGCGACAGTGCACGGCGTGCCGGGGCTGGTGAACCTGTTCGGGATCGAGAGCCCTGGCCTTACGTCCTGTCTGGCGTTGGGCGAGGCGGTGCTGGCGGCGGCCTGAGGAGAGTTTCCGGATCGAACGGGGAGCACTGACAGCGAGCACGGCTGGGTCTCTGCCCCAAACTCCGCTGGGGCTTTCGTTTGAACCAGGCCGCTTTGCGGTTGACGCTTGCGCAAGCAAGAAAGGCCTTCTTTTTTGAAAAAAAGAAGCAAAAAACTTTTATCTCCTGCGCCGGTTCAGCTGCCTCGTTAATTCAAAAGCACCCGGTTGCTGCAGATGCGGGGGAAGCAAAAGTTTTTTGGTCCTTTTTTCAAAAAAGGACTGCTTTCTTTCCATGCGTCAGCATCGAGGCTGTTTGGCATACGGCAACGGTCCCCAACCAGCACCCGGGAGCGTCAGGCAGCCATCTGATGCAGGCGCCGATCCAGAAACGCCGTGACGGCGATTTCCTCCGCCGTCAGGCCATGCGCATGCTGGTCCAGCACGGCATCGGCCCGCGCTTTCAGGCCTTCCAGCAGGCTGCCATCCAGGTAGCCATCGAAAATCGCCGGGTGGATGTAGCATTTCCGGCAGATGCTCGGCGTGTTGCCCAGCAGGCTGCTCACGGCTTCCACCGCGCGCAGCACATTCTTCTTGGCTTTCGCGGCGGTGTCGTAGGTCTCGAACTCGCGCAGTGCCAGGGCGGCCAGGTTCGTCGCCGCCCAGGTGCGGAAATCCTTCGCCGTTATGTGCTCGCCGGTGATCTCGTGCAGGTAGGCGTTCACGTCGTCCGAGCCGACCGTGTGGCTGTGGCCGTCGTGATCGAGGTAGTGGAACAGCTCCTGGCCGGGGATGTCCTGCAGCTTCTTGACGATGTTGGCGAGCTTGCGGTCTTTCAGCTCGATGTGGCGCTGTATGCCGTGCTTGGCCCGGAAATCCAGCTCCACCACGCTGCCATGCACCTTGACGTGGCGCTCGCGCAGGGTAGTCAGGCCGAAGCTGTTGTTGGTCTTGGCGTATTCCTCGTTGCCGATCCTGGCCAGCGTGCGTTCCAGCAGGCGTACCAGCGCCGCCAGAACCTTTTCCCGCGGCAGGCCCGGCCTGGCCAGGTCGTGCTCCACCCGGGCGCGTATGTCGGGCAGCTTGCGGCCGAACACCAGCATCTTGCCGTATTTCGCCTCGTCGCGGATTTCGCGCCAGCGCGGGTGGTAGCGGTATTGTTTGCGGCCGCGCGCGTCCCGGCCCACGGCCTGCAGGTGGCCGTTGGGATCGCGGCAGATCCATACGTCGGTATAGGCAGGCGGAATGGCGAGCTTGCGTATGCGCTGGATGGTGGGCTCGTCGGTGATACGCTTGCCGTCCGGCATGAAGTAGTCCCAGCCGCCCTCTTGTGCCGGCTCGCGCCGGACGCCTGGCTTGCCGTAGGAGACGTAGTGCAGATGGGCCGCCTTTGCAGCCGCTCGGGGGTCTAGCAGGTCGTCCGGATCGTCGCTCACGGCCATGTCCTTTGGGGGAGGATAGAACGGTCAGGGGCCGGTTTGGGTTGCTTGCGCCGAAGCCGGAGACGCCAGTCTCGAAAAGCAAAGCCTTCTTTTCTGAAGAAAAGAAGCAAAAGACTTTTGCTCCGCTGTCGCCGGCTCGTTGAAAAAAGCGCGTGCCTGCCCCAGCGATGGGAAGCAAAAGTTTTTTGGTTCTTTTTTTCAAAAAAGAACTGCTTCCTTCCTTGCCCTACTCGTCCCCAGTCCGCCGGCAAAGAACCTCGCGCCGCCCGACATGGTTGGCCGCGCTGATGATGCCCTCCTTCTCCATCTGCTCGATCAGCTTGGCCGCGCGGTTGTAGCCGATGTTGAGATGCCGCTGGATGAAGCTGGTGCTCGCCTTGCCTTCGCGCGCCACGATGGCCACCGCCTGGTCGAACAGGCCCATTTCGCCGTCGCCGCCGCCCAGGCCGGCGAACGCGTCCTTGGCCCCACCGCCGCTCTCCTCCTCGGCGCCGTCGGTCACCTCGTCCAGGTAGTCCGGCGCGCCTTGCTGGCGCAGGAAGGCGACCGTGTCCTCCACCTCGCGGTCGGTCACCAGCGGGCCGTGCACGCGGGTGATGCGGCCGCCGCCCATCATGTAGAGCAGGTCGCCGTGGCCCAGCAGCTGTTCGGCGCCCTGTTCGCCCAGGATGGTGCGGCTGTCGAACTTGCTGATCACCTGGAAGCTGATGCGGGTGGGGAAGTTGGCCTTGATGGTGCCGGTGATCACGTCCACCGACGGGCGCTGGGTTGCCATGATCACGTGTATGCCGGCCGCGCGCGCCATCTGCGCCAGGCGCTGCACCGCGGCCTCGATGTCCTTGCCGGCGGTCATCATCAGGTCCGCCATCTCGTCGATCACCACCACGATGAACGGCAGCGCCTCCAGCACCAGCGGCTGTTCCTCGAAGGTCGGACGGCCGGTCTCGGAATCGAAGCCGGTCTGCACGCGGCGGCTGATCACCTCGCCCTTGGCGCGGGCCTCTTCCACGCGCTCGTTGTAGCCGCCGACGTTGCGCACGCCGAGCTGGCTCATGGCACGGTAGCGGCGCTCCATCTCGCGCACCGTCCATTTCAGCGCCTGCACCGCCTTGGCCGGGTCGGTCACCACCGGCGCCATCAAATGCGGGATGCCCTCGTAGACGGACAGTTCCAGCATCTTCGGGTCGATCAGGATCATCCGGCACTGCTCGGGCGAGAGCTTGAACAGCAGCGACAGGATCATCGCGTTTATGCCGACCGACTTGCCCGAGCCGGTGGTGCCGGCGATCAGCAGATGCGGCATGCGCGCCAGGTCGCTGACGATCGGGGTGCCGGAGATGTCCTTGCCGAGCGCGATCGGCAGGCGGCCCTGGTGGCGGGTCCACGCCTCGCTTTCCAGCAGCTCGGCCAGGAATACCGTCTCGCGGCGGGCGTTGGGCACCTCGATGCCGATGACGTTGCGCCCCGACACGGTGGCGATGCGCACCGCGGTGACCGACAGGCTGCGCGCCACGTCGTCCGCCAGCCCGATCACCCGCGCGCTGCGTATGCCCGGCGCCGGCTCCAGCTCATAGAGCGTGACCACGGGGCCCGGCCGGATGTCGCGTATGGCACCCTGCACGCCGTAATCGGCCAGCACGGACTCCAGCAGGCGGGCGTGGTTCTGCAGCGCTTCCTCGTCCGGACCGGCGCCGCTGGGCGCCGGCGGCGCGCGCAGCAGGCTGTTGGGCGGAAAGCGCCAGCCGGCTTCCTGCAGCGGCAGGCTCTCCTGGCGCGCCGGCGCCTGGCGCTTCAGCTCCGGGGCCGCCACGCGGGCGCGCAGGGTGGTTTTGGCC
>CAXUOA010000072.1:0-11028 GCA_964252625.1 uncultured Acetobacteraceae bacterium | reverse complement strand
GGCGTAACGCACGGCCTCGCGGCCGCGCCGGCCGCGGCTGGCCACGACCACGTTGACATGCCGCGGGTAGCGGGGGCCGGCGGGTATGTCCATCGGCAGCTGGTTGACGGCGTATTGCTCGGCCGGCGAGCGCGCCTGCGGCCACTCGCCTTGGATGTAGGGCGCGATCATCGCCACGTAGCGCCGTGTCTCTGCCGGCAGCGGCCGGTTATGCGTCAGGTAATCCTCCAGCCGCGCCGGGCCGCCATTATAGGCGGCCAGGAAGCCGGGGCTGCCGAACGCGTCATACATCTCGCGCAGATAGGCGGTGCCGGCCATGATGTTGTTGTGCGGGTCGAACGCGTCATCCGGCAGGTTGTAGCGCGCGCGCACCTCATCATAGGTGGCGGGCATCACCTGCATCAGGCCCATCGCACCCACTGGCGAGGTGATCAGCGCCCCGCCGGCGGTGAACTCGTGGCCGTGCGACTCGACGCGCATTACTTCGCGTATCCAGCGTTCCGGCACGTCGTACTTCTTGCTGGCCTCGGTGATGTAAGGACCCCAGGGATCGTCCGGCGACCCGGGCGGCGTGTAGCTCGGCTTGGCGCGCGCCACGTAGGTGGCGGCTTCCTGGGTGGCGGTCATCGGCGGCGCGTGGGAGGCGCAGGCGGACAGGAGTGCCGCTGCCGCCAGAGCGCCGCCCGCACGCAGAAGCGAGGATGTGAAGAGGCCGTTCATGCCGTGCGCATTCGGACTGCATCCTTGAACAAGAAGTACCAGCGGTTGAGAGCCCGAGTAAATGGACCAGGCTCCCGGTGAGGTATCAGGTCAGCTTTCGTCCCTAACCCTCTAAGGCTTCGCTTACTGGCCGGCAAGGTGAACTTGCATGGCTGCCCGTCATTCGGCTGGCGCAGGTCTGAGTTGCACAACTGCAACACAACGTAACCCATCGATTTCAGCCGACCTGTTTACGGTTTCCCTCTGTCACGGAAAGATTATCGTGGCTTTACGAACGGTTAATTTCGGCTCGGACGCCGGACCTTGCCCGCTCCAAGCGGGCGGCTCCGGCTGCGTGTTATCTGCCTCAGGGGGACTATTCTTTGACACTTCGACACAGGCTTGCAGGTTCGGCCGCCGTATTGGCCCTGGTGCAGGCACCCATGATAAGCAACGCCCTTGCGCAGAGCGCGCCGGCCATAACTCTTGCCCAAGTAGCACCGAGCGTAAACACGGCGACCTCGCCGGCCGGCACTGATGCAGCGACCGCGACTTCCAGCGGAAATACGGAGCAGATCGTCGTCACCGGGTCTCGCCTGAAGCAGACGAATGCTACGAGCGAGTCGCCGGTCGTCGTCGTGACGTCGGCGCAGATCGCCCACACCACTGCCGAGACGCTGGAGGACGTGCTGACGCGCCTGCCGGAAATCGGCACCTCCGGCGTCTATGCCACGACGAACAACGGCGGCAGCGGCTCTTCCTGTATCGACCTGCGTAACCTGACCCCCGAGCGTACGCTGGTGCTGGTCGACGGCAAGCGCTTCGTGACCACCGCCGGCGGCATCGATTGCGTCGATCTGAACAACATACCGCTCGACCTGGTGGATCGCATCGAGATCCTGAAGGACGGCGCGTCGACCACCTACGGCGCCGACGCGATCGCCGGCGTGATCAACATCATTCTCAAGCATAATTTCAGCGGTGTTACCTTCCACGCCAACGGCGCCATCGCCACCGATGCCGGTGACGACAAGACGGGCGAGATCAGCGCCACCGCCGGCACGGCGTTCGACCACGGCAATTTCACGGTAAGCGCAGAGTACCTTAACCGTGGCCCCGTCAAGCAGGCCGATCGCAACTACGCGGTCAACCCGGTGCAGACAAACAGCCCCGGCCAGAACGAAATCAATTCCTTCGTCACGCCCCAAAACGTCATCTTCCCCGACACCAACAACATCAACACGACGACGCAGGGCCTCGCCGGCGTTGGATACGGCACCAACCTTGCCAAGAACGGCACCGTGGTGGGCTCGCAGAATGGCCCGTTCTCGCCGGATCGCTACGATTTCGGCCTGCAGCAATTCCTGCAGGGCAGCCTCGAGAAGGAGAGCCTGACCAGCTTCGGCAACTACGATTTCAACGATCACATCACCGGCTACATCGAAGAATTCTATACCCACAAGGTCACCGGGCAACAACTGGCACCGGCGCCTGTCGATGGCGGCCTGTCCGCCATCGTCCCCGACGCCTATGTGGTGCCGGAGGGCAATCCCTACCTGACGTCGCTGCTCGGTGCGAACTCCGGCCCGATCGACCTGTACAACCGCGAGACTCAGTTCGGTGATCGGTCCTACAGGCAGATCACCGACACCTTCCAGTTCAACGGTGGCTTCAAGGGCGACCTCGGCCATGGCTTCGACTACGAGGTGTTCTTCCAGTACGGCCAGTCCGATAACGAATTGAATGTTGCGAACTCGATCAATTTTCTTCGGCTCGAGCAGGAGACTGGCTTCCAGCAGACATCGCCCACGGCCGCCGACCTGGCCAACGGTGCCGGTGGCGACCTGACCACCTTCGGCATCTATAACCCGCTGGTTTGCGTGGCAGCGGCCGGTTGCGTGCTCGGCGACCCGTTCGGTCAGAACCTCAGCGCGGCTGCCATCAAATATGCCAAGTTCACCGAGGTGGACACCTCGCGTGACACGCTGAAGATCTATGGCGGCACGATAAGCAACAGCGACATCTACGACCTGCCGGCCGGACCGGTGGGCATATCGCTGGGCGTCGAGCATCGCACGGAGACGGGCTCCTTCAACCCCGACAACGTGTTGCAGAGCGGCGAGTCGGCCCAGTCGCCCGCGCAGGTCACCTCAGGCGGGTTCGACGTGACGGAAGTGTATGGCGAGGCGCGGGTGCCGCTCCTGAAGGATCTGCCGGGTGCGAAGGATCTGCATGTCGATCTTGGCGGCCGGTTCTTCGACTATAACAACTTCGGCTCCGGCGAGACCTGGAAGGTAAGCGGCAACTACACGCCGATCGACGGTATCCGCTTCCGCGGTACGGATGGCGTGGCGTTCCGCCAGCCGAGCATCACCGACCTGTTCATGGGCACGACGATCAGCTACAACGAAGCGACGGACCCGTGCGCCGGAACCTCGGCTACCAACTACTCGGCAGCGCAGTACAAGAACGTGCTGGCGAACTGCCAGAAACAGGGCATCAACCCGGCCAACTTCACGCAGATCGGCAGCCAGATCCAGACGATCGTCGGCGGCAATCCGAACCTCAGCCCCGAGACGGCGCGCACGCAGACGCTGGGCGCGGTGCTCACCCCGCCCTTCATTCCGCGTCTGGCGGTGACGGTGGACTACTTCCGCACCAAGGTTGACAACCTCATCAGCACCTTGCCCACACAAAACATCGTGGACGGCTGCTACACGAGCCCTAACCTTTCCGACTGCGCCAACGTCAACCCACGTCTGGGCACCGGGCAGCTCAGCACCGTAGTCGGTACCAACCAGAACCTGGGCGAACTCAGGACGGAAGGCATCGACATCGGCACCACCTACAACTTCCCTAGCCGTTTCGGCCTGTTCGCCTTCTCAAATGACGCGACTTACACGCTCAAATACCAGCAGCAGAACGTGCCCAACGGTCCCTTCATCGGGCAGCTCGGGCTGATCGATGTGGGTATCAGCACCCCGGGCTACCCGAGGCTGCGGGACAATGCGAGCCTGGACTGGAGCTTTGGCGATTTCTCGGTGGGTTACCGGATGCGCTACATCGAGGGGCAGCTGTTCTATTACTCGGCACCGGCCGCGCCGGCCAATCAGTATGCCTCGACGCGCACGCCCGACATCTTCTATCATGACCTGTACGGCGCCTACACCTACAAGAACTTCACCGTGAACCTCGCCATCGACAATCTGTTCGACAAGAACCCGCCCTTCGTGCAGGACGGCGGCACCAACACCGACCCGGCTGAGTATGATATTCTCGGCCGTGTGATTTCGGTCAAAACCACCCTGAGGTTCTAAACCGGAAGATGTCACGATGGGCCGCCACCCGACAAAGGGTGGCGGCCTTTTTTTTAAGGCTCCGACATGCTGACTTCGAAAATGCTCACAGCTTTCTCAGCTGTGCTTCTATTGTCGCTCAGTTCCTGCGACATACCGGATCGGACAAGCGGCACGTCGTCAAAAGTGGCCTCCAAGCATTGCGAACGCGCGACCGGCAGCTTGGTGTGTTCGGACGGCACAGCCGATGATCCGATCGGAACCGTCGGCGACACAAGCATGACCCAGACGTCGTTCGGTGCAAAAGGCAGATAGGCCTGTCGGGATTGTTGCTGTGCCTACTACCACCTACGCCGGGGAGTAGAGGCCGCTCCTAAGCGACTTCGTAGCTGATCCCGACGTCTCGCAGGCTGAGACGTTGAGCGCGAACATTGGCGAAGGTCGTAATCCTGTAGTTTGCCGGGCCCGTAGCTGTCTCTTTCACAAGACGCCTGCGCCCTGGCGGCTACCACACGCACCATATCCACCCGAAGGCTGGCTGTCCTTGGCCTGCTACGTCACCCTGCCGGAGATGGCAGGTGCCGGCCAGGAAGCCTGGATAAAGTTCGGCGAGTCCGTGATACCTTACCGTGCCGGCGCTGGGGGGCCGAGCACGTAGTGAGGCCGAAACCTGGCCTGCTGGTCCTGTTCCCATCCTACATGTGGCAGAGGACGGTGCCATTCACTCCCGGCGCCCGGCTGAGCGTGGCGTTCGATCTGATCCCGGGATAAGGGTACAAGAGCGGTTTCCGGTGACGGCTGGTGATGCGTCGTCCGTCGATGCCAGCAGCAGGATGTTTCAAAATCCTGCTATGCTAATCCGCACAGATACAAAGAGCCGCACCACCCGGTGCGGCCCTTTGCTGGTCACGCTTTGTCAGAACTTCGCAGAGATCGTGAAGAACATGCTGAACGGCTGACCAGGAATGGCGTCGGCAAACTCGGGTGTGCAATTGTATTGGCTGGCCACCGGGTTGGCTTTCGTGAAGCTGCACGCAGAGGGAGATACCTGCTTGTAGTAGTATTGGAAGAAGCGCGCGTCGAACAGGTTCTGGATGTTCAGATCGAACTTTAGCCGCTTGAGGGCCGGAAGAAACGGTGTCGGCAGGGTGTAGTTCAAGTCCAGGTTGAAGGTGGCAAAAGGCGAAATGCCGCCGTTCGGGTCATAGACCGTGGCGCCGGACAGCTGCGCGAAACGCGTGCAGCCCGAACCTATGTTGGGAGGCGTGCAAGGACCGGCTGGAGAAAGTCCGGGGAAGTTCGGGACGTTCGCATTGCCGGAGATGTCGTACGTGGTCGCCTGCTTGCCGGTGTACAGCCCGGTAATCCGGGCTTCCACCTGGTCTCCATCACGGAACGTGCTCTTGTGGCTGTAGTCCACGCCGAAGGTGGACAGCCAGTCCGGCACGCCTGACACCGGTGCACCCTTCAACGCAATACCGTACTGGTCCTGTGCCACAGTCACGAACGCGAAGTCGGTCCTGAGGTATTTGGCGAGCACGTGGGAGCCGTTGCCGAACAGCTGGACGTCCGGTGTGACCTGCCACGTCGCCGCACCTTCCACGCCCTTGAATTCGCGCTGCCCATCGTTGTTGTAAATCGTCTCACCCGCGGTCGGGCCAGACTGCGAGCCGTAGAAGCCGAAGTCGCGATCGACCTTCTGATAGAAATAGTCGACGGAGAGCAGCAGCTTGGACGTATCGTATTTCACGCCGCCTTCGTAGAGGTGGACGATCGACGCACCCGGTGCCGCACCGTCGCCGTTCGGCGTGAAGTCGGTGACCGGTGCGAACAGGGCGGACTGGCCCGTGCTGCCATAGGCGCTGAGGCCCTTCAGGGCCGGGACGATCTTGTCGAAATCATAGCTGATGTTGAGGAACGGCAGCCAGTCCCGGTCCCACTTCTTCTGCTTGAAGCCGACGAACCCGCCTGCTGCGAAGTCATAGATGTCGCTCTCGCGCAGGTCGGAGTAGGTGCCTTCCAGCGTGAAGCCGGGGGTGATGTGCAGGGTGTTGTCCAGCAGGTCGATCTTGTCCTGCGCATAGCCCTGGTAGATGGTCCGCTGCGTGCCGCCGTCATAGGCGCCGAGCGGGCCCACAGGATAGCCGGCGCTCAGGTTGTTCGCCGTCTGCGCAACCGTCGACGTGGCACCGTAGTAGTTCTTGTTCGTGGGCGAGACTTCCTTGGCGACCAGCCCACCAACCTGGATGGTGTTGTCGATGCCGAAGACCTGCGGCGCGATGATGGTCGCGCGCGGCTGGAAGCCGTAGGTGTCACTGACGCCGATCGTCAACTGGGAGTTCAGGCCGCAGGGAATGGTGCCGCCGGCGGCCGCGAACTTGGCCGCGAGCCCGGCGGGGCAATACTTGCTGCCGATTGGATACTGCCCGAACGGATTATACTGGTAGACGCCCGGCACGTAGTTCGGTGTTCCAGGACCGAACAGGCCGCCCAGCCCGAAACCGGCGGAGTTGTTGATGAACGGTGACGCACCGTTCACCGTGGCATAGCTCGATGCGCCGGACGGCTGGAACACGTTGATGTTGGCGTACGTGTCCGACGAGTTGTTGTTGTGCAGGTAGAAGGCGGTGGCGCCGACACTCAGGTAGTCGTTGACGTAGGTGTCGTCCTTCAGGATCATCGTGATGAACTGGTTCTGTTCGAAGTCAGACGACGTGTTCGTATCGTAGTTGCTGAACGCGCCATTCTTGTTCAGGAACGGAACCGGAACAGGCTCGTTCTCGTCGTAGCCGGTGCCGGTGTTATACAGAAACGTTCCCTGGAATTTTGACAACCCATCGTCATAGGGTTTGTCGAACGCGAAATCCAGGTTGTTGTAGCGCGCGCTCGTGTTGTCGATGTAGCCGGCCGTCTGCAGGTTGGAATATTGCAGCATCACCTTGACTGCGTTGTCGCCGGTGCCCAGCGGGCTGTCGATCTGCCCGGAGTTGACGGAGAAACCTTCCTTGTAGGTCTGGAAGGAACCGATCTCGCCGAACACTTCGATGGATGCATCGTTCGTCGGCCGCTTCGTCGAGTAGGCGATGGTGCCGCCGATCGTGCCGAAGGTGTTCTTGTTGGGATAGGCCACGCCAGGGTAGATCGACACGCCGTCGATCTGGTCCAGGCTGAAGAAGCTCCCGATGTTGTTCTGCAGGTAGTTGGCACCGGGGGCCAGCAGGTCCTGCGTCGGCACGTCATCGAGGGTGGCGGCGATCTCCAGGCCGCGCACGCCGCGTATGGTGAGCTCGGGCGCGTTGTCGCCGATGCCCTGCTGATAGAGGTTCACCGACGGCGCCTGCCGCAGAACCGAGAAGATGCTGCCGGAGACGCCGGTCGCGGCAATCTGCTTGGAGCCGAGTTCGGTCACCGCGGACGGCGAGTTCTTCTCCTTCAGCAGCCTGCGCTGGGCACGCACGATGATGTTCTCGGGCGCTTCGGGGCTGACGCTTGGCGGAATGGCGTTGCTGATGCTGCCGCTGCGCGGCTGGATCTGGTTGCTTGTCGGGCGGGTGGCGTTGTTGTTGTTCAGCTGTGCCACCTGCGTATCGTCCGCGGCCACCGCCTGCAGGTTGGGCACCAGGCTGGAAATAAGGCCGCAGGCGGCGGCGGCCATGAGGCTTCGCTTGAGAGGAGCAGACCGTCTGACCATGGTATCTCCGGATGTTGAACGACATACACCGTGCACGCTCGCACGTGCCGAAGCGGCCAGAGTGCGAGTACGCCGCGCGGCGGCACAACAGCGGAAAGCTTCGTTCGTCCAAGTCGCGATCTGTTGTGATCGCATAGCAACAGTGTGAAACGCAGCTCCGATACAACTGACGCAAAGCAGGCTGACAGCCCGCCGGCGAGGGGCGCGGCAGCAGGCAGGCTGTCCGCAAGCGTAGTCTGCTGATCAGGAAGGCAGCTTCTGCCTTACTGATCGCAATCCTCGCTATTTCGAAGTTGATTCCCGCAAGATCCAAAGCCGCGCGATCTCCGCGGTCCCCTCGGTGCCACCGACGGTGCGGAACATGCGAATCGCATCCGCCTTGTGGCCGGCATGCAGGTAGACCAACCCCAGATGCAGCTTCGCATCGTCGGCGTGCCGCAGCGCATCCTTCTTCAGCCCAGCCAGCATCAACGAAATTCCCTGATCATACTGGCCGTAGCTGGCATATTCGTCGCCGAGCGCCACCAGGGCGTTGCCGTCATGCGCGGCTTGCGCCTCGGCCTGGCGTCCTGCCAGTTTCGGCTGCTCGTCGGCGTACACCTTGTCCACAAGCGCGCGCAGGCGCTGCTGGCGCGCGGCTTCCGGTCCCGTGCCGAACGTTCCCGACGCGAAAGCCTTGTCGACGACCGCCTTGGCCTCTCCAGGCAGCGGCACCTGCAAGGCCAGTTCCGTCATGTCCATCAGGTCGGCCGGCTTGGTAAGCAGACCGATCGCCAGCTGGAAACGTTCGATATCCAGCTGCAGGCGGCTGTTGAAACCCGGCCGGGTCTGCGCGCTGTGCACCAGGTTCTGCCAGTAATCCGGCTTGGGGTAATAGGTCACCAGCAGCGTCATCGTGTTGCCGAAGCCGAGCGTGTCGTGCATTTCCTCCTGGCTGCGCGCCAGAAGCTGCAGTTCCGGCTCGGTGGGGCGCTGGCCGGACTTTATCACGGCGGCAATCTGGGCGGCCTGCAGCTTGGCTGCGTTGGTGTAGTCGCCCTGCAGGTAGTAGGCCTGGATGAGCAATGCACGCATCTCCGGCGCCGTACCGCCGGCATGCATGTATTTCTGCGTCCAGGCTACCACGTTGGGGTAGTTCTTCATCTGATACGCCATGCTGGCTTCGGCCATGAACAGCTTGGTCTGTTCGGCGGCAGGCACCCGGCCGCTGGCCAGCATGTCGGCATAGGTTTTGGACGCGGTGGCGGTATCACCGGATTGCTGGGCAATGGCGCCGCGCATCTCCTCGATGATGAAGCTCTCGTTTGCCGTCAGGCCGCGCACGGCGGCGGCGGTGCGCACCTGCGCCTGGGCCGCGGCGTAATTATGGGCGGCCAGAAGCTGCTTGGCCTTTGCGAGCGGCTTGCCGACTTCCGGGCGAAGCGCCTCCTGCGCCGTGGCGGTTCCACATGCGCCCAAAAGGGCAGCCGTCAGGGCCGCACGTGCGAGGAAATGCGTCATCGTCTGGTTCGCCTTTGTTTCGTCTAGGAGAGGTAAGGAAGCAGTTCTTTTTTGAAAAAAAGAACCAAAAAACTTTTGACTCGGCTGTCGCGCGCTTATCCAGCCAGCACCCGACAGGGGAATAAAAGTTTTTTGCTTCTTTTTTTTAAAAAAGAAGGCCTTGCTTTACTGCGTTAGAAATTGCTGGTTGCCGACCAATCCTAGACGCTGCAGGCCCAGACGCTGCGCGTCTGCCATCACGTGTGCCACATACTTGTAGGGTGCCAGCTTGTTCGGGTTCAGATGCACCTCGGGCTGCGGGTCCTGCTTGGCCGCCTCCCGCATGTGCGCGCGCAAGGACGCCTCGTCCGGCACGGCATTGGTGTCCCACAAGATCGTGCCGTCGAAATCCACGTCGATCGTGACGACGACGGGCGGCACCGGAGGTGGCGGCGGGTTGCCTGCCGGAAGGTCCAGTTTCACCGCGTGCGTCTGTATGGGAATGGTGATGATCAACATGATCAGCAGCACCAGCATCACGTCGATCAATGGCGTAGTGTTCATCTCGACCACCACGTCGAGGTCGTCGCCGTCGCCGCCTGTCGGCATGCTCATGGCCATGGTATGGTCTCCTCAGCTTCCGTTGCCGGGTGGCGGCTCGGTGATGAACGCAATCTTGTAGATGCCGGCACGCTGAAGAGCGACCACGACACGTCCCACGAACTCGTAGCGGCCGTCCTGGTCGGCACGGATATGAACCTCCGGTTGCGGCACCTTCACCGCTTCCTTCTTCAGCATGTCCACCAGCGTTGCCGTGTCCGGCAGCAATTTCTGGTTCCAGAACGTATCGCCATCCTTGTTGATGGCGATGATGATGTTCTCCGGCTTCGTCTGCGTCGGCTGGTTGCGGTCTTTGGGTAACGACACCGGAACGGTGTGGGTTACCACGGGGATGGTGATCAGGAAGATGATCAGCAACACCAACATCACGTCCACCAGGGGCGTGGTGTTGATGGCCGATACCACTTCGTCTTCGCCCTCGGAGGGGCCGACGCTCATTGCCATGGTGTCAGGCGACCTTGGCGGTGTTGCGGATGCTGTTGGCCGGCACGCTCACGCGCGTGCCGGACAGCAGGATGGAGTGCAGGTCGCTGCTGAAGTTGCGCACCTTTTCGGCGGCGGCCTTGTTGCGGCGGACGAGGAAGTTGTAGCCGAGCACCGCCGGCACCGCGGTCGCCAGCCCGATCGCGGTCATGATCAGCGCCTCACCAACGGGGCCCGCCACCTTGTCGATGGAGGCCTGGCCGGCGATGCCGATGGCGGTCAGCGCGTGATAGATGCCCCACACGGTGCCGAACAGGCCCACGAACGGTGCGGTGGAGCCGACCGTCGCCAGGAACGCCAGGCCGCCTTGCAGACGCGAAGCGATGGTTTCCTGGGCACGCTGTATGCTCATCGTCACCCAGGTGTGCAAGTCGATGTTGTCGGTCAGCGAGCCTTCATGGTGCTCGCTGGCGTTGATACCGTTCTCGGCAATGTAGCGGAACGGGCTGGCCGGCTTCAGGCGCGTGACGCCTTCGCGCACCGAGGTGGTCGACCAGAACTCGCTCGCGGCCCTGCGGCTGGCGCGGAACAGATTGCCCTGCTCGATATACTTGGTGATCATGATGTACCAGGTGCCCAGCGACATGATCGCCAGCAGGATCAGCACGGTCTTGCTGATGTAGTCGCCGGTCTTCCACAGGGCGGACAGGCCGTAGGGGGTCTCCACGCTTTCGGTGCCGTTGCCGTTGTCCGTGGTGCCCGATGCAGCCGGTGCCGCGGTGGCGTCCGCAGGTGCCGCGCCGGGAGCAGGTGCGGCAC
>CAXUOA010000071.1:0-11039 GCA_964252625.1 uncultured Acetobacteraceae bacterium | reverse complement strand
GGATGCGGTAGGGTTGGCCACGCGCCAGTCGGCCACCGCGGCGGCGAACACGGCGGCATCGGCTGGCAGGGCCGCCGCGCAGGCGGCCAGCATGTCCGCGGCGGTCTCCACCCGGTGCACCGCGACGCCCGGCGGGCTGGGCAAGGCGGCCGGGCCGCTGACCAGTGTCACGCGCGCGCCGATGGCCGCGCAGGCCGCGGCGATGGCATAGCCTTGGCGCCCGCTGCTGCGGTTGGCAAGGTAGCGCACCGCGTCGATCGGCTCATGCGTGGGGCCGGCGGTCACCAGCACGTGGCGGCCGGCGAGTGCCGCGCCGCGGGCGAAGAACGCGGTTATCGCGGCGAGTATGGCGGGCGGCTCGGCGAGGCGGCCGGGGCCCACTTCGTGGCAGGCCATCTCCCCCTCGTCCGGGCCCACGAACATCACGCCGCGCGCGGCCAGCTTCGCCATATTGGCCACCGTCGCCGGGTGCTGCCACATGCGCACGTTCATCGCGGGGGCGGCCAGCACCGGCTTGTCGGTTGCCAGCAGCAGGGTGCCCGCCAGGTCACCGGCGAGGCCGGCGGCGGCGCGCGCCAGCAGGTCCGCCGAGGCGGGGGCGACCACCACCAGGTCCGCCGCGCGGGAGAGCTGGATGTGGCCCATCTCATGCTCGTCGGTCAGCGACCACAGGTCGGTGTGGACGCGCTCTTCCGTCAGCGCCTGCAGGGACATGGCGGTGACGAAACGGGCGCCGGCCTCGGTGAGCACCGCGGTGACCCCAATGCCGGCACGGCGGCACAGGCGTACCAGTTCGAGCGCCTTGTAGGCCGCGATGCCGCCGGAGACGATCAGCAGGATGCGGCGGTTGGGCGGGGTCATAGGAAGCAAGCAGTCCTTTTTTGAAAAAAAGGACCAAAAAACTTTTGCTCCCTCGCATCTGCAACGTTCGGGTGCTTCCTGGGGCAGCTCGGACGCCGCAGCAGCGACAGGCGCAAAAGTTTTTTGCTTCTTTTTTTCAAAAAAGCAGGCCTTCCTTGCCTAAAGCCGCCACCCGGAATGAATGGCCGCAATACCACCGGACAGGTTTTCAAATTTAACCTGGTCCAGCCCGGCCTCGCTCAGCATGGACGCCAGGCTCTCCTGGTCCGGGAAGACGCGTATGCTCTCGGCTAGGTAGCGGTAGCTCTCGCTGTCGCCGGCCACAATGCGGCCCACGCGCGGCAGCACGCCGAAGGACCAGGTCTCGTAGGCGCGTTCCAGCACGGCCACCTGCAGGCGGGAGAATTCCAGGCAGAAGAAGCGGCCGCCCGGCTTGAGCACGCGGCGCGCCTCGCGCAGCACCGCCGGCTTGTCGGTGCAGTTGCGCAGGCCGAAGGCGATGCTGACGGTGTCCACGCTGGCCGACGGGAACGGCAGCATCTCGGCATCCGCCACCGTATAGGTGAAGGGGGCGATCAGGCCGCGCGCGATCGCCCTGTCCCGCCCGGCGCCCAGCATGGCGGCGTTGATGTCCGTAAGGTGCACCGGGCCGCCGCCCAGGCGCGTCCAGGCCGCGGCGATGTCGCCTGTGCCGGAGGCCAGGTCCAGCAGGGTCCTGGCGGGCGACGGGCGCAGCCTGGTGGCGAAGATGCGCTTCCACACGCGGTGTATGCCGAGCGACATGATGTCGTTCATCACGTCGTATTTCGGCGCCACGCTGTCGAACACCGCGCGGACCAGCGGTTTTTTTGCCGCTTCCGGCACGCGGCGGAAGCCGAAATCGGTGTCGGGCGGCGGCGGGGGGGAAGACGGGCTGTTGCTCACGGCGCGTATATAGCCTCGGATTGCCGGATGCCGGAACTCCCCGAAGTAGAAACCGTGATGCGCGGCCTGGCCGCCCGGCTGGAAGGCCGCGTGATCGTGCGCGCGGAGCTGCGCCGGCCGGACCTGCGCTGGGCGGTGCCGGACGGGTTCGCGGCCAGGCTGGCCGGCGCGCACGTGGCGGGCTTCCGCCGGCGCGGCAAGTACATCCTGATGCGGCTTTCGGGCGGGGACAGCGTGGTGATCCACCTCGGCATGTCCGGCCGCATGAACATCACGCTCGGCACGGCCAGCGCGCCGGCGCTTCCTGTGCCGCACGAGCACCTGGTTCTGGAGACCGGTGAAGGCTGCCGGATCGCCTTCGTGGACCCGCGCCGCTTCGGCAGCCTGGACCTGATCCCGACGGCGCTGGAGGATACCCACCGCCTGCTGGCAGGCATGGGCCAGGAGCCGTTGGAGTCCGGGTTCACCGTGGCGTATCTCTCGGACGCGCTGGCGGGGCGGCGCACGCCGATCAAGGCCGCCTTGCTGGACCAAAGCGTGGTCGCCGGCCTGGGCAACATCTATGTCTGCGAGGCGCTGTTCCGCGCGCGCATCTCGCCGCGCCGGCTGGCGGCCAGCGTGGCGGGCGCGCGGGCGGCGCGTCTGGTGCCGCAGATCGTGGCAACGCTGACCGACGCCATTGCCGCGGGCGGCTCCTCGCTGCGGGACTACGTGCAGCCGAGCGGCGAGCTTGGCTATTTCCAGCACGCGTGGCGCGTGTATGCGCGCGAGGGCGAGCGATGCGAGCTCTGCCCCGGCCCGCCGGGCTGCCGGGGGGTCTCGCGCATCGTGCAGTCCGGACGAAGCACGTTCTTCTGTGCGGTTACACAGCGTTAGGCTACGGCACCTGGAACGGACCCGCTTGCTGTGGTGAAATGCCAGCACACGGGAGCTGATCGATGCGCCTTCTCGCCTGCCTCGCGTTTCTGACCGCCACGGCCGCCCAGGCGCAGACGCCTGCGGTCAGGCCCACGGACGTCAACATCTACCCGAGCCTGAACCCGCAGGGCGGGCTGTACGACCTCAACGTGGCCGGCACGCAGAACGGCCCGCCCGGCACCGTGGCGATGACCACCGTCGCGCCCGCGGCGAAATACAGTTTCGAGGACGTGCTCGCCAATACGCACGGCTACGTCTCCGCGGGGGTTTCCTCGCATGGCGGCCACGGATTCGAGGGCGGGCTGAGCATTCCGCTGGTACCCGGCAAGGCCGAACTGGAGGTGGCCGCCGCCACGGGCCAGGACGGCGGCTACAAGATCGCCAACTTCGCCGGCAAGACTCCCGTCACCACCTACGACACCTATAGCGTGGGCCTGGCGCTGCACCCGACGGACGACATCAGCGCCTATATCGGCGTCAGCAGCGTCCGCCTGCACGGCTCGGGGCTCGGCCTCACCCCCTACGGCACGCCCGGCCCGGTGGGGTTTCCCGCCTACTAGAGCATCATCAGATCAACCGGGGTCACCTGTCGATAAAGATGCTCGCGCTATCAGATAGCTAGAGCATTCGCAGTGAGCCCATGCGAACGGAAATGCTCTAGAACGCCCCTCGGCGCGTCCGCGTCGGCTTGGGCGGACGCACGCTCTGCCTGGACATAACGGTTCTAGAAAACCGCAGCGCCGTCTGCGTTGGCCGTGCGGCACGCCGGATGCCTGACGCGGCCGGCACGGCGCGCCCGGCTCTGGGTGCAAAGCTTTCCCGCCCACACAGGATTGTGATCCCCTTCCCGGGCCTCCCAGGTTTTATGGATCCTTTATGGGTGCGGGGCCTCGCGATGAGGGAGTGGACGCTACGCTGCCTGTACTGGTTTGGGTTGGAGGTCACGTTGCTGGGCCGGATCGCCACCGGCGGGCGGCGTTTCTGGGCATCCCAGGCAGCCCTCGGTATCGGCGTTGCGTATCTTGTCGGCCCGGTCGACCTGATACCCGGCTGCATCCCGTTCGTCGGGCACCTGGACGAGCTGGCGTTTCTTGTGGTCGGGCTTGTTGCTGCCCACTGGCTCGCGCCCCGGCGGGAGACGGCAGGGCGGCGCGCGGAGGCCGGGCTTTCGCGGCCCGCCTCGGGGCCGGTCACCCCGAACTTCTTCATAGTCGGCGCGCCCCGATGCGGGACGACGTCGCTGTTTTCCGCGATGTGCCTGCATCCGGACGTATTCGGCTGTCCGGTGAAGGAGCCCAATCATTTTGCCACCGACCGGAACGCCAGACCTCACGTGATCGCCAGTGCCGTGCGGCGCGGTGTTCTGCTTACCGAGGACGCACCGGCCCGGGCCGTGTTGCCGCGCGTGGCGACAACGCCCGGTTTCGACACGTATCTGCGGCTGTTCGATGGCTGGGCAGGCGAGCACGCAGTTGGTGAAGCGTCGACGTCCTACCTGCTTTCCAGGACGGCCGCGCGCGAGATTGCCCGGCGGCGGCCGGACGCCAGGATCATCGTGGCGCTGCGCCAGCCGGTGCAGAGGACACAGTCGGAATATCTGATGCACACCCAGCTTGGCCGGACCGTGCGTGGCACGGGCGTCGGGGATGCGGCAGACAACGGCCCCGATGACATGGACACGATCAGCTTTTCGACGATCGTCGAAGCCAGCCTGTATGCGCCGCAGATCGAACGCTACCTGCAGGTCTTCGACAGGGAGCAGTTGCTGTTCCTGCGTTTCGAGGATTTGGCCCGCGCACCGGCCGACGCGCTGCGCCAGGTGTTCAGGCATGTCGGCATTGATCCCGATGTGGACGTGAGGATCACGCTGTCACACCAGAACCAGAGCCGGCCAGTACGCTTTCCCGTGCTGAACCGGCTGCTGTTCAAGAGCGGCTTCAGGGACGCCATCCTTCATGGCCTGCCCCGTCCGGTGCGGCGTCTGTTCGCACGGCATTATTATGCAGCACGGCCGGCGGCCAGCCTGCCCGCCATGCCGGCCGACCTGTTGCGCCAAGACATTACCGAGACGGAGAAGCTGACCGGCCTGGACTTGTCCGATTGGTTCCTGCAACTGCCGGCTGCACAATAGACTCGCTGGCAGCGACACGTCTTTCAGGAAGGAAGGCCTTCTTTTTCGAGAAAAAGAAGCAAGGAGCTTTTGCTGGCGCTTTCGCCGGCGTTTGAAGCGCGTCGTCTCAACGACGCGCAACCGACGGAGACAAAAGTTCTTTGGTCCCTTGTTTCAAAAAAGGACTGCTTGCTTTTTCATATCAGCCGCAGGGTTGGTATCAGTCGCTGACCGGCTTCGGCTGGAAGGCGTTCGCATCCACCCAGTCGCCGACGCTGTGGCCTTCGATCACGCCCATGTCGTCATCGAACTGCCAGTGCACGCCGATCCAGATGCGACTTTCGCCGTTCTGCGCTTCGGCCGACGTCATGTTCGGGAAGTATTGCGGCAGGAACGGCTGCAACTGGCCGCGGTCGTTGCGGTTGAGCCCGTTGTACTCGTCGGAGATGAAGGTGAAACCTGCGTTTTCGCCGAAATAATGACGCATGATCTGGAAGATGGCGCCGCCGAAGGTTGCATGGCCCGACACGTAGGCGGGAAAAGGCGGCGTGAAGTTGGGGCCCTTCGTATCGGTCGCCTGGCCGCCGAGCGGATACCAGTTCGGGTTCGGCACGACCTGCGTGTTGCCGCCCTGATCCGGCGAGCGTATGCCCGTCACCGGACGCCAGAACTGGTAATACCACTTGGTGTCCCAGGCGGAGATTGCCGCGTCCGCCATCGCCGTGTTGATCACCGCCAGGTAGCGCGCGGCTTGCGGCAACCGGTTCAGCCCGTGCTGGAAAGCCACGGCACGTATCACCTGGTTGTACAGCCGCGGCGGCGCGCATAGTTCAGGCACGCCGTCATACGTCCAGTAGATGCCGTATACCGTCTGCGTCGTGGTGCGCGTGGTGGGTGTGCCCATGACCGGGTCGCCGCCGAGCGTCTTCACCGCGCCGAACGCAGTGGTGTAGGCCTGGCTCGTCAGCGCCGGCGGCGGCGGGGCGCGGAACTGGCTCGCGCTCGTCATGACGAACGGCTTCACGAGGTTCCAGTATGCACCGAGCAGGATGTTGTTCGGCACGATCGGGTCCGGCGACCAGTGGCCCACGCCGCCGATCAGCTGGAACGGGCCGCCGAGCCTGGGTTCGGGTATCTGCGAGCCGTCATTGGTGCGCAATGCGATGATCGCGGCCGCGGCCTGCTGGCCGAGCGCGCGGCCCGCCGCCAGCGCCGCCGGCGTGCCCTGGATCAGGGCCACGTCCAGCGCAAGCAGCGCATCCAGGCGCGGCTGCTGCGACGGATAGAGAAACACCAGCGCGTCATGCGCCGATTGCGAGATCGCGTAGTCGATGGACACGTCGCCCGTCTGCGGCGCCAAGCCGACATAGCTCTGATACTGGTTCGTCAGCGCGTTCACCGCCTCGAACATCGCGATGTGGGCGATCGCCATCGCCCGGCTGGTGCGCGTGGGGCCGAATTGCTGGCCGAACACGTAGGTTCCGCCCGGCGGCACCGGCGTGTGGTCGATCGCCGTGGTGTCCAGTGCGATCTCGTTCCACACGAACAGCCTGTCGAACGCGCTCGTCGCGCTGCGCGGCAGCTTGCGGTTTTCGTACGGCGTCGGCGTCTTCGTGTTGGGAACGGCAAGCAGCTTCTGGATTTCCGCCGAACTGGCCGGACTGAGGGCTGGCGGCGTGGCGAAGCCGGGGGACGCGTATGCGGCAACCGCCGCGCATCCGAGCAGTGCGAGCACGCGCAGGGAGATGTCTCGCTTCATGGCGTTTCCTCATTGCGTCGGGTTCTGGTGTTCAGCTTCCAGGGTCAGCACGGCAACCGTAGAGCGGTTAGGCAGTAAAGAAAAACAGAAATGTGTATGGTCAAGTAATTCCAACCCGAAGTTGAATGCCACCGGCAGTAATTCGTATTGCGGTGGGCGTGGATGATAAGTTGTAGGTATTTGCTACGATATACGATCGCTGATTTATTGTCTGTGCCGGCGGCGAGACACTTGCGCAAGCAAGAAAGGCCTTCTTTTTTGAAAAAAAGAAGCAAAAAACTTTCACTCCTTCGCAGGCTCGACGGCCTCGATCCATCCGGAACTAACCGGGCTGCTGCAACGCGCCTGGCCTTGCCTCACATCCCCGACACCAGAAGCTGCTTCAGACCAGCCCGGCCCCGGACAAGCCGCCGAACACGCCCAGCGCCGTCGTCAGACCGGCCACCACGATCACCACCCACATATACCAGCCACGCAACCGGCGCTCCCCGGGAAGGCCGAACACCGCCAGCGCGATCAGGAACCCAAGCACCAGCGGCAGCAGCAGCGCGTTCATCACCTGCACGCCCACGTTCAGGCTGACCAGGTTCGGCCAGACCGCCACCAGCATCGCGCCAGCCACCACGCAACCGCTGTAGATGCCGTAGAACCAGCGCGCCTGCAGCGGCCGCAGCTCCAGCGAACGGCGGTAGCCGGCAACCTCACCCACCCCCCAGGCGAGCGCCAGCGAAGCCACGATGGCGGCCACCAGCCCGGCGCCCAGCACGCCCAGCGAGAACACCAGCCGCCCGGCACCCTGGCCCAGGAAAGGCGTCAGCGCCTGGCTCATCTCGCCCACGGTGGCAAGGCTGGCGTTCGGGTTGTGTGCGCCGATGGTGGCCGCGCACGCGATCAGCACGGCAGCCATCACCAGCTGCGTTATGATTGCGCCCGCCGCGGTGTCGATCCGGGCCGCCGTGTAATGCTCCGGCAGCAGCTTCTTATCGGCCACCGCCGATTGCTGGTAGAACACCATCCACGGCATGATGACCGCGCCTATGTTGGCCGCCGACAGATACAGGTAGTCCGGATTGTGCCACGGGATGCTCACGGCACCGCGCGCCATGTCCGCCACGGCGGGGTGGGCGGCCCAGGCCACGAAGAAGAACGCGAACTCGAACAGCCCCACGGCGATGGCCATGCGTTCCACCCGGCGGTAGGAGCCGGTCAGCACCACGGCGAGCAGTGCCATCGCCGCCAGCGCCAGCGTTAGCGCGCGCGGCACGCCGTACAGCTCGCCCACGCCGGCCACGCCGGAGAACTCCGTCAGCAGCGCGCCGGCGGTGGCCACCGCCAGGCCGATCGCGGACACCCACGCCCAGAACCGCCCGAACGTCTCCGCGATCAGCTCGCCGTGGCCGCGGCCGGTGAAGATTCCGAGCCGCACGGTCAGCTCCTGCACCATGTAGAGGATGGGGATGAGCACCAGCTGCTGGCCGAGCAGGCGGTAGCCGAACTGCACGCCGCTCTGGCCCGCGGTGATGACGCTGCCCACGTCCGTGTCGGCCAGCATGACGACCAGGCCGGGGCCGAACACCGCCGCCGCGCGCGTGAGCCGCTGCGAGAGGGAGCGGGGCGGGGCGAGCTGGTGGGACACTGGCAGACTCCTGCGCATCCTGTAGATGCGAACCGTTCGCATTTGGGTAGCGGCCTGTCCGCGGGAAGTCAAGGCGAGGCAAGGCAGCAGTCCTTTTTTGAAAAAAAGGACCAAAAAACTTTTGCTCCCCGTCGGCGCCTGTCGTGCCAGCGTGCCGGCCGGGACAGGGGCTGCTTGCCTTGGCCTGCCGCAGCCGCCAGAACCCACCCCGACATGCTCACCCTGCACGACAGCGCGACCCGCACGCGCGTGGATTTCCAGCCCGCCGACCCCGATCACGTCCGGATGTATGTCTGCGGCCCGACCGTGTACGACCTTCCGCATCTCGGCAACGTCCGGTCCACCGTGGTGTTCGACGTGCTCGCCCGTCTGCTGCGCGCGCTGTACCCCCGCGTCACCTACGTGCGCAACATCACCGACGTGGAAGACAAGATCACCGCCCGCGCCCTGGAAAACCGGGAGAGCATCGCGGAACTGACGGCGCGGACGGCGGCCGACTACCACGCTGACATGGCAGCGATCGGCAACCTTCCGCCCGACATCGAACCGCGGGCGACCGGCCACATCGCCGAGATGATCACGCTGATCGAGAGCCTCATCGCCCGCGGCCATGCCTACGCGGCGGCCGGCCACGTGCTGTTCGACGTGCCCAGCTTCCCCGCCTATGGCAGCCTGTCCGGGCGCTCACCGGAGGACCTGCTGGCCGGCGCCCGCGTGGAAAACGCGCCCTACAAGCAGAACGCCGGCGATTTCGTGCTCTGGAAGCCGTCCGACCCGGAGCAGTCGGGCTGGCCCAGCCCGTGGGGGCGCGGCCGGCCGGGCTGGCACATCGAATGCAGTGCGATGTCCTGGCGCTACCTCGGCCAGGATTTCGACATCCATGGCGGCGGGTCGGACCTGCTGTTCCCGCACCACGAGAACGAGCGCGCGCAAAGCCTGTGCGCGTTCCCGGGCGCGCATTTCGCCCGCATCTGGCTGCATAACGGCATGCTGCAGGTGAACGGCGCGAAGATGTCCAAGAGCCTGGGCAATTTCTTCACGCTGCGCGACGTGCTGGCGCGTGCGCCGGCCGAGGCCATACGGCTGCTGATCCTGCGCACCCACTACCGCGCGGTGCTGGACTTCACCGATGCGGGGCTGGCCGAAGCACGGCAGGAGATGGACCGCTTCTACCGCGCGCTGGAACGCACGCCGCCGGCCAAGCCGGGCACGCCGCCGCCCGCGTTCATGAACGCGCTGTGTGACGATCTGAACACGCCAGGCGCCATCGCAACGCTGCGCAGGCTTGCCGATACCGCGCTTGCCGGCGATGGCGACGCGGCAGCCGGCCTGCGCGCGGCCGGCGGGCTTCTCGGGCTGCTGCAACGCGATCCCGACGAACATTTCGGCCGCATAATAACCGGTGAAATGCCGGCGGGCGACACGGCCGATGCGGGCGACGAACCGGGTTCTCCGGAGCAGATCAACGCAGCAGTGGCCGAACGTCTGGCGGCGCGCAAGGCCAGGGATTTCGCCCGCGCGGATGCGATACGCGACGAGTGGCTTGCGCGTAAGGTCATCATGGAGGACGGGCCGGGGGGGACGACGTGGCGGCGCGGGTGAAGGAAGCAGGCAAGGCCTTCTTTTTTTCAAAAAAGAAGGCCTTGCTTCCTGACTTCCGCATGACAGGCAAAGACACCGGCGCCGACCTGCACCCGATCGGCAACTCGCCCATAATCATACTCGTCCGCCCGCAGCTGGCCGACAACATCGGCGCAGTCGCGCGTGCGATGGCCAATGGCGGCCTGTTCCACCTGCGCCTGGTTGCCCCGCGTGACGGCTGGCCGCAGGAGGCGGCCTGGCGCAACGCGTCCGGCGCGCAACGGCTGCTGGAGCAGCTGACGCTGCACGCGACGGTCGCCGATGCGGTGGCCGACCTGCACCACGTGTTCGCAACCTGTCCGCGGCCGCGCCACATCATCAAGCCGCTGTTGACCGCCCGGGGTGCTGCGGCCGAACTGCGTGCAATCTGCAACCGGCCGCTGCGCTGCGGCGTGCTGTTCGGGCCCGAACGCGCCGGGCTGGACAATGACGACATGGCGCAGTGCGACGCGCTCGTGCGCTACCCGATCAACCCCGCGTTCAACTCGCTGAACCTGGCGCAGGCCGTGATGGTGATGGCGTATGAATGGTGGCAGACGGCCGACGAGACGCCGCCGCGGGAGTTGATGACGAACGAGACGTTGGTTGCCAGCAAAGGCAGGTTGGAAAACTTCCTCGGCCACCTCGTCGACCAGCTCGATGCGTGCGGCTTCCTGCGCAATGCGCCGAAACGTACGGGCATGGTGCGCAACATACGCCATCTGTTCCAGCGCGGCGAGGTGACGGAACAGGAGCTGCGCACGTTGCACGGCGTGGTCACGGAACTCGCAATCGGCAGGCGGCAGAGAGGGCGGCTGGAGAAGGACATGGTCGAGGACCCCGACACCAGCCCGCCGTGATACGGGGCCCAACGAGGTCCCGATCAGGGAACGCCCGCCCGCCTCTCGCGGTTCGGTGACGCAACCCTTTGCGCCGCACCGGACGTTCACCCGCCGACAGGGAGCACATCATGGACACCAACGACACCGCCAACCTCTCGCGCCGCGCGATCGTCGGCGGCGCCGGCCTCGGCCTTGCTGTCGCAGCCGCAGCGCCGGCCTTTGCCCAGCCCGCTGCCCCGGCCACAAAGGAGGTGGCGGCCAGACCGCTGACGGACCCGACCAAGGCCTATCCGCGGCCGCCTTTCCCCGGCCAGGGCTGGGACTGGCCGGGCCTGGCCGGCAAGATGGATCCCAAGCCGGACCACGGGG
>CAXUOA010000070.1:5330-11055 GCA_964252625.1 uncultured Acetobacteraceae bacterium | reverse complement strand
CCCGCCTTTGCATCAGCCAGGCACTGCTGGAAGTGTCGAAGCGGCGGGGAAGCAGAGTTTTTCGCTTCCTTTCTTCAAAAAGAACGGCCTTGCTGATTTCCCTCAGTTCCGCCGCCACACCTCTTCCTGCAACAGCGTGGCGAACGCGACCCAGGCCAGCAACGGTGTGTCTGCATAAGCCGCCCTGCGGTCCACCAGCGCCGCGGTGCCGACGGCGGCCGAGGCGGTCACCACCATGCCGGCGGTCACCCCCAGAGCCTCGCCCAGCCGCTTGCGGCCGAACAGCACCCAGGAGAAGCCCGCGATGCCCACCAGGTTCAGCGACCATGCGGCCAGCGCGGCGCTTCGCCGGGAAGATTCCGGCGCGGTCAGCAACCGGTATCCGGAATAGGCGAGCAACGTGTCCAGCGCCGTCCAGGCTATGCCGAACACCGGTGCGGGCGGCGTGTAGGACGGCTTGCGCAAGGCGCCATACCAGAGCGCCGTACGGGGGTGCGCCGGCCCCGGGTTCCACCGGGCGCCCAGAAGCTGGGCCGTCATCACGGCGGCCGTGGTCGCAAGGGCAGCTTCGGTTTTTTTCATGTCGCGCACACGCGCGCGGGGTGCGCGAGTTTGCCGGGGCGCCGTGCGCAACTGCGTGAGGCGTGCCGCGTCTTCGTTGCACAGTCAGGAGCAAGCCGTGGCCTTCCATGCAGTCGAGATCACCCCGCTCGTCGCCCTCCTGGCCGGTATCCTCATCCTGCTGATCCCGCGTCTGCTGAATCTGATCGTGGCGCTGTACCTGATCGCGATCGGGGTGCTGGGCCTGGCACCGCACTTCCTGCACTAGGCCACCCGGGCCGGGTCTGCACCGGCTGCCACTTTGACATCGAGGTTTGTGCAAGCAAGGAAGGCCTTCTTTCTTTGAAAAAAAGAAGCAAAAGACTTTTGATCCCTGCGTAGTTTTAGATGCCTCGATCAATCCGGCCGCATCTGGCTGGTACGAATGCGGGGAGGCAACGTTTTTTGGTCCTGTTTTCATAAAAGGACTGCTTGCTTCCTGTGTCAGTCTTGCGCCTGTTCGGTATAACTCCACTCGCAACGCGTGCGGTGGCATCTGCCGCCTCATCAGCCACGCGCTGACAAATCCCCGGGTTTCCGCCGCTTACGGTTAATAAACCTCTGCCGGCTAACCTCCATTATCGCAGGCACGATGGAGGCCATGGCTCGCCGTTTTCACCTCTATAGAAGCGCCGAACCCAAGCGGTCCGTAGGAACGGCAGCCGCTCTCGTGGGCGCTTTCGTCCTGCTGGCATCCACCACGCGGCTCCTGTGCATGGACGCGCATGACACTTCGGCGTTCTGGCCCGCCAACGCGGCCATCGTTGTCGCTCTGCTGGTGCTGCCGCCCCGGCTCGGCTGGCTAACCTGCTTCGCCTGCTTTGCGGCAAACGTGGTCGTCAACAACGTTACCGGCTATTCGCCGTCGGAAAACCTGCTGTCCGCCGGCTTGAACGTGGGGCTGAGCCTGCTGGCCGCCTTTCTGACCCGGTCGTTCTGCGGCGCCACCATGGACCTCACGCGGTTCCGGCGGCTGTTCGTGTTCGCCTGCATCTGCTTCCTGTCGGCGGTGACGGAAGCCGCGGCCGGCGAACTGCTCGAGGCGTCACCGTTCGAGGGGCGGTTCGACAACACGGTGCGATGGGCACTCTGCGACGGGCTGGGCCTGCTGCTCGCAACGCCGGCGATCCTGCTGGCGGCCAGAACGTCGCAAACCTATCTGGCCTGTGATGCGGTGCTGGCCGAGCGCCTGCTGCTCCTTGCGGCCACGCTGACGCTCGACGGGCTGGCGTTCACCTTCGGCAACACGCCCCTCGTCCTGCTCGTCTATCCCCTGCTGATCCTGACGGCATTCCGCGCCGGGCCGGCCTGGGTGCTGGGTTCCGTCCTGCTGACCAGCCTTGTCGCAGCGGCGATGACCGCGCACGGTCTGGGGCCCCTGGTGGCGCTGCAGCACGGCACCAGGCTGCTGACGCGCGAGATGACCCAGCCCTACATCGTATCGCTGTTCCTGGCGGCAGTGCCGGCCAACAATGCGCTGGGCGAGAAGAACCGCGCGATGCACAGGCTGCGCCGTCTTGCGGCCGCCATCGAGAACGACGCGAAGTTCGATGCGCTGACCGGGTTGCTGAACCGCGCGGCGTTCCGGCGGCGCGCGTCAGCCGCCCTGCTGTCCGGCGCCCGCGGTGCGGTCCTGCTGATCGACCTGGATCACTTCAAGCAGGTGAACGACACGATGGGCCACCAGGCCGGCGACGCGCTGCTGCGCTCGTTCGCCGTCCGTCTGGGTCACGCCGTGGGTTCTGGCGCCGCGGCCGCGCGGCTGGGCGGTGACGAGTTCGCGGTGCTGCTGGACCGCGGCCTTTCGCCCGGCGACCTCGCGCGCGTGGGCAAGGCCATCCTGGCGTCCGCCAGGGTGCCGCTCAGGCTGGCCACCGCCGTCACCCATGTCAGCGCCTCCATCGGCGCCACGCTCATCGAAGGCGAGCCGTGCCTCGATGAAATCCTGCGCCGGGCCGACGTGGCGCTGTACGCCGTCAAGGCGCAGGGCCGTGATGGCTATCGCCTGTTCGATGACGGACTGGATGCGTCGTTGCGTGACGAAACGCGTCTGGCGGCCGAGCTCGCCGCCGCCCTGGATGGCGCGGGCGGCCTGGTGCTGCACTACCAGCTCAAGTTCAGCAGGGACGGCCAGCCGACGGGCGTGGAAGCCCTGGTGCGATGGCAGCATCCGCGCCTGGGCTTCATGCCGCCCGCCGGCTTCATCGGCCTGGCTGAGGAGACCGGGCTGATCCTGCCGCTTGGCGCCTGGGTGCTGCAGGAGGCACTCGCCTTCGCGCGCCGCTGGCCGGAGCTGAGCGTGGCCGTCAACATCTCGCCGGCGCAGATGCGCGCGCCTGGCTTCCTGGCCGACACGCTGGCCACCCTACGCGCGGCTTCGGTACGGCCCGAACAGATCGAGCTGGAGATCACCGAGACGGCGCTGCTTGAGGAGGCGCACGACCCGGCAGAGACGATCGCAGCGTTGCGCGCGGCGGGGCTGCGCATCGCGCTGGACGATTTCGGGACGGGGTACTCCTCGCTGGGCCATTTCCGCTGCTTCAAGATAGACCGGCTGAAGATCGACCGGTCGTTCGTGCTCGGGTTGTCGGACAGCCCGGAGGCCGCCGCCATCATCAGGGCAGTGATCGATCTGGGCCACGCGGTCGGGCTGGAAGTGACGGCGGAGGGCGTGGAGACCGAGGAACAGCGCGACCACCTGCTGCGCGCGGGTGTGGACGAGTTGCAGGGGTATCTCCTGGCGCGGCCTGTGCCGGAGGCGGCACTGGCGTTGCGGGGGATGGTGCTGGTGGCGGCGTAGGCAAGGAAGGCCTTCTTTTTTGAAAAAAGAAGCAAAAAACTTTTACTACCCCGCCCGCATCAAGACCGCGCTCGATCCTGCAGGCACGCGTGTCGGCAGAAAAAGGCCCGGCCGCAGTGCAGGCGTCAGGAGTAAAAGTTTTTTGCTTCTTTTTTTCAAAAAAGAAGGCCTTGCCTGCCTTACGCTGCCTTCGCCTGCCCGATCACCCGCACAAGATTACCCAGCACATCATCCGCCGCGCGCACCCGCTCGGCCACGTTCATGTCCCGCACCAGCGCCAGCTTGTGGTCCGGCCGCAGCTTCACCAGACCCTTGCGCGTGCCCAGCCAGGCAATCAGCCCGGACGGGTTGGCGAACGCGTTGCCGCGGAACTGCATCACCATCCCCTTCGGCCCCGCCTCCAGCTTTTCCACGCCGGCAACCCGGCAGGCGCGCTTCAGGCGCACCACCTGCAGCAGGTTGTCCACTTCTTCCGGCAGCGGCCCGAAGCGGTCGACCAGCTCGGCGGCCAGCGCCTCGCTCTCGCCGTCCGTGCCCAGCGCACCGATGCGGCGGTACAGGCCGAGCCGCACCGGCAGGTCGCGCACGTAGGCGTCCGGGATGAGCACCGGCAGGCCGAGGTTGATGTTCGGCGTCCAGTCTCGGTCCTCGGTGCGGATGCGGCCGCGGGCGGAGCGCATCTCGGCCACGGCATCCTCGAGCATCTGCTGGTAGAGTTCGATGCCGACCTCGCGTATGTGGCCGGACTGCTCGTCGCCGAGCAGGTTGCCGGCGCCGCGTATGTCCAGATCGTGGCTGGCCAGCGTGAAGCCGGCGCCGAGCTGGTCCAGCGTCTGCATCACGTGCAGGCGTTTCTCCGCCGCACCCGACAGCTTGGAGCCGGGCGGCCAGGTCAGGTACGCGTAGCCACGCTGCTTGCCGCGGCCGACGCGGCCACGCAGCTGGTAGAGCTGGCCCAGCCCGAACATGTCCGCGCGGTGGATCACCAGCGTGTTCACCGCCGGCATGTCCAGCCCGCTCTCCACGATGTTTGTGGACAGCAGGATGTCGTATTTGCCGTCGCCGAACTCGGTCATCACCCGTTCCAGCTCGGTGGGGGCCAGGCGGCCGTGCGCCTCGACGATGCGGGCTTCGGGCACGATCTCGCGCAGCCGCGTCTGCATCTTCGGCATGTCTTCGAGGCGCGGCACCACGCAGAAGATCTGGCCGCCGCGGAAGCGCTCGCGCTGTATGGCCTCGCGCACCACCACGTAGTCGAACGGCATGATGAAGGTGCGCACCGCCATGCGGTCCACCGGCGGGGTGGCGATCAGGCTCATCTCCCGCACGCCGGTCAGTGCCAGTTGCAGCGTGCGCGGGATCGGCGTGGCGGTCAGCGTCAGCACGTGCACGTCCGCCTTCAGCGCCTTGAGCTTCTCCTTGTGGCTGACGCCGAAATGCTGCTCCTCGTCGACGATCAGCAGGCCGAGGTCGGAGAATTCGATCCCCTTGGCCAGCAAAGCGTGGGTGCCGATGACGATGTTGATGTCGCCGGTGGCCAGGCCGCGCTTCACTTCGGCGGCGTCCTTGGCGGTGACCATGCGGCTGAGCTGGCCCACGCGCACCGGCAGGCCTTCAAAACGCGCGGTGAAGCCGCGGAAATGCTGCCGCGCGAGCAGCGTGGTCGGCACCACCACGGCCACCTGGCTGCCGGACATCGCCACCGCGAACGCCGCGCGCAACGCCACCTCTGTCTTGCCGAAGCCCACGTCGCCACAGATCAGCCGGTCCATCGGCTTGCCGGAGGACAGATCCTCCAGCACGTCGGCGATCGCGCGCGTCTGGTCGTCCGTCTCGGCGAACGGGAAACGGGCGCAGAACTCGTCCCAGGTGCCCTCGGGCGGGGCCACCGTCATGGCGTCGCGCACGCGGCGTTCGGCGGCGAGGCGTATCAGCGCGCCGGCCATGTCGCGTATGCGCTGCTTCATCCGCGCCTTGCGGCTCTGCCAGCCGGCGCCGCCCAATTTGTCCAGCGCCACGCCCTGGGTCTCGCTGCCGAAGCGGGAGAGCAGCTCGATGTTCTCGACGGGGAGGAACAGCTTCTCGTTGCCGTCATAGACCAGCCGCAGGCAGTCATGCGGTGCGGCGCCGATCCGCAGCGTCTCCAGCCCGCCATAGCGGCCGATGCCGTAATCCTGGTGCACCACCAAATCGCCATCGGCGATTTCGGTGGCTTCGGCAATGAACTGGTCGGCGCGCTTGCGTTTCTTGGCCGGCCGGCTGATGCGCTCGCCCAGCAGGTCCTGCTCGCCGACGATGGCGAAATCGTCCGCCGTGAAGCCGCGC
>CAXUOA010000070.1:682-5320 GCA_964252625.1 uncultured Acetobacteraceae bacterium | reverse complement strand
CGCGCGCCAGGCCGAGCGTGATCAACGCGATCACGTCCACGCGCATACGGCGCACGGACGCCCAATCGTCGGCCGGTTCGGCGCGCAGCTTGTGCTCGCCGAGCAGCGTGGCCAGCCGGGCGCGCGAGCCGCGGCTCCACGCGGCCACCACCGTGCGCCGCCCCTGCCTGGCCCAGCCCGCGGCCTGGGCCGAGAGCTGCTGGTACACGTTCGAGGCGATACCCGTGCCCGCCTGGGTGAACACCACGCCCGGACGTCCGCCGGCATCGAACCCGCCGGCGCCGTCCGGCATGCCGTAGGGGCTGAACACCAGACACGGCACGCCGGCCAGCATGGCGTCCCAGCCGGCGCGGTCCAGGTATAGGCGCTCGCTCGGCAACGGCCGGTACGGCACCTCGCCGTCGCGCGGCACCATCTTGCGGGACTGATAGTGGTCGGCGATCATTTCCAGACGCGCGGTCAGCGCTTCTTCGCCCTGCCCGTCCAGCGACACGGACGGATTTGGCAGATAATCGAGCAGCGTCTCCATGCCTTCGTGGAACAGCGGCACCCAGTGTTCCATGCCGGGGTAGCGCCGCCTGGAGGAGATCGCCTCGTAGATCGGGTCGTTGGACGCCGCCTGGCCGAACAGGTCGCGCCACTCGGTGCGGAAGCGGCCGATGCTGGCCTGGTCCAGCGACACCTCGCTCACCGGGCGCAGGAAGAAGAACGCGGCGGGCTCCGTGCTGCGCTGCGTCGCGGGGTCGAAACGGCGCACGCTCTCCACCGTGTCGCCGAAGAAATCCAGGCGGACGGGGTCGCCCTCGCCGGAGGGGAATATGTCGACGATGCCGCCGCGTACGGCGTATTCGCCAGGCTCCATCACCGTGTCCGCGCGGCCGTAGCCGTGCGATTCCAGGTAGGCGATCAGCGCCTCGGGCTTGACCGTGCCGCCGGTGCGCACGTCCAGGCTCTCCCCCAGAAACACCAGCCGCGGCGGCACGCGCTGCACCGCGGCGTTCACCGTGGTCAGCACGATGCGGCGGCCGGCCGGCGGGTCCAGCAGGCGGGACAGCGTGGCGATGCGCTCGCTGATCACCGCCGGGTTGGGCGAGACGCGGTCATAGGGCAGGCAATCCCAGGCGGGGAAGCGCAGCACCTCGATGTCCGGCGCGAAGTAGGCCAGCATCTCGGCCAGGCGGACCATGCGCTGCTCGTTGCGCGCCACGTGCAGCAGCGATCCCTTGTGCTCCTGCGCGCGGCGTATCAGCAGGAGCGCGTCATAGCCCTCCGGCGCGCCGTAGATCGTGGCGAGGCTCAAGCTTGCGGCCCCTGCCCGCGGGCCTCGCGCATCGCGCGCAGCATCGGCGTGTCGTGCTCGGGCGGAATGGGCGTGCGGCCGGTCAGCCAGTCGGCGAGCCAGGTGTCCGGCAGCTCCATGATCACTTCCAGCACGCCGATCTCCTCGGGAGAGAACGCGGCCAGGCGGGTGGTGACGAAATTGCCGATGAGGATGTCGTTCTCGCGGGTGCCGCGATGGTTGGCGCGGAACAGGAGGCGGCGCCTGCGGCCTTCGAGCGGGGTGGTGTCTTGCATGGTGCGGGTGACATATAGCGGGGTGCGCCAGGGAAGGAAGGAAGCAGTTCTTTTTTGAAAAAAAGAACCAAAAAACTTTTGCTCCCGGCGTCTGCACGAAGGCGCGGCCTGATTCTGCCGGAGCGCGCGCTTGCAGAACCTGCGCGAGTGGTGGTGCAGGCGAGGGAGCAAAAGTTTTTTGCTTCTTTTTTTCAAAAAAGAAGGCCTTCCTTCCTTTGACCGACGTCTTGACCCCACTCCTGGAACCAGCGTCCGCGTTACGCGGCGTAGGCCCCGCGCTCGCCACCCTGCTGGCCAAGCTGACCGGCGGCACGCGCGTACTGGACCTGCTGTTCCATCTGCCGGAAAGCTTCGTGGACCGGCGTCACCGGCCCACCATCAAGGCGGCGCTGCCGGGCCAGGTGGCCACGCTGGAGGTGGAGGTTGTGCGGCACGACAAGCCGGCCACCAACCGGCAGCCGTGGCGGGTTATCGTCAAGGACAGCACCGCGTTCGCCGAGCTGGTATTCTTCAAGCCGGCGCGAGCGCAGGCGCTGACGGTCGGGTCGAAGCTCCTGGTCTCCGGGCGGCTGGACAGTTTCGGGGATCGGCTGACGATGCCGCATCCGGACCACATAGCGCCTGCCGAGCGGCCGGAGCTGATCCCGCCGCTGGAACCGGTCTGGCCGCTGACGGCCGGGCTGTTCCCCAGCCAGTTGCGCGGCGCGTTGACGCAGTGCCTGGCCCGCATTCCGGCGTTGCCCGAGTGGCACGAATCCACGCTGCTGAAGCGCGAGCGCTGGCCGGCTTTCGCCGAGGCGCTGTGCGCGCTGCACACCCCGCGCGAGCATCCCGGCCCCGAAGTGCGCGCGCGGCTCGCCTATGACGAACTGCTGGCGCATCAGATCGCCATCTCCTGGATGCGCAGCCGGGAGCGCGCCAGGCCGGGCCGTGCGCTTGCGGGCGACGGCGGGCTGCGCGCGGCTGCCATCGGCCGCTTCGGGCATAGCCTGACCGGCTCGCAGACCGAGGCGCTGGCGGAGATCGACGCCGACCTGGCGGCACCCACCCGCATGCTGCGCCTGCTGCAGGGCGACGTGGGGTCCGGCAAGACGCTGGTGGCGACCCTGGCGATGCTGCGCGCGGCGGAAGCCGGCGCGCAGGCGGCGATGATGGCGCCCACCGAGACGCTGGCCCGCCAGCACTACCGCACGCTGACCCGGATATGCCCGGTTCCGGTGGCGCTGCTGACCGGCTCGGTGAAAGGCGTGGCGCGGCGCAACACGCTGCTGGGGTTGCAGAGCGGCCGCGTGCCGCTGGTGGTGGGGACCCATGCGCTGTTCCAAGAGGGCGTGGCCTACAGGGACCTGGCCCTTGCGGTGATCGACGAGCAGCACCGGTTCGGCGTGGACCAGCGATTATCGCTCGGCGGCAAGGGCGAATCCACGGACGTGCTGGTGATGACCGCGACGCCGATCCCACGCACCCTGCTGCTGACGCATTGGGGCGAGATGGCGGTCAGCCGGCTGTCGGAGAAACCGGCCGGCCGCCAGAAGATACGCACCACGCTGCACAGCCTGGCCACGATCGACGACGTGACCGACGGCATCGCGCGCGCGCTGGACCGCGGCGACCAGGTGTTCTGGGTGTGCCCGATGGTGTCCGAAAACGAGATGCTGGACGTGGCCGCCGCCGAGGCGCGTCACCGGGCACTGCGCACCCGCTTCGGCGCGCGCCTCGGCCTGGCGCACGGCCAGATGGAGATGGAGCAGCGCGAGGGCGCGCTGGCCGATTTCGCCGCCGGCCGTACCCGCCTGCTGGTGGCGACCACGGTGATCGAGGTGGGGGTGGACGTGCCGGCCGCCAGCGTGATGGTGGTGGAACACGCCGAACGCTTCGGCCTGGCGCAGCTCCACCAGCTGCGCGGGCGGGTTGGGCGCGGTGCGGCGGCCAGCTACTGCCTGCTGCTGCACGATGACGGGCTGAGCGAGACCGCGCGGCGCCGCCTGGTCCTGCTGCGCGACACCGAGGACGGCTTCATCATCGCCGACGAGGATTTCCGCATACGCGGCGGCGGCGACCTGCTGGGCCGCCGGCAATCCGGCCAGCCGGGCTGGCGCCTGGCCGACCCGGTGGAGCACGAGGGCCTGCTGCGCATGGCGAACCGGGATGCGATGCACCTGCTGGAACGCGACCCGAAACTGGAGAGCGAGCGCGGCCTGGCGATACGGCTGCTGCTGCGGTTGTTCGAACGTGGGGCGGCTTTGCGCACGCTGGGATCAGGGTAGGAAGCAAGGCCTTCTTTTTTTCAAAAAAGAAGGCCTTGCTTCCTTCAGGGCCTAGAGCATCATCCGATCAACCGGGGTCACCTGTCGGATAAAGATGCTTAAATATCAAATAGCTAGAGCATTTGCAGTGAGCCCTTGCGAACGGAAAATGCTCTAAGCACGTGAGCGCATCCAGCAGAGAGTACCCCGCCCGTCCCCTCGTAGGCATCGGCATCGTCGTCCTCCGCCCGGGCGCGGTGCTGCTGATCCGGCGCGCGCGGCCGCCTGCACAGGGCGCGTGGAGCCTGCCGGGCGGCGCCCAGCGCGTAGGCGAGACGGCCGAGCAGGCCGCAAGGCGGGAGCTGGCCGAGGAGACCGGCCTGTCCACCGGCGCGCTGCATCTGGCCGCCTACGCGGACAGCATCCATCCGGACGCGGACGGCCGCATACGCTTCCACTACACGATCCTGGATTTCTGCACCGCCTGGACCGGCGCCGAGGCAGTGGCCGGCGGCGATGCGTCGGCGGTCACCTGGGCACCTTTGGACCGCCTCGCCGGCTACGACCTGTGGCCGGAGATCCCGCGCGTGATCCGGCTCAGCCAGGCGGTGCTGACGACAGCCGGATGAAGCGCACCGCCACCGCGATGTCCTCGCCCACATGGTGCCGCCGCTTGGCCGCCTCGTGGTCCTCGCCCCATTGCTCGGTCTGGAACAGCTCGTCCAGCGCCGCGAGCGCGTGGGCCTGGTCCGCGTCCATGACACCGTCGGGGGGCCCCCCCCCCCGGCCCCGCGTTTTGACGATAGGCGGGCGGGCG
>CAXUOA010000070.1:0-672 GCA_964252625.1 uncultured Acetobacteraceae bacterium | reverse complement strand
CCATGCCCTCGGCGGCCGGGCGCCGGGACCAGGATGCCCAGGCCTGCGAGTTCGAAGGCCGAGCGGCGGGCCACGGCAGCGCGCAACGCGGCCAGGGCGGCCGGCGGCTGTGTTACGTGGCCGATGCCGGAGGTGACGAGCAGGTGGGCATCGTGCACGCGGGCAGCCCAGGCGAGCCAGGGCTGCCACAGCTGCTCCTGCCGGCGCACCAGCGCGTCCGGCGTGCCGGCGCGATAGCACAGCAGGACGGTCTCGCCATAGGCAGCGATGGCGGCGATGGTGGGTTCAGGGTCCGGCGCCACACGCTCCTGGGCGGTGCCGGCGATGCGGGTGAGCGGCACGTGCTCGGCGACGAGCGTCTCGCCTGCCGCCTGCCACTCTTCGGCGATGGCTTGGGCCAGCGCGTGGCTCTCCAGCGCCAGCACCGGGCCGCCGGGCAGGCGCATCGGCCGGCCGTCCAGCTTGATGGCGTAGCGGCCGGCTTGCTCGGTGACGGTGGCATGAGTCCAGAAGCGTTTCATCGGTAGGGCAAGGTAAGAAAGGCCTTCTTTTTCTCAAAAAAGAAGGCCTTGCTTCCTTCAGTGGAACAACCCCTTCAGCAAATCCTTCGGCTTGCGGATCACGAAACCCGTATCCGCCGCAGGGGCCGCCACCGGCAGCGGCCCGCCAAGC
>CAXUOA010000069.1:0-11180 GCA_964252625.1 uncultured Acetobacteraceae bacterium | reverse complement strand
AAAAAAAGAAGCAAAAAACTTTTGCGTCCTGCGCAGGCTCAGATGCCTCGATCTATCAGGAGGCACCTTGCTGCTGCAGATGCGACGGGAAGCAAAAGTTTTTTGGTCCTTTTTTTCAAAAAAGGACTGCTTGCTTCAGACCCCCATCTCACGCCGCTTGCAGCGCCTGCTCTACGCCGAGAAGTTTGCAGGCCGTCTCGGCCGGACCAGGGCGGGCATAGAGGAAGCCCTGGGCATAGGTGCAGCCCAGTCCGGCCAGGCGTTCGGCCACCTCGGCGGTCTCCACGCCGTCCGCCACGATGTCTATGCCCAGCCCCAGGCCAAGCCAGAGCATGGACATCACGCAGGCCTCGGCGCGCGGGTCTTCGGCCAGGGTCTGCACGAACGTCTTGCTGATCTTGATCGTGTCGAACGGCATGTCGCGCAGGTGGAAGAAGTTCGAGGCGCTGCCGAAATCGTCCAGCACGGCGCGCGCGCCCTGCTCGTGCAGCACGTCGATGAGTTCGCGGGCAAGAGCACGGTCCCGCGTGAGGGCGGCTTCGCTGATCTCCACGTCGAGCCGGCTGAGGTCCATGCGGCGCTGCCAGGCGCCCGGCTGGGCGTTGAGGAGGCCGATCAACTCGCGTACCTGGCCTGGAGAGACGTTGATGGCGTAGCGGCACCAGGAAGGCCAGTCCTGGGTGTCTGCGGCGACCTGGCGGAGCAGCGACATGCTGATCTGGCCGGACAGGCCCAGCTCGTCCGCCGCCGGGATGAACTGCTCGGGCAGCAGCACGCCCAGTTTCGGGTGTATCCACCGGGCCAGAACCTCGAACTTGGCGATCTCCGCGCCGGGCAGGCGGACGATGGGCTGATAGTATGGAACGATCTGGCCGGTCTCTATGGCGTGCTGGAGGTCCCGGCGCGTACATTGCCGGACGAGAACGCTTTCGGCCTGGACGTTTTCGCAGATGTGGGAGCGGCCGCCGCCGTTCTGCTTTGCCTGGGCCAGGGCGGACATGGCGGCGCGCAGCAGGGTCTCGGCGTTCAGGCCGTGCGCGGGCGCGCGTGCCACGCCGATGCTGGCGCCGGCGTCGATCAGTTGCCCTGCGGCCCGGTAGGGAGCGGCCAGGCTGGCGGCGATCCGCGCGGTGGCCGCTTCCAGGTCGTCGAGGTGCTCCGGCCTGGTTAGGAGGAGGGCGAAGCTGTCGCCATCCATGCGGGCGGCATGGTCGCGTTCGGCTTGTGCCTGGATGCGGACGGCAACGGCCTGCAGGACCTCGTCGGCGGCGGCCTGGCCAAGGTTGGCGTTTATGCGGTCGAACCCGTCGAGGTTGATCAGGAGCAGGGCGGAGCGTGTCTTGCAGGCGATGGCGGCGGCGAGCGTTTCGGTGAAGGCCTGGCGGGTGGCAAGCTGGGTCAGCGTGTCGCGCCGGGCGATGCGAAAAAGGTCCAACTGGCGGGCAGATTGCAAGCCGGCATGGGCCGCGGTGCGCGCGCGCAGGGCCTTGCCGGTTTGGACGAGGCGGCCAAGCGTTACGGCCAGCGCGATGGCGGCGGCGGAAAGGCAGGAGAGCAGGAGGATGAACATCGGTGCGACCCTGGAGAACGCGTCCAGAAATAGCGCCTAAGCGTTAAGATCACGCTAAGGCTGTGGTGGAGCACCGGGACCTGAGCCGTCCGATTGCGTGCGCGTAGTGCAGGTAGACCACCCGCGCCGCCACGCTGCGGCCGAATGGCGATCCAGGCTCCAGACCGGCCGGTGCTTCGGCGATCGCGAATCAGCACATCCTTCTGCGCTTCAGTCAGGCCGTCGCGGTTGGTGCCGGGCTCCACGGCAATGTTCGATCGAATCGCCCGTTACCGCGTAAAGCCTCTCTTCAGTCGGCCCGCTAAACCAAACCGGATCCACGACACCCAGGTGAGCAATTACCAAAAAAGCAGCCCGTCCTTTCTTCCCTGCGCCGCCAGAAATGCCCGCAACTCCTCCCCGCCATTGGCCTGCGTCGTTTGCACCGTGACCGCTACGGCGATGGACGGAGAAATCGGCGGCAGCATCATGTCCCGCGCCATACGCAGACGGTCCTGCAAGCCCCCGACCATCGGGTGCCCGTCCACCCAGACGGCATAGGCGGATTGCTGGCCTGTCTCCTTCACCGTCAGCAGCATCCAGGGCGCGCCGGCAGGCGTGCGCCATGCCTCGCTGTCCGCCTCGCCGACGAGCGGAGCTACGGCGGGATCGCGGGCAGCGGCAAGGATGCGGCCGGGGTTGGTGGCGGGCGGCAAGGTGGTAGCCGTTATGCGCAGCGTTGCCTGCCTGCACTGTACTACCTGCGTGCTGCTGATCTCGCCGAACTGCGTGCTTTCGGCATGGCACGCGGCGGGCAGCGCAAGCCTGGGCGACAGGGCGACCAGAACGCCGTGCGGGCTGGCATCGAGCGCGAACAAGCCCAGCCTGCCGGAAAACGCTAGGAACAGAACAGACGTGCAAGCGAACAGCAGTCCGCGCCAAGAGTAGGCAGGCTGCCGAGGGGGCAAGCCGGGAGCCCACGGCGTGTCCTGCCGAAACGGCAGACCGGACAAGGCGAGCAGGACGATAACGAAGGAGAAAAACACCCAGCCATAGATCAGATGGTCGGCCGTACCGGCTTCCGCGCTACCCAGAAAATGGCCGAGCAGGACGATGCCAAGGCCACGCAGGCCGTTCGCCACGACGGGCACGATACAGGCGACTGCGATGAACACCACCCGGCGCCAGGGCGAGCGGAAGATGGTGACGGCGTAGAGAACACCGAAGGCGACAGAGGCGATGAGGAAGCGCAGGCCAGCGCAGGCCTCGGCGACGTAGAAGGCGCCTTCCGGGATGGTGATCTGGAACGCGTCCGCCCGAAACGGAATGTCGAGCATGCCCAGGCCGCCCAGGATGAAGCCGGTGGTGAAGCGCTGCAGCGCCGGCGTAAGAAAGGCGCCGAACGGAACAAGGAAGAACAGGTACAGGAACGCCGCCGAGAGCGACCACCAGAGGCGCCAACCGAGACAGGCGATCAGCAGCAGTTCGGCGAAAGCCACAAGGGCCAGTTGGCGGCCCTCCATCACCCCGAGCCAGTTGGCAGCGGCCCAGACGAGCACGAACGGGATTACCGCCAGACCGGGCCAGGCGGTGGGACGTACGGCGCCGGCGAGCAGATTCCGGCGTTCCCACAGCAGCCAGCCCACGATCGGCAGCACCAGCCAGCAATGGCCATAGGCGGTGCTCTGGTTCCAGACGGTGATTGCGGCGGTCGCCTCCTGGTGGAAGGCCGCGCACAGCAGGACGAGGCCTGCAGCGGCCGCAAGCCAGGCGGGACGTGCGGCCGCCGGTATCATCCGACGCCGCGCACCAGGACAGGCCCGAGCACGTTTGCCACAGGCACAGGCAGCCGCTTCCAGGCGGCGATCATCAGGCGGTATTTCGGGTTGAGCGGGTTGATCTCCGGAATGGACTGCCCCGGCGCCAGCTTGAAATAGTACGGCAAAGCCTGCGGCACAAAACCCCAGTTCTTCTTGAACGAGAACGCGCCGGTGCCTTGCTTGCTGCGGCCGAAATCGAACAACCGGGCGCCACGCGCCGCCGCGCGCCGAATCACTTCCCAATACAGGAAATCGTTTCCATAACAGGCGCGCGCTTCGCTGGTGCCGCCGCCGTAATACGGGATCACCTCGTCGCGCCAGTAGAAGTTCATCACCGAGGCGACGTCCCTGCCGCCGTCGCCTATGGTGACGACGTCGAGCCGGTCGCCGAACGTCTCGGCGAGCACACGGAAGTATTTCCGCGCGAACACCGGCGTGCCGAGGTTGCGCACGCTTTGGGCGTAGACGGCGTGCAGCGCATCCACGTTGCGGTCCGTGCGGGCAGACAGGCCTCGCTCGATCCCCTTGCGCACCACGGCGCGTTGCTTGCGCGGTATGGCTTTCAGATTGGCGTCGTCGTCTGCCGCGATCGCGCGGCGGAACGTGACATAGAGCGCGCCACGTTCCTGCCAGCTTTCGTCCAGCCAGTCTTCGGGCGGCTTCCGCAGGAATCGGAACTCGCAGGCCGCCGCACCTGTCTTTTCGCGCAGGCCGGACGCGTGGTCCGCCAACGCACGCGCGGCTGCGGCATCGGCGGCAAGCGGGCCGCCATAGACGCAGAACGGATTGCTTATCAGCGTGTGGCCGAACAGGCGGGTCTTCACCTCGACCAAAGGCAGGACACCGACGAGTGCACCGTCCTGCTCGGCGGTGAGGTAATGTGCGCGATGGCCGAAGGCGGATTCGATGACACGGCGCCAGGCAGCCAGGTGGAAGAAGGTGGCGTCTGGCTGGGCTTGGACGAAATTGTCCCAGGCGGTGGTGTCCTGGCCTAGAGGTTTTATCGAGATCATCGGAAGACACCTAAGAAACGAAGCCGTTCTTCTTTGAAAAAAGGGGCCGAAAACCTCTTGCTTCCCGCATCCGCGAGAAATTTTCGCTTCCCTCCGCATCTGCAGCAGACGGAGGCGTCCTGATAGATCGAGGCATTCGAGCCTCCGCAGAAAGCAAAAGTTTTTTGCTTCTTTTTTTCAAAAAAGAAGGCCTTGCTTGCCTGCCCAAGCGTCAACCTCAAGGCGGGTCGGTATTAGTTCCCGCCGAAACACTTCGTCCACCCGGTCCCAGGCGAAATCGTGCAGCAGGGCTTCGATGCGTCCGTAGGTGCGGCCGATGTTCACGTAGTGGCGGAACCTGGCCATGCGGGGCGCCGCATCGTTGCGCGGCTGGCCTGGGTCGATCTCCCACGGGTGGGTGTAGAACATGCCGCGCTGGTCGCGGTTGACCCGTCGCAGGCCGGTGCGGAACAGCGCGTAGGGCAGCAGACGGAAATAACCGCCGCCGGCGCAAGGCAGGTTGCGGCCACCCACGCGCACCGTCGTCATCGGGATTTCCAGCAGGCGGCCGTCCGCCACGCGATGCGGCGTGCGCGGCGCGTCGGGCATGCCGTAGAGGTCATGGCGTATCGGGTAGATGCTGGAACTGTAGGTGTGGCCCTCGTCGGCCAGGATGCCGAACGCCCAGGGATTGCGCGTGTTTATGGAAAAGGTGGGCGCACGGTAGCCGACGACCGGGACCCCGCCCACGTCTTCCAGCAGACGGCGGGCACGACCGACATCTTCGCGGAAATCCTCCGGCGTCTGCTCGTGGGCGAGACGGTGCGCGTAGCCGTGGCTGGCGAGCTCGTGCCCGCCCGCCACGATGCGGCGTACCAGTGCCGGATGGCGGTCGGCGACCCAACCCAGGGTGAAAAACGTGGCGCGCACGCCGGCGGATTCGAACATCGCGAGGAAACGGTCCGTGTTGGCCTCGACACGGCGCGGCAGGCTGTCCCAGTCGGCCCGCGCGATGCTGCCGGCGAAAGCCTGCACCTGGAACCAATCCTCCACATCGACCGTCATCGCGTTCAGCTGGGTGGTGGCGGGCGCCTCGCCGAGCCAGTCTTGAACCTGCATCAAAACGTCTTCACCGCGCCGATGGTCACGGTCGATTCGTCCGGGCTCTGACCGTAATAGCCGGTGGCGGCAAAACCGGAGCCGCCGACCGTGTAGGTGCCGCCGAAGCGCAGATAGGCGCTGATCTGGCGGGGAAACGTCTTCTCGACACCGGCGGATACGCTGATCGTGTCGCCATCGCCGGTCGCGACCAGGCCCGTGCGGTTGCTGCCGTATTGCAAGAACCCGGTCAGGCTGAGCGTGTCGGTCAGCTGGTGGCGCTCGCTGATGCTGGCGAAGATGCCGCTGGTCGTGACGGGTGCCAGGTCGCTGACCTGGCGGCCGACGGGATCGCTCGTCTGCCTGTGCACGGACAAAGTCATCGTGTCGAAATCTCCCAGATACGTGGCCGACGCATCCAGCCTGTGCAGGCGCTGCAGGTTCTGGTTGGCACCGAAGAAGTTGCTGGTGGAGAGCAGCGGAGCGGCTTGCAGCACGGATGCGGCGGCGCCTGTCTCGTCGTCTCCGCCGTCCAGCAACGCGTTCGTCTGGTCCTGCTCGAAGGTGGTGATGCTTTCGGAGTAGCCGCCGAAGACGCGTATGCGCGGCGTGGCCTGAACCGAGGCCTGTGCGAAGAACGAGCCGAAGCCGTCCGTGTAGCGGTATTCCAGCGTGGCCGCGCTGTTCTGGGCGAAGGTGAGCTTCACGCCGCCCGAGCCTACCGGGCCGACGTAGCTGTAATCGCTCCTCGGGTAGTCGAGACTTTCGTAGCCGGCTTCCCCCAACAGGGTCACCCGGCGATCCAGCGCGTAGCTCGCGTCGTCGGTCAGCAGAACGCGTCGGCCCCCCGCCAGCGCGCCGGTGCCGGTGTAGTAGTTGGCGTCAATCCCGGCGCGGTCGCGCAGCCGGCCGTAATCCTCGCCTGTCGTGAAGTTTGCGTAGGCGCGCTCCGTACCCTGTTCGGAGCTGCCATAGGCGCCTTGATTCTGCAGGGACTCCGCCTGCGCCAGACCGGGCTGGCTGAGCAGCGTGTTCAGCGCCCCGGGTGCCTCGGTCGCGCTGTAGCTGTAGCTCACGCCGGCCTGGGCCGTGCCGGTGCCGCCGAACGTCCGCGTGACGTAGGGCGAGGCGGAAAAGCTGCTGACCGTCTCACGCTCCTCCGGCGACAGCGTGACGGTGGTGGCAGGACCCAGGCCGCCGAACACGGCCTGTTGGCTGATGGAGCCACGCAGGTCGAAGAACAGCCAGCCAGGCAGCAGGGTGGCGGTTATGTCGCCGTTGCCCTGCTCCTCGAATTGCGAAAAGCCCGTGTTCTCAGCGTAGATCTGCGCGATCGGGTGGTAGTTGATATTCACCGTGAGGCGCTGCGAGGTGTCGGTGATGACGATGCCGGGCTGGAAGGCGGTGATGAAGTCGCCCCCGGCAGCCCGCGCACCGGAACCGGCAACCGCGCCGGCATTGTCGGTGTATTCCTCCGATGCGCCGAACTGGCCGGTGATCTGCAAATTGGGCGCAGCGACGCCTGGGTCGGCGGGCGGCGTATCCCCATAGGCGTTGAGCAAGTGCTCGCGCAGGTCGGACATCGAGGAGTCCACGCCGGTGCGCGGTAGGGCGGCATCGGTTGCGGGTGGCGGAGCGGGGGTGTCGGCTTCCTGGGCCTTCGCCTGGGCGGCGGCAAAGGCCAGCAGCAGAGCAAGGCCTTCCTTCTTGCAAAAGAAAATCAGGGGGGTTTTGCTCCCGCGGCCGCAAAGCCGCCGGCAAGCCCGCGACCACGTAGACGACCGTTCGATCCCCTTTCTCAGGAAAGACCTGCTTGCTTTCTGACCGGCCACAACGCGCGCCCGCTAATCCGGCCGCTGCGGCGGCGGCGCGTTCGGTTTGGCGTAGTACTCGCCCGTATAGCTGTAGGCTCCGAACGAGGACCTGTTGCGGCCGGCCTGCTTGTTGAGAAGCAACACCACTTTCGGGCAGGCCTTGATCATTTCGAGCGCCGCTTCCAGCTCGTTGCGCTGCGTGCGTCCGGCTTCCACGACCATCATGATCTGTGACGCCGTCGGTGCGAGCACGCTGGGGTCCGACGTGGCAAGCAGCGGGCCGGTGTCGATCACCACGGTGGAGCTGGCGAAGCGCCGTGCAAGCTGCTCGGCCGCACTTGGCAGCGGCTGGCTGCGCTCGCCCGGCTCCAGCCCCGCCAGAGTGTCGCCGAGCGGCAGGATGAACAGGCCGGGCACCGGCGTTGCCACCACCATGCGCTCCGGCTGCAGGCCGTCATCGGCCGCCAGGTCCAGCAGGCCGGGCGCGCCAGCCAGGCCGACCAGTTCGGACAGGCAGCGCACCTTGGCGTCCGCATCGACCAGCAGGACGGAACGCGAGCCGGTGCGCGCCAGCGAAGCGGCCATGTTGAGCGCGGCGAAGCTCTTGCCCTCGGCGGGGCGCGTGCTGGTGACCAGCACCATGTTGCCGCAGCGCTCGCCCGCAGCGATGGAGCCCTTCACCACGGTGTGCAGGCGGCTGGCGGCGATGCGGAACTCGTCACCGAGGCGGGTGCGACCTTCTGACTCGATGATCAGACCGGCGCGTGCCATGTCGGCCAGCGTGCGCGGCGGCGGTCCTTCGATAGTCTGGGGAACGTGCAGGTCCATCTCAGATACGCTGCGTATAGTGCAGCAGCACGCCGCCGAGCACGACGACAAGCAGGCCGATGGCCGAGCCAAACACCGCGGCATGTCGCAGGCGCATGGCGACGGTGGGCGGCAGCGCCGCCAGCGAGATGGCGCCGATCACCGGGCGGCCCATGGCGCGTAGGTCGATGATGCTGTGGAAGGACTGGTCCAGCGTCAACATGGCGCCGACCACTCCCACACCCGCGGCCAGGCCGGCCATCAGCACGCCTATGGATAGCATGACCCGGGCAGGTGCGACCGGACGTTGCGGCACCTGGGGTGGGTCGATGATCACCATCTTCACGTTGCTCGCGCGCACCTGGGCGGCGGTTGCGATGCGCATGCCTTCGCGCCTGGCAAGCAGCTCGTCGTAGTTCTTGCGCAGCACGTCATAGTCGCGGTTCAGGTCGACATACTTGGCTTCCAGCCCCGGCACGTTCTGCGCAATCGTCTGCAGCCTGTTGCGCTCCGCCGTCGCGTCCTCGAACTGCCGCTTCAGGCTTTCTATGAGCGCCTGGTTCTCCACGTTCTTCAGGGTGAGCTGCTCGTAGATCGGGTTCGAGATCGACCTGCCGCCGACCAGAGGCGTGCCGCTCCCGCCGTCGGATTTGCGCAGTTTCTCCACCGTGCGTTTCTGCGTCACCACTTCGGGATAGGCGTCGGTATAGACCTGCTGCAGTTCGCGCAGGCGGGCTTCGGCGGCGCGCAGCTCGCCATGCGGTTCCACGCCGCCATTGCTTGCCGCCTCCGTCGTCACCGTGGGCGCCGTCGTGGCGAGCTGCTTGGCGAGCAGCGCGCCGTGCGATTTCGCGTCGATCAGCTGACCGCCCAGCGCGGTCACCTGCGCCTTGGCCTGCTCCAGCCGGTTCACGCCGCCGTCGCCGGGCAGCACGTCCACATATTGCCTGCGAAAATCCGCACGCGCGCGCTCGGCTGCCGTCAGCTGCTTCTCGTAGCTGGCGATCTGCTCGTCCAGAAACGCGCTGGCCTTTTCCATGTCGTCGCGGTTGTCGCCGGCGCGGTTTTCGATGTAGCTGGCCAGTACCGCCTGCACCACGTCATAGGCGAGCTGGCGGTCCGGATTGCGGAAGGCGATCGAGAAGATGTTGCGCGTCTGGGCATTCACCTTGATGGTGGTGCCGAGGCGGTTGACCATCTGCTCGAGGTCGGTGGCCGTCTTGGTGTCGAGCTGGAGGTCCGTCTTGGCGATGATCTTCTCCAGGTTCGGACGCGACAGCAGCATGTGCTGCAGCAGGTCGATCTGGTCGCTCATGGAACTGTCTGCGGCGATGCCGCGCAGCAGCGGCGTCAGTACCGCGTCCGCATCGATGTAGACGCGCGCACTGGCCTCGTACTGGTTGGGCAGCGTGGCGACACCGATCCAGCCGGCGATGCACAACAGCCAGGCTGCGGCGACGCCCCACCAGCGGCGGCGCCAGGCGAGCGCGCCGTAGCGGGAGATGAGATCTGGAAGGGTGTCCATATGCCTGCCTTAAACGGTGTCGGCTAAAATTCAGCGAAGACGATCCACGTTTCGATATCGTTTGATGCCAGCCCGGCAGGCATCCGACGGCGGGAAGTTTTCCTGTCCCGTTTTTCGAAACAGAACGGCCTGCCTGCCCGCATTTCAGAAGAAGCTTTGCGGAATGATGAGCGTGTCGCCTGGCCGCATCATGACGTTCTGGCTGATGTCGCCGTCCTTTATCAGATCCGACAGATGCACGTGTATGCGCTTCTCGCTCCCGCCATCCTTGCGTACGATGATGGCACGGTTGCCGGCGGCGAATTTGGTCAGGCCCTTGGTCGCGATCATTACGTCGAGCAGGCTCATGTTCTCACGGTATGGTATCGCCTGCGGATCGGTGGCCTCGCCGATGACGCGCACCTGCCGGTCGGCCGGGCCCTGGAAGCTGTGAACCATGACGGTCACGTTAGGATCGTTGACGTATTTCTTCAGGCTCTCGGCGATGTCGTGGCCCAGCTCGGTCGGCGTCCTGCCTGCGGCGACCACATCGGGCACCAGGGGAACGGAGATGCGTCCGTCGGGGCGGACCGGAAGGTCGGTCACGGAGAGCGGCGGTGCCTGATAGACGAATATGGAAAGTACGTCGCCTGGCCCGATCACGTACTGGCCGGAAGGGTCCGTCTCGCTGACGACGGGCGGCGTGGGCGGGGACGCGGCCAAGCCAGGGGAGCAGAAGATGATCTGGGCGGCTGCCACGGCGGCAAGCCGGAGGATCAGGCTGGTAGGCGCGGAAGGGATCGAACCCCCAACCTCTGCTGAGTAGAAGCAGCGCTCTGCCATTGAGCTACACGCCTTTTGCCACACGCGACAAGGTGGCCCCCAATGGGCCAAGTTGCGCGCTACAACGGTCAAACCGTTACGGAGCGTATCTAAAACCACGCCTGTTCCCGGGCAAGGGTTTTTATTTAGCCGGAGCCTTCATAGTTTCGCGTCCTTAGAGCGCGACGCCCGATACAATGCAACAATTGCGCGAAACGTTGCCGATGTGCCGCAACCTGCCTAGAAGGAGCGGCAGGCAGTTCAACACCTGCCCGTGCTGCGCTACATGCAGCGAAACGTTCCACCCAGGAAGGCATCTTCCATGCGCAAGGCTCTGACGATCGGTTTGCCCGTGCTCGCACTGGCGGCTGCAGGGGCAGGCTACTACGCGCTCGCTCATCGCGATCCGATACTGGCGGCGAAGAAGCTGATGGCGCAATCCAACATGGCGGGCGCGGAACAATATTTGCGCCAGGCGATCGCGCGGCATCCGGACAGTCCGGAAGCTGCCTTCCTGCTCGGCAAGGTCGACCTGGCACTCGGCAACCCGGAAGCCGCCGAGCTGGAACTGCGCCGCGCACGTGCCAAGGGCTACAGCCCTGCCGCGATCGTCCTGCCGCTCGGCCAGGCCTACCTGCAACAGCGGCATTTCACCGATGCCCTGCACGATTTCACCGCGGAGACCGCGCCGCCGGGCGGCCAGGCGGACACGCTGACGATACGGGCGGCGGCCCAGCTCTCGCTGGGCGATACGTCGGGCGCGCGCGCGACGAG
>CAXUOA010000068.1:0-11276 GCA_964252625.1 uncultured Acetobacteraceae bacterium | reverse complement strand
GGACGGCAGGTTCGGTAGTCGGGACGGTTGGGTTTTGTCGCGGTCTAGGCAGCATTGGGAGCGGCTGTGTTTGCCGTCCAGCGCAACGATCCCGCGCGCTCGATCAGACCGGTGCGTCGCGGCCGTGCGTCAGAAGTGGCGTAGGTTGTGGCTGCCCCTCGTAGTAACCGGCTTCGCGCAGGAATCCCCGACGATCGAGGGCATCGATAACGATCTGACCGTTGTCCGGGTAGGTGCAGACATCCCCGGGCGGCTCGGCGCCGATCGCGAGATAGATCAGGTCGCCCGTGTCGTCCGGGGTCGCGGGGTTGGCGATCTGATGGGCGATCCCCGTGTCGGACGGACAGGAAATGCAGTCGCCAGGGCCGATCTCGTACACGCGATCGCCGTAGCGGAGCAGGCCTTGCCCTTCGAGCACGAGGAATATCTCGTCGGCCATAAGATGCGTGTGCGCCGGGCACGCGCTATGGCCCGGAGGCACACGCCTGGCGTTCATCCCGAGACGGCCCATGCCGAAACGGCCCGGCCCCGCCGCCTCCATTGCAGGCGTCAACTCGCGCCGAAAATGCATCCAGGCGGCCGGCACGTCGGCCGCGCTTTCCGGCGCTGTGTGCATGTTGACGATTGTAGGCGCTTTCTCAGTCATCGTTCTCTCGTGCGTTTGCAGAATTCGTCTTCAAGTTAAGCAATCTGTTGGGACAACAGGCATAGCCGGGACGCTGCGACAGCTTCCTGTGACCCATCGGTTTATGTCCGCTGTCCACCATACCTGCGCAAGCTGACCGGAGCGGAATTTCCGCTTTCGGGCGTGATCCAGGCAAAGCTTGCATGCAGGGCAGCGCCGAGCCTGGCCGCGTGCGACCAGAGCCTGTTGTCTAATCCCCGATATTGATGGCGATTTTGCCGAAATGGTTTCTGCCTTCAGCAAGATGCGCATAGGCTGCCGCAGCATCGCCCATATCGAACACCTGATCGACCACCGGTACGAGTTGATGCGCAGCGATGGCGGCGGATGCGGCACGCAGCGCGGCAACCGGGCCGGTGTGGTTGCCCAGGATGCGCACCTCCTTTTCCATCACCGGAACGACGTCGAAAGTGGGTTTCGTGCCGGTCAGGAAGCCGATCACGAACACCGTTCCGGCCATTGCCGCAGCACTCACCGATTGCGCGAACGTCTCCGCCCCTCCGGTTTCGAGCACCAGGTCGGCCCCGCGGCCAGCCGTCAACCGCAGGGCCTCGGCAGCCCAATCCGGCGTCTTGCGGTAGTTGATGGTGCAGTCGGCGCCGAGCTCCCGAGCTCGGGTCAGCTTCTCGTCCGAGGATGAGGTTATGATGACCTGGGCGCCATGCGCCTTGGCAAACTGGAGTGCAAAAATGGACACGCCGCCGGTGCCGAGTAAAAGGACCGTGGCGTGCGGCCCTATCGCGGCCGAACGAACAGCGCGCCAGGCCGTGGTGGCGGCCACCGGCAGTGTCGCCGCCTGCACAAAGCTCAGGTGGTCCGGAATGGCCACCAGGGATACAGCAGGTACGGCGACGTATTCGGCCAGACTTCCCGGACGTGTCACGCCGCGCCGCGCAGCGAGAGCCGACGGCGTGAGCAGGCCGTCCTGCCAGTCCGGGAGGAAGTGCGGCATGACGCGATCCCCGACGGTCCAGTGCCCCACGCCTTCGCCAAGGGCTGCGACCTCTCCCGCGCCGTCGGCTACCGGCACCATGGGAAACGTCGGGCCTGGATAGGTTCCAGTCGCGACGGCGATGTCCAGGAAGTTCAAGGAAGCGGCTCGTAGCCTGACCAGCACTTCACCGCTGCCGGGACGAGGCACGTCACGAGACGCCGGGCGCAGAGCGTCCAGGCTGGGGCCGGAGAGTTCGATAACGTTCAAGTTTGTATCCCTCGAAGCTGATGAGGACCTGCCGGATGGCGCGAGGAGGCTTTGGACACTCGTTCCGCTCCAGCAGCCGGGTGCGGCGACTTCGTACAGGGTCGCCAGATTGTCAGGTCCAGGTGGTGTATCGCCATACCTAGTTCCTCCCTAGATGAAAATAAATCAGCGTCGAACCGAGACTCACCACCAGGGGTTGGGAATATGGATCGACTAGCCAGCATGGCGGCTTTCGTGACCGCGGCTGACGCCGGGTCGTTCGCCGCGGCGGCTGTGCAGCTTGGGCTGTCGCCGCAGATGGTCGCCAAGCACGTGACGTTCCTGGAAGATCGCCTCGGCTCACGTCTGCTCAATCGAACCACGCGTCGCCAAAGCCTGACCGAGGTCGGGAGGACCTATTATGAGCGTTGCAAGATCGTCCTGGCAGAAGCAGACGCGGCCGACGCCCTGGCACAGGAGAGGCGAGCCGTTCCGCGTGGACGGCTCAGGATCAGCGCGCCGGTGACGTTCGGCGCTCACAGCCTCATGCCGCTGGTGACGCGCTACTTGCGCGACCATCCCGAGGTGGCGGTCGACCTCACGCTGACCGACCGCTTCGTCGACCTCGTCGAGGAAGGCCATGAGATCGTGTTCCGTATCGGCCTGCTCAACGAGTCAGGCCTGATCGCGCGCGCCTTGTCGCCGTATCGCCTGGCCGCGTGCGCTTCGCCCGCGTACCTGCGCGCACGCGGAACACCAGCCGAACCGGAAGACCTGATCGATCACGAGTGCCTTGGATACGCCTACTGGTCGCGCCCCGCAGAAGAGGAATGGTATTTCGTCAGGAACGGCACTAGGCACACGGTTCGCGTCCGCAGCCGGCTACAAGCCAACGACAGCAGGGCGTTGATGGCGGCGGCGATCGACGGCTACGGCATCGTCATGGGTCCGGAAGACGTGCTGCGGGACGCCCTGCACTCGGGGCAGCTGGTGCGGATCCTGGTCGACTTCACCGCGCCGTCGCGTCCGATGCACCTGCTTTACACCGCGGACCGGAGGCAGACGCCCAAGCTGCGGACATTTATAGACAGCGCGATACGTGCATTCAGCTGAGGCTGCCTGATTGTCGCTTCCGCAATACCCGTGCAAAGGCAGAAGCGTCCGAGATGGTCGCACAGCAGCGGGAAAGCCTAAACTCCATGCGCTTGTGCGATCTGCGCAAGCACTCCATTCAGCTTGCTGGCTGCTCCGAAGCCATCAAGTCGCTTGGCGATTTTGTCCTCGTATAATGTGATATCGCTGAAAAGATCGCCAATATCTCGTGGCCGCGCCAATGGGCGACCTGGTGCCCATAGAAGATTTGCTAATCTAACAACCCGGTTCCTTTCCGAAAGCGTGACCGTTGTGACCCTCACCTTGGGCGTCAGCTCAGGTGGACTGCTGGGAAAGGTGCCCCAGGGTCGGCCCCAGGAGACCGAAGAAAGTGTGTTGGTGTCGGCATCAAATGCAAGAGCGCTAGACGATCCAAAGCTGCCACTTGTCGACACAATTCCTCGAACTGGACATGCCACGGGCAGTGGGCAGCTCGGAGCTATAATAGCAGATGCAGTATAGTCGCCGCGGCCGTTGATAACGGGAGCGAATGGGACCAGCCCATTTCCGTCTACTTTAGTCCGGACGTCGCACGCGACAAGCGATAGCAATAGAAGTAGGGAGGCAAGCCGCATGAGGGCGCTCTTCAAAGCTTTTTTGAGCTGTCTAGCCTTCAACACGACGGCGGCACCATGTCCACTTACAAACTCGTCCGGCTTGCAAAATCGGCTGCTTTATGTCGGTGGCTTGCCGAAACTCCGCGGTGAGTCCGCGACAGCCGGTCAAGAGTCTTTTGCTTCTTTTCTTCAGAAAAGAAGGCCTTGCCTTGCCTAAACCGCCGGCACCGGCTCCTGCAAAGGCGGTAGCTGAATGTCCAGCGGGGGCACGTCCGCGTCTGGCATAGGCGGAGACGGCGGGTTGGGCGGCTGCGGCGGGAGCACGGGTTCGGGGAAAGCCTGGGCGTGTATCATCCGTTTATCACTGAGCCTCCGTTGGGGTGCAGCACCTGGCCGGTCATGTAGGACGCGTCGGCAGAGGCCAGGAAGATGTAGCTGGGGGCGATCTCGTCGGGCTGGCCGGGACGCTCCATAGGCACGGCGTTTCCGTGCTCCGCGGTCTTGTCGGCGGGGTAGCTGGCGGGGATCAGCGGCGTCCAGACGGGGCCGGGGGCGACTGCGTTCACGCGTATCTTGCGTTTGACGAGTTGCATGGCGAGGCTGCGGGTGAAGGCCACGATGGCGCCTTTGGTGGCGGCGTAGTCCACCTGGGTGGGGGCGCCTTTGTAGGCGGTGACCGAGGTGGAGTTTATGATGGTGCTGCCTTCGCCCATGTGGGGCAGGGCGGCCTTGGTCAGCCAGAACTGGCCCAGGATGTTGGTGCGGAAGGTGCGCTCTACCTGGGCGTCGTCGATATCCTCGAAGTTCTCGCAGAGGTGCTGCTCGGCGGCGTTGTTGACCAGGATGTCGATGCGGTTGAACTCGGCGATGACCTGGCGGACCAGGTGCGGGGCAAAATCGGGGTTGCCGATGTCACCGGGGATGCTGAGGGCGCGCTGGCCTTCGGCCTCGATCAGCCGGACGGTCTCGGCGGCATCGTCGTATTCGTTCAGCCAGGTGATGGCGACGTCGGCGCCTTCTTTCGCGAAGCCGATGGCGACGGCGCGGCCGATGCCGGAGTCGCCGCCGCTGATCAGGGCGATGCGACCGGTGAGGCGGCCGGCGCTGCGGTAGTGTGTCATCTGCGACTGTGGCCGCGGGTCCATTGCCGCTTCGCTGCCGGGCTGGGAGTCCTGCGACTGCGGCTTTGGCGTGAGGTCGTCGTCTTCGGGCAGGGTTTCGCTCATGATTCTGTGAACGAGGCGTCGCGGGCGGGGTTTTTCAGGCGCTCGGCGGCTTCGCGCACGATCGTGCGACCGTGCTGGCGCTCCAGCCGCCGTATGGTGAAATGGGCGGCGGCGAGGTTGCGGTAGTGGTCCAGGAAGGCGGCGTTCAGCGAGGCGCCGGCGATGGCGCCGGCGATGGGGACGGCCTGGAGGCTGAATTTCTCGCCTAGGACGACGCCGTAGCGGGCGGCGACTTCCGAGATCAGCAGGGTGAACGGGCGGCCCTGGAAGACGAGGCGGGCGGAGAAGTAGCCTAGCTCGGACTCGTCCTGGTCGGCTTCGCTGCGGAAGGCGAACACTTCCAGGCAGGCGCGGCGGGCCTCCTCGCTGGAGAGGTCCTCGCCTTCGGCCAGGGCGGCGCGGGCAATTTCGCGCATGATGGTGAGCGTGGTGAAGGTGGCGTCTGGTACGAAGCCCACGAGGCCGGTGAAGCCGCTGAGCGCGCCGGAGGCGATCACCGCGGCGCGGGTCAGCGCGGCCTGGCGGCGCGGCGCGGACCGGACCTGCGTCAGGCCGAGTATGGCCACGTCGTAGGCGCGCTCCAGGGCGGCCTCGGCCACGAAGCTGAAGCGGGATTGCAGCGCGCGGCTCATGCCGAGGCGCGCCAGGCCCATGCGGCTGGCCATGTTGACGGCGCCGCCCACCAGGTCCGCCATGCGCACGATCAGGCCGCGGCTGCGGTCCAGCCGGTGCAAGGCGTCCTGCAGCTCGGCGCGCGCCGCGGTGTCCAGCGGCACGGTCGCCAGATCCGATGTGGCAAGCTGCTGTAATGCTTCGGTCATAAGAAAGCGCCCCCAGGTTCCACAGAAGCCCACAGGCGAGAACGCTGCCAAGCCTCGCCGGGTGCGCTATTACATCGCGCGATGACGAATATCGATTCCCCCCTGCTCGGCCTCTCGCAACGCCTGCCGCCCTCCAACCTGGCGGCCGAGCAGGCTCTGCTGGGGGCGCTGCTGTCCAACAACCGCGCGTATGACCGGGTCAGCGAGTTCCTCACCGCCGACCATTTCGCCGATCCGGTGCATGCGCGCATCTACCAGTCGGTCTCGCGCAGGATAGAAGCGAGCCAGATCGCCGATCCGGTGACGATGCGTGCCGAGTTCGAGCATAACGGGGTGCTCGACGAGGTGGGCGGCACCGCCTACCTGGCGCAGCTGCTGACCGCGATGGTGGGTATCATCAACGCGCGCGACTACGGGCAGGCGATTTATAATTCGTGGATACGCCGCCAGCTGATCGACATCGGCGAGACGGTGGTGAACCAGGCGTTCTCGCCGGAGCCCGATATGGACGGCCCCAAGCAGATCGAGCTGGCCGAGCAGTCCCTGTTCGACCTGGCGACGCACGGCACGGCGGACACCAAGATGCTGGTGTTCAGCGCGGCGCTGACCCAGGCGATCCACAGCGCGGAGCTGGCGTTCAAGCAGGCCGGTCACGTCAGCGGGCTTTCCACCGGGCTGCGGGACCTGGACAAGAAGACCGGCGGGTTGCATCCCTCGGACCTGCTGATCCTCGCCGGCCGTCCGGGCATGGGCAAGACGGCGCTGGCGACGAAGATCGCGTTTGGCGCGGCGGAAAGCATGCTGGCCAATGCGCGTGCGACCGATTCGGAGGCGATGCCGAAGAACTCGGTGGTGATCTTCTCGCTGGAAATGAGCGCCGAGCAGTTGGCTAACCGGTTGCTGTCTGAGGAGTCGCGCGTGTCCAGCGACCGGATACGGCGCGGCGAGATAGGCGAGCGCGATTTCGCCAAGTTCGTGTTGGTTTCGAAGAAGTTGCAGCATCTGCCGCTGTATATCGACGACACGCCGGCGATCACGCTGTCCGCCTTGCGCACGCGGTGCCGTCGCCTGCAGCGCACGCGCGGGCTGGGGCTGATCGTGATCGATTACCTGCAGCTGATGCGGCCCTCGGCGGGGGTGAAGAGCGAGAGCCGGGTGCTGGAAATCAGCATGATCACGCAGGGGCTGAAGGCGCTGGCGAAGGAACTGCGCGTGCCGGTGATGGCGCTGAGCCAGCTCAGCCGTGCGGTAGAGAGCCGCGAGGACAAGCGGCCGCAGCTTTCCGATCTGCGCGAGTCAGGCTCGATCGAGCAGGACGCGGACGCGGTGATGTTTGTGTATCGGGACGAGTATTATTTGCAGCAGCGGGCGCCGAAGCAGATGGCGTTCGACAACGAGGAGAAGTTTCAGAACGCGCTGGAGAAGTGGCAGCGCGACATGGAGCTGGTGCATAACAAGGCGGAGTTGCTGCTGGAGAAGCAGCGGCATGGGCCTACCGGAAAGGTTGACCTGTTCTTTGAAGGCGAGTTCACGCGGTTTGCGGATCTGGATATGGTGCACGAGTAAGAAAGGCGTTCTTTTCTGAAGAAAAGAAGCAAAAGACTTTTGACTCCGCTGTCGCGTGCTGGCTGGGCCGGCACCCGACAGGGAGTGATCTGGGCTTCTTGCCTTTTAGCTTAGGTGCTGAGCCAGAAACTTGTTCATTTCGAACATCGTCACCTTTGGCTTGCCGAACACCTTCTGCAGCTTGTCGTCTGCCAGTATCTCGCGGCCGTCGTCGGGGTTCTGCAGCTTGTGGGCCTTGATGTAGACCCACACTTTGCTGACCACTTCGCCGCGGGCCATCTTGCCTTCGCCAACTACGGCGGCCAGTTCGGCGGAGGGCTGAAGCGGCTGCTGCAGGGCGTTCGGCTTGGCGCCATCCTTCGGCTTGGCGATCTTGGCGCCCTTCGGCGGTGCCTCTGCCTTTGTCTCGGCGGCCTTCGTGGTTTTGGCTTTCACCTTCGGGGTTTCGGCTTCTGCCTCGGGCTTGGCCGTCTTCTTGGGTGCCGTCGTGGTCTTCGCCGGGGCCTTGGACATTGTGTTCTCCGCTGGGGGTGGACTCGGGCCTTTCCGGAGAGTCGCACCGGCAGGTGTTGCTTGGCAACCATAACGGAGCTGACCCGATACGGTTTTCCCGTTTATGCCACATTGACACCTCTTCCGTGGCGGCTGGCAAGCGCCGCAGGGTGGCCCGCGCCAAAGGCTGCGGCGGCTTGCCGACCGCCGTCTTTGTAAGCCCGATCAGGCCTCGATGCCCGCCGGCCATCCACCAGCCGCATTTCTCCAGGACACGCCGAAGCAGCTAAGCAGCGGGGCAGCAGAAGTTTTTTGCTTCTTTTTTCACAAAAGAAGGCCTTGCTTGCCTTCGCCAGCTGGAAAGAAGACGCTGACCCGATGCAGATCAACACCACCGCCGGCACCATCACGCCCGACAAGCTCGGCCGCACTTTGGTGCACGAACACGTGCTGGCCGGCTATCCCGGCTGGTTCATGGACACCCGCCTGCCGCCGTTCCGGCGCGCCGACGCCGTCTCCCGCGTGGTCGATTCCTTTCAGCGGTTGCGCGCCTACGGGGTGCGCACCGTCATCGATCCTTGCCCCGCCGATCTGGGACGCGACGTGGAATTCGTGGCGGAGGTCAGCCAGCGCAGCGGCATCACGCTGATCTGCACCACGGGCGTGTACACCGAGGCGTTCGGCATCCCCTACACGTTCCGTCACCTCGAGATCTCAGCCATCGAGGAGATCTACATACGCGAGATCGAGGACGGCATCGGGTCGACGGGCATCAAGGCCGGGCTGATCAAGATTGCCACCGGCGATGGCGCCGTGTCCGAGTACGAGCGCCGCGTGCTGACGGCCGCCACGCGCGCCGCCCGCGCCACCGGTGTGCCGCTGATCTCGCATACGGAAAACTGCAGCTGCGGACACGATCAGATCGACATCGTCACCGGCGAGGGCGTGGCGGCGCACCGCCTGCTGGTGGGCCATTGCGACGGCCGCGACGACCATCCATACCAGGCGTCACTTGCCGCGCGTGGCGCCTATGTGGGTTTCGACCGCTTCGGGCTAGAGGTGTTCAACAGCGACGAAAACCGCATGCGCAACCTCAAGCAGATGATCGACGCCGGCTACCGCGACCAAATGATGGTGAGCCAGGACAAGGTGAGTTGCTGGCTCGGCAACATCCCGGGCGTGGGGAGTGCGGAGGACATCGCCAAGATCGTGCCGAACTGGACGATGACGCACCTGTTCGAACGGATTTTTCCGCAGTTGGTGGCGATGGGCGTGGCGCAGGCGGATTTGGACGCCATCCTCGTGGAGAACCCGCGCCGCTTTTTTGCCGGCCAGGCCGACTCCGGAGAATAAAGGGCAGCAGGCGGTTGTCATCGACAGGCTTACGTACGTCGTAGAGGACCAGATCACCCGGTGTGTTCGGGGTAGAACGCGGCGTAGTCCTGCCAATAGAAATCACGAATGCGCTTGCTGACGGCGAATATGTCTTCAGGTGGCACAAGCACCTGCATGTCAGGCTTATTGTGAGGCAAGCTCCGGTATTCCAGCTTGACCTGGACCTGGCTTTCGATGCGCTCGATCAGGGCAGGTCCGAAACCATCCTCTTGCCTGAAGACGTCGCAGCCCGGGATGATGAACTGCGACTGAGGACGCAGGTGGTTTTCAAATACGAATGTATCCTCGGAATATCGTTTGAAAGCCTGATCCAGCCAACTCGGCAGGCTCGGAAATTCGGCTCTCCCGCGCGCGCGCATGCGGTATTCGGAAATGATCCGGGCTTTCGGCTCACGTACGGTTGCAAAAATGTAGTTGCATCGCAACGGCCTCAGAATGAGCTGCAGCTGCTCGGCGTGCATGTGCTGGGGCGGACAGCGGCGGTAGTGGTTGATAGACTTACCGCCGCCTGTATCCAGATATTCTGCGGCAAACCCGTTTGACAAAAAGAAGTTCTCTACCGAGGTGCCCCCTGTCTTGGGCACATGAATATAGAGGGCTGACCGGTCAGCCTTGGTGAACAGCGGCATTCTTGAACTCTTTGCGGCGAAATGGTCTTGTCGGCGTAATCAGCACGGCAAGCTTCTCGTTGCAAAGAAGAGTTTTCCGCCGGAAATGAAGAGGGAGAACCCGTTCCCTCCCACGCTTGGCGCCTTGCTCAGATATCCTTCGCCTGGTCCTTGCCGCCTTCCGGATGCACCGCCGTCTCGCTGGCCAGGCGGTCCGTGCCGCCATAGCCGCCAGGGCTGTCCTCGCTGGTGGCCCCGCCGGGCACGCCGTGCTTGGTGCCCGTAGCGTCCTGGGTCAGGTCGTCGCTTGCCGTCTCCGGCTTCTCGCCGCCCTTGGTGATCTCCGACATCTCCGCTCTCCCTGTTCAGACCAGCCTGAACAGGCCAGCACCCGGTCAGGTTGCCCGCACAACCGCGTCGGCCACGCGCGCGGCCTGGGCCTGCGTCAGGTCGGGGTGGATCGGCAGGGCCAGGATGCGCGTGGCCAGGTCCTCGGAGACGGGCAGGGCGTTGCCGCGATGGTGCGGGGCGTAGGCCGGCTGGTGGTGCAGCGGCCGCGGATAGTAGATGGCCGACGGTATGCCGTCCGCCCGCAACGCAGCCTGCACCGCGTCACGCGCAGCCGCGTCCGCCAGCAGGATGGCATAGATCGCCCAGGCGCTCGTGCTGCCGGGCACCCGCGCCGGTGTCGCCAGACGGCGGCCAAGCGCCGCATCGTACACACCGGCGATGCGCTCGCGCGCTGCCAGCTCCGCCTCGAACACGTCCAGCTTGGCCAGCAGCACCGCCGCCTGCAGCGTGTCCAGCCGGCCGTTCATGCCGGTGCGCAGCACCTCGTAGCGCGTGGTGCCCTCGCCATGCGTGCGCAGGCTGCAGTACAGCGCCGCCCGCTCGGCCGAATCGGTCAGAAGCGCGCCGCCATCCCCGTAGGCGCCCAGCGGCTTGCTTGGGAAGAAGCTGATCGCGGTGGCATCCGCCTCCCGTCCCAGCTTCCGCCCGGCCAGGCTGGCGCCGAAGCTCTGCGCGCAATCGTCCAGCAGGAACAGGCTCTCCTCGGCCGCCACCGCCCGCAGCTCCGGCCAGGGCGCCGGCTGGCCGAACAGGTCCACGCCGATCACCGCCCGCGGCCGCAGCACGCCCTCGGCCTTCACCGAGGCTACGCGCCGCCGCAAATCCGCGACATCGATCTGGAACGTCCGGGCATCTACATCCACGAACACCGGCGTGGCGCCCAGTACCAGCGGCACCTCGGCGGTGGCGGTGTAGGTGAAGGCCGGCAGGAACACGGCATGGCCGCGGCCGATCCCCTCGGCCATCATGGCGATCTGCAACGCGTCCGTGCCGGAGCTGACGCTCACGCAATGCGCGGCGCCGGCGTAAGCGGCCAGGCGCTGCTCCAGTTCGGCGACTTCCGGGCCTAGCACGAACTGGCAGTGGGCCAGGACGGCTTCCAGGCGGGCGCGCAGGGCCGGTTCTATCCGGCGTTGCTGCGCTTTCAGGTCCAGGAAGGCTACGGGTTCTTGCATGGGGGATGTCCAGGAAAGGAAGGAAGGCCTTCTTTTTTGAAAAAAAGAAGCAAAAAACTTTTGACTCC
>CAXUOA010000067.1:0-11363 GCA_964252625.1 uncultured Acetobacteraceae bacterium | reverse complement strand
CCCCGATACGGCTCTCTCCCTGCGCGTCTCGACGTGGCCCGGCTCACCGTTGGCGCGGGCCGGGGCTTTTTCGCCGCGCCGATCCGGTGGCGGCGCGAGGGCTACAAGCCGGCGGCTGACTGCCGCCGCCAGGACGCGCGCGCGTTCCCGGCGGTGCCGCCGCGCGCGCAGACCGCAGGTGCCAGCTAGATGGCCGCCACCCTGACGGTCGCCTGCGACGTGGATCTGGAGCGCAGCCTGGACAGCTTCCACGCCTACGCCGTGCCGGACGGCATCGCCATTCGCCCAGGCGACCGCGTGCTTGTGCATGGCCTGCCCCACCGCCTGCAGTTCGGCGAGACGCGGCGTTTCCGCACGCAGGCCACCGTGATCCGCGCCGGCATGCTGCGCCGCGCCTGGACGGAGCTCACCGCCATCTTCGATCTCACCAGCCTGTACGAAGTGGGTTTCATCCCCGCAGAGGAGCTGGTCCTGCAGCCGAGGAGCACCCCATGAACGCGATCTCCAACCGCGCGGCGCCGAACGACGCCACACTGTACGCACAACAGGACACGGTTCTGAGCCCGCGCTTCTACACCACCGATTTCGAGGCGATGGGCCGCATCGACGTGAGCCTGGTGCGCAGCGAGTGGGACGCGCTCATCGCCGAATTGCGCGCCGACCACAACCGCAACCATTTCGTGCAGACCGCGGTGTTCAAGCAGGATTTTGCCGCCATGCCGCCGGAGTTGCGGCGCGAGTTCCTGGAGTTCCTGGTCAGCTCCGTCACCGCCGAGTTCTCCGGCTGCGTACTCTACGCGGAAATCAAGAAGCGCATACCGGACGGCGACATACACGACCTGTTCGCCTTCATGGCGCGCGACGAGGCCCGCCACGCCGCCTTCATCAACGAGACGCTGAAGGACTTCAACGTCGGCGTCGATCTGAGCTTCCTGACCAAGACGAAGAAATACACCTATTTCCGCCCGAAATTCGTCTTCTACGCCACCTATCTGTCCGAGAAGATCGGCTACGCCCGCTACATCACCATCTTCCGCCATCTGCAGCGCAACCCCGACAGGATGATCCACCCGATCTTCGGGTGGTTCGAGCAATGGTGCGGCGACGAGTTCCGCCATGGCGAAGCCTTCGCCCTGCTGATGCGCGCCGACCCGACATTGCTGACCGGCTTCAACCGCCTGTGGATACGCTTCTTCCAGCTCGCCGTGTTCGCCACGATGTACGTGCGTGACCACGCCCGCCCGGCGTTCCACGCGGCATTGGGCGTGGACCCCACGGAATACGACATGGCCGTGTTCCGCATCACCACGGAAATCTGCAAGCAGGTGTTCCCGGTGACGCTGGACCTGGACAACCCCGTCTTCCTGCGCGGGCTGGAGCGCCTGCGCGCCATCACCGTCCGCAAGGCGGCGGCGCGCGCGCGCGGCGGCATCGCGGGCAAGCTTGCGAACCTGGCTTTGACTGCTTCGGCCGGCGCGACCTTCGTCCGGATGTATTTGCTGCCGGTGCACAGTGCGGCGCTGCCTGGGCAGGTTCGTTTGGCGGCTTCGTGGTGAGACAAGGTAGCAAGGCCTTCTTTTTTGCAAAAAAGAAGCAAAAAACTTTTGTTCCTGCGCTGGTGACGCTGCGTCGCTTTGCCGGGCGTTGCACGAACGCTGCAGATGCGGGGAGCAAAAGTTTTTTACCTCTTTTTTGCAAAAAAGAAGTCCTTGCTTTCTAAATGCCCGCTTCGCTAACCCCTGCGCTATACTGCCTTTTCGTCTGGTGGTTCTCCACCGGCCTGATCGTGTTCCTCAACAACCTACCGCCACGCACGTTCGTCTGGAGCTTCAGCGCCTTCTCAGCCGTCGCCGCCGTCTCGCTCTACCGCCTCGCCGGCAGCAGCCACGACGCCTCGCTTGCCGGCGCCTACGCCGCCTTCACCTACGGCGTGCTCGTATGGGGCTGGCACGAGATGGCCTTTTTCATGGGGTTCCTGACCGGTCCGCGCACCACCGCCTGCTCCGCCGGCGCCCGAGGCTGGCGGCGGTTCCGCCAGGCCGTGGAAGCCTGCCTGCATCACGAGCTTGCCATACTGGCGACCGGCGTGGGCGTGCTGTGGGCCTGCTGGGGCACGCCGAACCAGGTGGGGCTGTGGACCTTCATGGTGCTGTGGGGGATGCGGCTCAGCGCCAAGCTGAACGTCTATCTCGGCGTGCTGAACCTGGGTGAGGCGTTCCTGCCCGCGCACCTCACCTATCTGCTCAGCTTCATGTCCCGCCGTCGGATGAACTGGCTGATGCCGGTCTCGCTCGCCGGCGGCGTGCTCGTCACCGTGTGGCTTGTCCACCGCGCGCGGCAGCCAGGCCTCGCGCCAGCCGGGTTCGCCAGCCTGGTGTTCCTGGTCACCATGCTGGCCCTGGCGGTGCTGGAACACGCGCTGCTTGTGCTGCCGCTGCCGTTCACGGCACTCTGGGGCTGGTGGCTGCGCGCCAAAGCCACCCCATCTGAATCCGCAACGCCGCGCCCGCGGGCGCCTGCACGTCGCGCCTCCCCTGAAACCGCACAGATAGGTTGGCCATGAACTACGAGGATTTCTTCAAGACCGAGCTGGACACGCTGCGCACCCAGGGCAACTACCGGGTGTTCGCCAACCTGCAGCGCCAGCCTGGCAGCTTTCCGCGCGTGATGCACAAGCGCGCCGGCAGCATGGGCACCGAGCGCGACCAGGTGACGGTATGGTGCAGCAACGACTATCTCGGCATGGGCCAGAACCGGCTCGTCCTGGAGGCGATGCACGAGGCGCTGGACCATTGCGGCGCCGGCGCCGGCGGCACGCGCAACATCGCCGGCACCAACCACTATCATGTGCTTCTGGAAGAGGAGCTGGCCGACCTGCACGGCAAAGATGCCGCCCTGCTGTTTAACTCCGGCTACATGAGCAACTGGGCGGCGATCGGCACGCTGGCCGCGCGCCTGGCCGGCTGCGTGGTGCTGTCGGACGCCAAGAACCATGCCTCCATGATCGAAGGCGCACGCCACTCCCGCGCCCGCATCGAGGTGTTCGCCCATAACAGCCCCGAGGACCTGGACCGCCGCCTCGCCGCCCTCGACCCCACGCTGCCGAAGCTGGTGATGTTCGAGAGCATCTACTCGATGGACGGCGACATCGCGCCGATCGCCGAGATCTGCGACGTGGCCGAAAAGCACAACGCGCTCACCTATCTGGACGAGGTGCATGCCGTCGGACTGTACGGTCCGCGCGGCGGCGGCATCGCCGAGCGCGAAGGCATCATGCACCGCCTGGACGTCATCGAAGGCACGCTCGCCAAGGGCTACGGCGTGATCGGCGGCTACATCACCGGCTCCGCCAACCTCGTGGACTACGTGCGAAGCTTCGCCAGCGGCTTCATCTTCACCACCGCTCTGCCGCCCGCCATCGCCGCAGGCGCGCTGGCCAGCATACGGCACCTGAAAGCCAGCGACTCCGAACGCCGCGAACAACAGCGCCTGGTCGCCCTGCTGCGCGGCAAGCTGACGGCCGCCGGCGTGCCGCATTACGACAATCCCAGCCACATCGTGCCCGTCATGGTTGGCGATGCGGCGCTGTGCAAGCTGATCAGCGACACGCTGCTGGAGCAGCACGGCGTGTACGTGCAGCCGATCAACTATCCAACGGTGGCGCGTGGCACGGAGCGTCTGCGCATCACGCCTTCGCCGAAGCATACGGACGCCGATGTGGATCACCTGGTGGGCGCGTTGTCGGCGATCTGGTCGCAGATGGACCTGGCTCGGGCAGCGTAAGGAAGGAAGCCTTCTTTTCTGAAGAAAAGAAGCAAAAGACTTTTGACTCCGCTGTCGCGGACTTATCCGGGTAGCCGCCGACAGGGAGTAAAAGTTTTTTGCTTCTTTTTTTCAAAAAAGAAGGCCTTGCTTTCTTCCTCACACGCCCGCAGCGCTCCCCCGCAGCATCGGGTTCAGCACCCGGCTGAGGGCCAGGACAGCGACGGACGTGGCCAGCGCGATCCCCGCGATCATCCCAAAGAACGGTGCCTTGGCCATGCCGCTCCAGAAACTCGTCAGATATCCGGCGAAATAGAAGCCGACCGCCAGCGACATATAGTTCACCGCCATCATCACGGAGGCCAGGCGCGGCGGCGCCGCCTTGCTGAACAACGAGAGCGCCACCGGCATCAGGTACAACTCGCCCAGCGTCTGCAACGCCAGCGCCACCACCAGCCACAACACGCTCGCCTTGCGCCCCGCATCGATCGACAGCGCGGGCACGATCAGCAACCCGAAGCACATGGCCGTAAGCGCGCAGCCCATCGCCATCTTCGTCACCGGCGCCGGCTCCACGCGCCGCCTTGATTGCCAGGCCCAGAACGCGATCACCAACGGCGTCAGGGTGAAGATGAAAAACGGGTTGAACGCCTGCACGTCCTCCGGATGGAAGCTGAACAGCCAGACCGACAGGTCCGTGTCGTTCTCCGCCATCAGCGCGATCGCGCTGTATTGCTGGCCGTAGCAGGCCCAGAAAAAGATGTTGCAGAACGCGACGGCAAACAGCGCCAGCACCGTGCGCCGCTCCAGCCCTGTCAACCCGGTGCGCGCGGCCGCCGCCTCGCCAGAAGCAGCTTGCCGCCGGCGCGCACGCACGTCCGGCGGCAACCACCGCAGCCCCACCAGGAACACCAGCAAACCCACCAGCATCCCCGCACCGGACACGGCGAACCCGTACTGCCAGCGCGGCGGTGCCCCTGCAGGTGCATGGCCCAGCCGCCCCACCACAAGCGGCGCGATCAACGCTCCCAGGTTGATGCCGATATAGAAGATCGAATACGCACGATCGACCCGCGTATCGCCGGCCGCGTACAGGCCGCCCACCTGTGTCGCGATGTTCGGCTTCAGAAAACTGACACCGATCGTGAACACCAGCAAGCCCACGAAAAACAACGCCGGATCGGCCAGCAGGAACTCGCCGCCCGCCATCACCGCCGCACCCAGCAACACCGCCCGGCTCTGCCCCAGGAAGCGGTCCGCAATCGCACCGCCGGCCAGCCCGCCAAGGTAGGTTGCGGACCCGAACGACCCCACGATCAGTGCCGCCAGAGGCTGCGCGCCCAGCGGCCCGTACAGGCCTTCGAAAAAACGCTTCACGGCGCCGTATCCGATCACCTGCGCGGGTTCGCCGCCCACGAGGAGGAAATCCACCAGGTAATACGTCACCAGGGCGTTGTTGCCGTAGTAGCAGAACCGTTCCCACATTTCGGTGCCGAACAATACGGACAGGCCTATCGGGTGGCCCAGGAAAGTCTTCTGCTGCAAACTGTGGGCTCGTTTTCAAGGTAGAAAGAAAGCAAGCACTTCTTTTTGGAAAAAAGAAGCAAAAAACTTTTGCTCCGCTGTCGCGGATTTTTCCTGATGAGTCCGCGACAGCCGGATAAAAGTTTTTTGCTTTTTTTTTCAAAAAAGAAGGCCTTGCCTGCCTACCCCTCCGCATCCTCGAACGCCAGCAGCGTAGCCGCCTTCTCCTCCTCCAGCATCTCCAGGCTCTTCAGCCTGCGCGTCACCACACGCGTCCGCTTGCGCGCCTCCTCGATCGAACTGGACATGTTGCCTGCGTGCTTCGCCAGCTTCTCCAGCGTGGAATCCATCGTCAGCATCTCGCGCTTGGTGGCGCCCAGAAGCTGGGCGATCTCCCCGGCCTTCTGCTCCAGCGCCAGCGTCACGTAGCCCAGTTGCACGGTGCGCAGCAGCGCCGGCAGCAGGCTCGGGCCCATCACCATCACCCGCAGGCGTTGGCCCAGCTCATCGATCAGGCCGGGCACACGCGCCGCCTCAGCATACAGCGCGTCGGTCGGCAGGTACATCACCGCGAACTCCACCGTCACCGGCGGCAGGATATACTTGCCGGCGATCTTGGCGGCCTCCGCCCGCAACGTCGCCTCCAGCGCCCGCCTGGCGGCGCGCTCGCCGTCGGCGTCGGCCATCTCGGACGCATCGAGCAGCCGCTCGTAATCGCTGATGGGGAATTTTGCGTCGATGGCCAGCAAGGGCCGCTGCTCGCCGCGCATCGGCATGCGCACGGCAAACTCCACAACCTCGCCGCTCTGCTCGCGCAGCCGCGCGTTGCAGACCACGCTGCCCTCCGGAAGCAGGTCGTCCAGCAGCGCCTTCAGCTGCGTCTCGCCCCAGCCGCCGCGGCTCTTCACGTTGGAGAACACGCGCTTGAGGTCGCCGATCTGCGCCGTCACCGCCGCCACGTCCGCCATGCTCTTCTGCACGGCGGTGAACTGCTCGATCACGCGGCCGAAGCTCGTGGTCATCTGCCGCTCCACCGCGGCGGTCAGCTGCTCGTTGACGCTGCGCTGGATCTCGCCGAGGCGCAGCGCCGTGCTGTCCGCCATCTCGCGCAGCTTGGCCTCCAGAAGTGCGCGGTTGTCGCCATGGTCACGCGCCAGCCGGGTCGTCAGTTCACCCAGGCGCTGCTCCGTGCCGGCATTCAGCCCGTCCAGCCGGCCACCCACCGCACGCTCCATCGCAACCAGTGCCGCGCGCATCTGCTCGGCTTCCGAACGCTGGCCCGCCAGGCCCTGTTCGCACAGCAGCCGCAGCACCTGCATGTCGTTCTGCCGCGGCATACCCGTCCGCAGCAGCAGCCCCAGCATTGCCAGTGCTGCCAGCACGCCGATCCCGATCAAAACCTGCTCGGCCACCATCCACTTCCGTTCCCGCTTTGGACCAGAATGCCACAGCGCACCCGAGTCGCAAAGACGCGGCCCGCGATGCCAGCCGCCGGCGGGAAGCGGGTGTTTTGACGGCTTCCTGCAAAAAAGAAGCGCTTTCTATCTCGCGTTCCGCACGTTACCCCTCGTACCCCACGCCCGGAGCCAAGCCGATGCCCGCCAAAAAGCTGCCCACCCTCATGCTGGGCGCACTCGGCGTCGTCTTCGGCGATATCGGCACCAGCCCGCTCTACGCCGTCCAGCAGGTGTTCTCCGACACGCCTGCCTTCGCGCACGACCCGAACGCCATACTCGGCATCCTCTCCCTCATACTCTGGTCCGTCGTGCTCGCTGTCTGCGTGAAATACACGATGTTCGTCCTGCGCGCGGACCATGACGGCGAAGGCGGCACGCTGGCCATGCTCGGCCTCATCGAGCAGCACGACCCGCCCAAACCCTTCGCCTCGCCCACGGCCCTGACGCTGCTGGTGCTGTTCGGCTCAGCCCTGCTCTACGGAGACGGCATGATCACGCCGTCGATCTCCGTGCTGTCCGCCGTGGAAGGCCTCAACGTCGCCACCAACGTCTTCAAGCCGTATGTCCTGCCGATCGCCACCGTCATCCTCTCTCTCCTGTTCCTCGTGCAGAGCCGCGGCACCGAGGCGGTGGGACGCCTTTTCGGTCCGGTGATGTTCCTCTGGTTCGTGGCGATCGGCCTGGCCGGCATCGTCAGCATCGCACACAATCCTGCGGTGCTGGAGGCGTGCAACCCCCGCTACGCCGTCGCCTTCCTGTTCAGCCGTGGCTGGCTGGGCTACGCGACACTGGGCAGCGTCGTCCTGGCGTTCTCCGGCGTGGAAGCACTGTTCGCCGATCTCGGCCATTTCGGCCGCAAACCCATCATCCTCGCCTGGTATCTCTTCGTCCTGCCTGGCCTGATCCTGAATTACCTGGGGCAGGGCGCGCTTCTTCTGCACGACCCGGCGGCTGCGGCCAAACCGTTCTTCGCCCTCCTACCCCATTGGGCGATCTACCCGATGGTGGCGCTCTCGACCGCCGCCACGGTCATCGCCAGCCAGGCGTTGATCTCCGGCGCATTTTCCCTGACCCGGCAAGCCGTCAACCTGGGCCTGGCCCCGCGCTACGCCGTCCGCCATACGTCCGCGGATTCGTCTGGCCAGGTCTATATGCCGGCCGTGAACTACTTCCTCATGGTCGGCTGTCTCGCGGTCGTACTCAGCTTCCGCACGTCGGACGCGCTCGGCAACGCTTACGGCCTGGCCGTCATTGGTACCATGACGGTCACCTCGATCGTCTTCTTCGTGGTCACCACGCGCGTCTGGCACTGGAAGCTCTATCTGGCCGTGCCGCTGGCGGCAGCCTTCCTGATCTTCGACCTCGCCTTCCTCGGCGCCAATCTTGCCAAGATCCTGCAGGGCGCCTGGGTCCCGCTCGCCATCGCCGCGTTCGTCTTCACGGTGCTCACGCTCTGGACGATCGGCCGCGCCCGCTACCGCCGCGCACTCTCCACCTGGTCGATGAAGACGACCGACTTCCAGGCAGACATGGGTGGCTGGGAAAGGCGCGAGGGCAGCGCCATCTTCCTCACCTCCAACCTCGATTACGTTCCCCTCGTCGGCCGCCACAAATGGCTGCGCGAGAACTGCCGCTACGATAACGTGCTGCTCCTGAAAGTCGATTTGACGCCGCAGCCTTACGTGCCCGACAACGAGCGCGTCGTCATCAAACAGGCGTGCCAGGGCTTCTACATCGGCGAGGCGCATTTCGGGTTCATGGAAGTGCCGTGCGTGGGCGAGGTGCTCTCCAAGGTCACCCCCTTCAACCTTGATGACGCCGCCTTCATCCTTGCGCGTCCCATCCCCACCAACCGGGGCCCGTGGAGCCGGCAGGCGCTGCAGCGCATCTACATCTTCCTGAGCAAAACAGGGCTCACGCCGATCGAGTGGTTCCACATCCCGGCACACCAGGCCATCTCGATCGGTCTGGAACTGGATATCTAGGCCGCGCCGGCCGCAGAAACATGCCTCCTCAGGCGTTCAACCGAAACAGCAACGTGCTGCGTCCGGTCACGCCATACACCTCGCCGATGCTGAACGGCTCATCGCGCACCGCTTCCGGCGTATTGGTATCGAACAGCAGCTTCCAGTGCTTGCCGTCGGTGCAGTCCGGCAGGGTGTATTGCACCAGATCGTGGTAGGCGTTCAGCACCAGCAGCATCGTGGCCGCGCTGCCGCGCCGGCGTATGCCGGTGGCCTGCGCACGTCCGTCCATGAGCATGCCGAAGCAGCGCATGTTGGCGTCGTCCCAGTCGGGCCCGCTCATCTCCTGGCCTGACGCGTTCATCCAGCTCACGTCGCGGACGTCGAACTCCTCGTTCATCTCGCCGGTCATGAAACGGCCGCGACGCAAGATGGGGTAGTCGTGGCGAAGCTGGGTCAGCTTGCGCACGAAGGCCACCATGCCGACGCCCCGCTCGCCCACGTCCCAGTCCACCCAGGAGACGTCGTTGTCCTGGCAATAGGCGTTGTTGTTGCCGTCCTGCGTGCGCGCGAACTCGTCGCCGGCCAGAATCATCGGCGTGCCCTGGCTCAGCAGCAGCGTGGCCATCATGTTGCGCATCTGCCTGTTGCGCAGCTCGCAGACCGCCTCGTCCTGTATCGGCCCTTCGGCGCCGTGATTCCAGCTCCGGTTGCTGTCGGTGCCGTCCTTGTTGTCCTCGCCATTCGCGGCGTTGTGCTTCTCGTTGTAGCTGACCACGTCGTTCAGCGTGAAGCCGTCATGCGCGGTCAGGAAGTTCACGCTGGCCCAGGGCTTGCGGCCACGCTTGTTGAACGCGTCGGCGGACGCGCACAGCCGCGGTGCTATCGCCTTCGGCGGCACGTCGCCCTTCCAGAAATCGCGCACCGTATCGCGGTACTTGTCATTCCACTCGGCCCAGCCGGGGGGAAAGCCGCCGACCTGGTAGCCGCCCGGCCCGCAATCCCACGGCTCGGCAATCAGCTTCACGCCGCTGAGGACCGGGTCCTGGCTGCACGCCTTGAGGAACCCACTCTGGTGATCGAAGCCGTCGGGCTCGCGCGCCAGGATCGTGCCCAGGTCGAACCGGAAACCATCGACCTGCATCTCCTGCGCCCAGTAGCGCAGGCTGTCGGTCACCATCTGAATCACCCGCGGGTGAGAGAGGTTCATCGTGTTGCCGGTGCCGGTGTCGTTGATGTAGAAACGTTTCTGGTCGGGCATCAGCCGGTAGTAGCTGGCGTTGTCGATGCCCTTGAAGCTCAGCGTCGCACCGCGCTCGTTTCCCTCCGCCGTGTGGTTGTACACCACGTCGAGTATCACCTCGAGTTTGGCGTCATGCAGGCGCGCCACCATTTCCTTGAATTCGGCGAACGCGAATGCCGAATCGCGCGCATAGCGCGGATCGGGCGCGAAGAACCCGATGGTGTTGTAGCCCCAGTAGTTCGTCAGACCCTTGTCCAGCAGGTAGTCGTCGTTGATGAAGGTGTGTATCGGCAGCAGCTCCACTGACGTGACGCCGAGCGACTTGATGTAGTCCACCACCTCCTTGACGGCCAACCCCGCGAAAGTCCCCCGCATGTCGTCCGGCACGAGCGGATGTTTCTTCGTGAAACCACGGACATGGGTTTCGTAGAAGATCGTCCGCTCCCAGGGCACCGACGGTTTCTTCGCCCTGCCCCAGGTAAAGGCCGGATCGACGACACGGCATTTCGGCATGTAGGGCGCACTGTCGCGCTCGTCGAAGCTGAGGTCGTCGCCCTCGGCGCCAATCGTGTAGCCGAACACCTCCGGATGCCAGGACAGCTCGCCCACATGGGCGCGCGCATACGGGTCCAGCAGCAGCTTGTTGTGGTTGAACCGGTGCCCCTCTTCCGGTGCATACGGCCCATGCACCCTGTAGGCGTACGTGGTGCCGGGCCGCGCGTCGTGAACGTAACCGTGCCAGACCTCGTCGGTGAATTCCGGCAGTTCGATGCGCTCGAGTTCGGTGTGGCCGCCTTCGTCGAAGATGCACAGTTCCACCTTGGTGGCGTTCGCGGAGAACAGCGCGAAGTTGACGCCAAGCCCGTCCCAGGTTGCACCCAGCGGATAGGGCAAGCCTTCCGAAAGGCGGTAGACGCGTTTGGCTTCAGGCATTCTGGGAGGCTCCGGTGCGGCGCTTGCGTAACAGGCCTGGATGCTGCGGGTTCCGGCGGAGGCGGGACGGCCCGCGTCCGCAGGATCGGCGAAAACCTTGCCCGATGCCGCGGACCCTCCCGATGCAGCCGTCGGTGGGCGATGACAGGAGCGCATCTCCACAAAGACAGCGGCAGCTGCGCGGAGGGTTTCGGTTGCTGAAACGCTTCCCGCGGACCAGCGGTGAAACCTGCCTGGGGCGTGCGGCGTTTCTTTGCCGGAAGGATCCGCCATGCACGCGCATACGCACAAAATCCGCCCTGGTGAGACGCTTTCGGTGATTGCGCATCATTACAGGACCACCTGGCAGGCCATTGCGAAACTGAACGGGATGGCCAATCCGAACCCGCTTGTGGTGGGCCAGACGTTGCGGCTGCCGGCGCATTTCCCGGGTGGCCATCCGCCGGTGCCGCAGGTGCCGTCGCCGGGCCCGGGCAAGGC
>CAXUOA010000066.1:299-11395 GCA_964252625.1 uncultured Acetobacteraceae bacterium | reverse complement strand
GCGTCGTCACCTGTCTCGATGCCGACCATCATGTTCGCATAAGGCTGTGCCGCCGTGTGCGCCGCGGCAGGCATACCGGTGGCCGGCGGCCACTCGATAGACAGCCCCGAGCCGATCTATGGCCTGGTCGCGATCGGCCTCGTGCATCCCGACCGCGTGCTGCGCAATGTCGGTGCGCAGGCAGGCGATGCGCTTATCCTGACCAAAGGTTTAGGTGTGGGCGTCTACGGCGCGGCACTCAAACGGGGCGAACTCTCCGACGTGCTCTATGGCGCGATGATCGCCTCGACGACACGGCTCAACACGCTCGGCGCCGACATGCCGGCGCTCGCCGGTGTCCATGCGCTAACCGACGTGACAGGATTTGGCCTGCTCGGGCATGCCCTGGAGATGACGCGCCCGGCCGCCCTTGGCTGCGAGATACGCTTTGCCGCGCTGCCGCTGCTGCCTGGCGTGGCGGAGCTTGCGGCGTCCGGCATCAAGACAGGCGCTTGCGGGCGTAACTGGGCGAGTTTCTCGGACGAGGTCACGCTTGGCGCGGACTTGCCGCCTTGGGCTGGCGATCTGTTGTGCGACCCGCAGACGAGCGGCGGCTTGCTGATCGCCACCGCTCCGTCAGCGGTTCGCACCGTCATGGAGTGCGCAGCGGCACGCGGCTTTGCGCATGCGGCGGTTATCGGAGCTTTCACCGGCAGCCCCGCTGGACTGCGTGTTGTCTGATGTTGCGATGATCGCGGGACGTCGGGTTTGTGCAAGGCAAGCTGCCTCGCTATCTGGAGACAGCCGGCCAAACGCAATATTCATTGCAATGGGGTAGTGCTCACTCTCTCACTACCAAATCGCAGTCGCGCATTTGCTGCTTCTCGTAGTTAATGATCACGGAAGCCTTCAGAGCGCAAATCGAGGAAGCCGTTACGACATAGATCGAGTAGACACATAAGAAAGCACCAAAAGCATTGCGCATCTGCGACTAGTCCACCAGCTAGTATGGGCAGAATGCTCGCGTGTTTCTAAGAAATGCTAAACGACAGTGTTTTGTATCACACCCGCGGCTAGGTGTTTCAACCGGTAAGAGAATCGGAACTTTTCCCAAAACCAAGATGTGGCCTCGGTCACAAACCCCACTTCTATGGTCCTACCGTTTGCGGGGTTCAGGGCAGAGCTCTTGGCCTCCCCTAAAAAGCCTATAATATCGTAAAACCATCGCGCGCTGCCGGTCCCGCAGCCCCGTCCGCTGCGGACGCGGCGTTGCCCGCCAGCCGATCAGGGCCGACACTCACACCATCCGAGTCGCCACAGGCAGAACCGATGTCATCAGCGTCCACAATCCAGGATTTGGCAGTCCCCGGCCAGCGCAGTGTGCTGCTCGACACGGAGACCACGGGGCTCGACCCGGCAACCGGTGATCGCATCATCGAGGTGGCTGCAATCGAACTGATACGCGACCTTCCCACGGCACGGCACTTCCATCGCTTGATAGACCCGGAGCGCGACGTGCCGGAGGAAGCGACACGCGTGCACGGCTACGCCCGCAGCCACCTCGTAGGCCAGAAACGCTTTGCCGAAATCGTCGATGACATGCTCGCTTTTTTCGGCGACGCACCTCTCATCGCCCATAACGCCGCCTTCGACTTCGGCTTTCTCAACGCGGAACTCGCCCGCCTGGCGCTACCGCCGCTGCACACCAGCCGGATGATCGACACGCTGGCGCTGGCGAAAACCCGCTTTCCTGGTATGCCGAACAGCCTGAACGCGCTCTGCAACCGCTTCAGCATAGACCTGTCCGAGCGAACCACGCACAACGCCTTGCTGGATTGCCGCTTGCTGGCTGACGTGTACGTGGAACTCACCGGTGGACGCCAGCGCGGCCTGGTGCTGTCGGCCGCCACTCAGGCCGAGCAATTCTACACGTATACCCGGCCAGAGCACCGCATGCCGCGCGCATTTGAGGTTAGCGAGGCGCAGTTGGCGACGCATGTGGCGTTTGTTTCTCGGCTGAAGGATCCTGTCTGGCACGCAGTGTGATACAGGTTCGCCCACTCTATTGTGGGCAGAACAGGCCGCTTCAAATGCCGGCGACAGCGCCAGCAAAAGTTTTTGCTGCTTTTTTTGAAAAAGAAGGCCTGTCTTGCTTACTTACCCGCCTGTCGCATCAGAAACAACGCCTGTTCGCCGAACAGATTGGCCAGCCACAAGGACCGCCGCCAGGGTGACTTCATGCCGCCCTCGTCGATGGCGAGCCACTGCTCCACGGTGTAACCCTCCCGCGCGCAGAGTTCGCGAAAGTCCAGTATGGTACAAGGATGTATGTTGGGCGTCTCGTACCAGGCCCGGTTCCAGGTCGGTGTCACCGGCATGCGGCCGGTGCGCAGCAATTGCAGGCGCACCTGCCAATGGCCGAAATTCGGGAAGCTGACCAGCGCGCGCGTGCCGATTCGCAGCATCTGCCGCAACACTTCCTGCGGACGCTCCACCGCCTGCAGCGTGCGCGTCAGCACCACGTAGTCGAAGGCGTTGTCGGGATACTGCGCAAGGTCGTGGTCGGCGTCACCGTGCATCACCGGCAGGCCGTGCGCCACCGCGTGCGTCACCTCGGCCATGTCGATCTCCATGCCGCGCGCGTCGCAGCCGCGGGTGCGGAACAGGTGCTCGATTAGGGTGCCGTCGCCGCTGCCTATGTCGAGCACGCGGCTGCCTGGTTCAATCAGGCTGGCGATCAAAGCGAGGTCTACGCGCATGAGGCAGCAAGGCCTTCTTCTTTGAAAAAAAGAAGCAAAAAACTTTTGTCTCCCAGCCTGCGCCAAGGTCCGCTTTGGTTCTGCAACCACACGCGTTTGCATACCCTGCGCGCGCCGGGATGCAGGCGTGGGAGTAAAAGTTTTTTGGTTCTTTTTCTCAAAAAAGAACTGCTTTCTTCCTAAACAATCCCGGCATGCTCCGCACACCCCGCCAGGAACCCCGCAAGCGTGCGATGGAAATCTGGCTCGTCGAGCAGAAACGCGTCATGCCCACGGTCTGTCTCGATCTCCACGAAGCTCACGTTTGCCGCCGCCCGGTTCAGCGCGCGCGCCACCGCGCGGGATTGCGCGGTGGGGAACAGCCAGTCGGACGTGAAAGAGACCAGGCAGAAACGCGTGTGTGTGCCGGCGAACGCGGCGGACAGGTCGCCGTCATGTTCGGCGGCGAGGTCGAACCAGTCCATCGCGCGCGTGACAGTAAGGTAGGAGTTCGCATCGAAACGGCGCACGAAGCTGCTGCCCTGGTGGCGCAGGTAGCTCTCTACTTCGAACACGTCACCAAAGAAATTCGCGGCTGTTTCGGTGGCGGCGCCCGCGCCCGCGTCGCGCCGCGTTTTGCGGCCGAACTTGCGTGTCAGCGCCACTTCGGAGAGGTAGGTGATGTGTGCCATCATGCGCGCCACGGCCAGGCCGCGCGCCGGCGTACGGCCCTGCGCCCAATAGCGGCCGCCCAGGAAATCCGGGTCCGCGGCGATCGCCTGCCGGCTCACCTCGTTGAAGGCGATGTTCTGCGCGGAGTGGTAGGCGGCGGTGGCGATCGGCACTGCGGCGAACACGCGCTCCGGGAACGTCGCCGCCCATTGCAACACCTGCATGCCGCCCATGGAACCGCCGATCACCGCGAACAGCCGCTCGATGCCGAGCCTGGCCATCAGCATCTGCTGGGCGCGTACCATGTCGCGCACGGTGACCGGCGGAAAATCCGTGCCCCACACCATGCCGTCCGGGCGCGTGCTGCGCGGCCCGGTAGTACCCATGCAGCCGCCGAGCACGTTGCTGCAGACGACGAAGAAGCGATCGGTGTCGATCGGCAGGCCGGGGCCCACCAGGCTCTGCCACCAGCCCGGCTTGCCGGTCACGGGCTGGGTCTCGGCCACATACTGGTCGCCGGTCAGCGCGTGGCACAGGAGGATGGCGTTGGAATGCGCGGCGTTCAGCGTCCCGTATGTCCGATACGCAAGGCGAAAAGCGGGCAGCATCTGGCCGCAATCCAGCAGCAGGCCTTCGGCAAAGCTCGCGTGCTGGTGGATGACCTCTGGCGTGATATCCATGGTGGCCGGTGCATACGGGGCGGCTATTGGCGAAGCAAGGACGCCCGGGTTGCGGACCTACTGTGCGACGGTGAATTGATAGCTGCCGTCCGATTTGTGGGTGTCGACCGAGACGGCCCGCCAATGCACCGTGTAAGTTCCAGGATTCAGCCGGATGACGGGCACGAGCAGGCGCTTGGCGTCCTTGGGATCAGCGCGCCAGGACGCTGCCACTTCCGCCGCACCGGCCTGATTCAGCACCTCAACCCGGCAGAAACGCGCCTCCACCGCCTCGCTGAACAGCAGCACCAGGGTCTCCGGCGCGATGTGTACGGTAGCACCCGGCGGCGGTGACGCCCATTGCAGCGCGGCATGCGCCAGTGCTGCGGAGGGGAGTGCGGTCAGCAGGCAGAGTGCGGCAATTTTCACGCGAAGGCTCCCGACGCAGGAAGGAGGAAAAGGCCTTCTTTTCCGAAGAAAAGAGGCAGGAGATTTTGGTCCGCTGCCGCGCATTCGGGGCACGGCGCCTCTTCGGATTCGACCCGCGGGTCGGTGCGGGCGAAATGGCCGAATATCGGCGTCTTTTCTTTCTTGCTAGATTCCGCGCGCGATGGCCCGCGCCATGACCATCTCGTCCGCGCCGGCCGGCACCGGCGACACCAGCCGGCCGTCCGGCGCCATGAGGAACAGGACGGAGCTGTGATCCACGGCGTAGCCTGCGCCGTCCTGGTGCATTACGCCGACCACGCGGTATTCGCTTGCGGCGCGGTGCAGTTCGGCCGGCGATCCGGTCAGCCCGATAAGGGTGGGCGTGAACGCCTTCACATAGCGATGCAGCACCGCCGGGTTGTCGCGGCCGGGATCGAGCGTGATGAACAGCGGCTGCACGCGTGCGGCCTTGGCGCCGAGCCGCCCGATTGCTGCGGCCAGCGTGTTCAGCGTGGCGGGGCAGACGTCCCGGCAGGCCGTGTAGCCGAAATACACGATCAGGTATTTGCCCGGAAAGCTCTGGTCGGTGACGACGCGGCCGTCATCGGCCAACAGCGTGAACGGACCGCCAACGCGGTCCTCCGCGCGCTCCGAGGGTGGCTCCAGCCAGATCCAGAGCCCGGCAAAGGCCAGCACCGCCGAGATGCAGGCAGCCAGGCCGGACAACCTTCGCGAGGCGTGGGCTTTCGGCGTCATGGGTGCAGCCTCACATCTTCATGTCCATGTGCATCTCGGCGGGAGCGGACGCAACAGGGTGCTGCCGCAAGGATTGCAGTTCCGCCGAAAGCATTTCCGCATCGTCCCAGCCCATCGAGGTGCCCGGACGTTGCATCGCGCGCAGCCAGCCCGCGCGGTCGATCAGGAACTGCGTGCCCGCCAGTGCTGCCGGCGGGACGCCAGAGAGTATGGCGTAGGCTGTCGCCACCTTCTCGTCGCCCACCACGCACGCGCCGGGAGCCCCGGGCTGAGTGCCAATTTCGACCAGACCTGGCCGCGCCGGCCCGGCCGGCGCGGCCCCTATCACCACCCGCACGAAGTCGGCGTCGAAATCGGAGGATCCGATGATGGCGTCGCCGCAGCGCGCCTGGAAGCCGGGTGCGCGCACCGGCTGCGGCCAGACGCCCGAACTGCGCAAGGCGACGCCCAGATCATGGGCGCGCACGTAGTCGATCAGGGACCAGCGCTGGTCGTCGGTTAGGCGGGGCGCGAAGCCGGGCATCGCCGGCGCGCCCTCGGGCGTCTGTATGCCGTGCGACAGCCACCAGAACATCTCGCCGTCATCGTGCATCAGCACGTGGTCTGCGGTCAGGTTGGCCGGCGGCACGGCCAGGCCCTTCGCGAGTGGCCCGTTCCCGAGGCCGGCCGTTCCGTGGCAGACGGCGCAGTTCGGGCCGAACAGGGCCGCGCCCTCCACGATGGTGTCGGACGAGAAGCCGGTGGGCGAATGGTAGAAGCTGGTGGGCGTGGCATCGGCGAGCAGCACGTCCAGATGCGGCGCCGCGAACCAGGCGATGAGTGCGGCGACCGCGGCCGCGGGCAGGCGCCAGCGGCGCCACAGGAATGCCGCGGCAAGGATCGCCAGTGCCGCCGCAAGCGACAGGCCTGCGAGCACCGCCTCGCGCAGGAAGTCCGGGTCTTCGCGCACCGCTGACAGGTCGATCCGCCGGGCGAACGGCCAGATCGGCTGCAGGTGCATCGCCGGCGGCAGACCGCTCAGCACCACGGCGGCGCCCACGATGGCGAGCGCCGCGCCGGTTTGCAGAATGATGCTGCGCACGAGGATACGCTTGGCTGATCGCGGGCTTTCCGCGTGGCGCAAAGCAGGGGCGAAGCGATAGCGGTTGACGGCCGCGAACGCGAGCAGGACCGCGGACAGCGCCAGCTTCACCAGCACCATCCAGCCGTAGGCGGTGCCCACCAAGCCCGGCACGCTGCCGACCAGCACCCAGCCTTGCACCAGGGCGGAGACGGCCAGCAGCGCGATGCACCATTGCCCGAGCGGGGAAAACCAGCGTGCCGCCATGGCGCCCAACTCCGGCGGCGCCATGCGGACCACGACGAGGAGCGGCACCAGCCCGCCCAGCCAGCCGGCGGCGCCCAGAAGATGCAGCACATCCATGCCGAGCAGCAGGCTGGGGCCTTCCTCCATCGAGGACGCATGGCTGTGCCCAGCCTGCAGGCACAGGGTTACGGTAGCCACGCCGAACGCCAGGCGCTGGCGAAAGGGCGTGTCCCGCCGCCCGATCATGGCTGCCAGGAGCACGAGCGCCCCTACCTGCAACGCGATCACGTGCCCGTACGACGTCGTTTGCAGCACGGTGGGAACGGCGGCAAAGGCAGCTGAAAGCGAGTCGGCATCGGCCATGTTGGCCGACTCAACCACAAGCCACGCCAGCGTGGCCAGCAGCGTTACAGCCAGGCTGGCTTGCGCCAGTACCAGCAGCCACCGCTTGACCGAAGCCGCAAGAGCCGCCGGCGCGTGAACGAAGGCTTTCGGCAGCACAAGGTTGCGGAACGCCAGCGTACCGGACGTGGACAGCATCCCCGCCACGGCAGTCCCGCGCACGATGGCAAGCGGCGCCCCACCCTGCAAATCGAACGGCGGGATCATGGCCTAGGGCGACACCGTGAACTTGAACTTGCCCTGCGTCTTGTGCGTGTCCACGGACGTGATGTGCCAGGAAACAACGTAGGAACCGGCCGTCAGCGCTCCGATGGCGACCTCAAGCTTCGATGGATCTGACCCCATCGTATGGGCCGCACCGGTCTCTTCGTGGGTTCCCGCCTTGTCTGTCACCTCGATCTTGGAGAAGGCTGGCTCCACGCTTTGGGTGAATGTCAAGACCACCTCCCTGGGTGCGTTTTGGATGGTGCTGCCAACCCTCGGCGCGGCCGAGTCCAGGAAGGCGTGCGCCTGCGCTGCCGAAGCGAGCAGGCACATGCATGCAGCCGTGCAGGCAAGCGTAATGCGGTGGGTGCGTGAGCGGCGGTTTTCCTGCTGTGTCTGGGTCATTCTCATTCTCCTAGAAGCGGCGCACCGATGCCGTGCGGGTACAGGTCATCGAGGAATACATGGACCTGGAAGATGACGCCGACATTCGTGCCGGACGCCTTGTTGGCAGGGATCAGCGCTTCCAGCCCGACCTGGTACCAGGTGCGCAGGTAGATCACGCCGGGTGCGATGGTCCACGTGTTGGCGGAGTCGCGCGGCCGTGACGTGGCCGCCGTGGCACTGACCTCTACGAGCGGGATCAAATGCGCGATCGGCTCAGGCAAGCCATAGTCCTTGATCTGCGCTTGCAGGAACGGGATGCTGTACTGCACGGAAAACGCGCCGATCACCGCGTTCGGATTGCCGCTGTTGAACTGCAGGGTTGTGAGCGGCGTCATGGAAGGTACGACGGGGCCAGGTGCCGTCACCTGCGAATCCTTCAGTTCGCGGTCGGCGAGCGCATAGCTGAACTCACCGGTGAACGCGATCGGCTGCAGCGCGGGGATCGCGATCTCCTCCAGGTCCTTGCCGAAATACACGGTGGGCGCGGTGTTGCCGTAGGCGTCGGCGCCGGTATGCGTGGTGCCGGTATGGCCGAACTCGCGTATGATGCCGAACCCCAGGATGAAGTCGTGGTCCGGACTCAGGCATCTGGCCCATTTGCCGGTCACGGTCAGGTCGTCCCAGCCGGTTTCCGTCTTCGCGTTGTTCGTTTGGTTGATGTTGAAATCATCGTTGAAGGCAAAGCCGAACTCGTCGGTCAGGCGCTTGTCGTATTCGAACTGCACGGAGGTGTCGTGGCCGGGGCCCGGCCCGCCGTCGGCGGCGGCGCGGGTATAGACGATCTGCGGGATGGTGATCTCGTCGGCGACACCGGGATCATCCAACGTCAGCGTTACGGGATATACGCGGCTGCCGCAGACGGCGTGGGCGTGCACGCTATTCGCGTTCATGCAGTTGCCGGCGCAGGCGAGTGCTGCCGGAAGTAGGTATCGGCGCATGAAATTGTCCTGTCTGTCTGATCAAGCGACGCACGCCATGCTCACAGGCACAGTGGCGGACTAAGCCTTCAGACGAGAGAGGGCGGACCTCTTGGGTAGGCAGATGCGCGGCGCAGTCCGGGCGGCGCACGCGCTTGCTGCAGGGCCAACCGTGCGTTCCGCAGCACGGCCGGTGCCGGCAGGCCTGGCGCCACGGCGGGGATCGCAAAATGGGAGACGCCAGCCGAGCCTGCCTTCAGGACGGCGGCTTCGTGCACGTGATGCGGAAGAACGGGCGTGCGGTGGTCCGCACCATGCCCCGCGTGGCAGAACACCGTGACGGCTTCCAACGCGGACAACGCACGGCCCGTGGGCGCTTCGTCCGCTTTCGTCTGGCCGGACAATACGAGAAGCAAGGCCAGACAGGCGGCCAGGCCTATGCGGTGTAGCGGCCGGCGCCGGGTTGGGGGTGGGTGCACGGCGGCAGCATGGACAGTGAGGAAGGAAAAAGGAAGGCCTTCTTTTTTGCAAAAAAGAAGCAAAAAACTTTTGCTCCGCTGTCGCCGAGTTACTGAAGGCGCGCGCCGGACGGCATTATCCGGCCAGCCCGCGACAGCAGAGTGAGGGTTTTTTGTTTCTTCTTCGCAAAAAAGAAGGCCTTGCCTTACGCGTTCAAAAAAGAAGGCCTTGCCTTACGCGTTCAATAAACAGCGCAACGCGCCGGGTGCACGCCGCCATACGGCCCGACATATCCGGGCCGGCAGCCCGCGACGCAGCCGCTCACGCTGACGGCAGCACCCAGCAGAAGCAGGGTCGCCAATACTCTACGCATCGCAAGGTCCTCTCGGTTCGACGATGCCCATCTACGCGCTGCCTCGTGACAGGAACAGGACGAAAGCGAAACGGACTGTGACAATTGGCGGGCCGGGCCGATTACGCTAAACCCCGCCTGCTTCGATGGAATAGACCGATGCGACTGTTTGCCTGCCTGCTTGTCTGCCTGATCGCGCTGGCCGCCCGCCCGGCCGCCGCTCACGCCATCCTGATCGACAGCACGCCTTCCCCCCTGGGTCATGTGCCGCCCGGCCGTCTGCTGCTCACCCTGCGCTACAACAGCCGGGTGGATGCCGGCCGCTCCAAGCTGGTGCTGCAGCACGCCGGCGACGAGACCCGGCTCGTGCAGACCGCCGGCGACACGCCGGACGTGCTGCGCGCGGCGCTGGACGTGACGCCCGGCGACTACGTGGTCGCCTGGCAGGTGCTGGCAACCGACGGCCACATCACGCGCGGCCGGGTGCCTTTCACCGTCGATGCGGCCGTGACGAGCAGCAGATAGGGTGAACAGCCTCGTCGACCTCATCGGCTATGTGGGAATCCTGCTGCATGGCCTGGTGATCGTCAGCCAGTCCATGGCGCTGGGTGGCATGCTGTTTCTCGTGCTGCTGGCGCGGCCGTTCGCTGGCCAGCTCGGCCCGGTGGTCAGGCGTACGGCTGCCGTCGCCGCGTGGAGTGCCGTGGCGCTGGTGGGCGTGGAGGTGGTCAACGTTGGGCTGCAGACCGCCGTGCTGGTCACCACCGTGGACCTGCCGGTCAGCAACGTGCTGAGCGCCAACTTCGCCGTGGCGGGCATCATCAAGACGCTGGCGGCCTGCGTGCTGGCTCTGCTGCTGTGGCGCGGCGCCGCAGCGCCCTGGCTGCTGGGCGCCGGCGCCGTGGAGCTGGCGGCCGCCACGCTGACCACCCACGCCGCGGCACGGCTTTCCGACAACGCGCTGCTGCTGGGCGTGGAGGCGCTGCACCAGCTCGGCGCCGCCATCTGGATCGGCGGCATACCCTGTTTCGTCATGGCGCTGGCCCGCCTGCGCGACGGCGGGGCGCTGCGGCTGGTGGGGGCGCGGTTCTCCCGCATGTCGATGGCGGGGGTCGCCTGCATCCTGGCCTCGGGCGTGACCATGTCGGTGTTCTACATAGGCAGCTGGGCGGGGCTGTACGGCACCGCCTACGGCGTGATGGTGGGCGCCAAGATCGCCATGTTCACCATGCTGCTGGCACTGGGCCTGGGCAATTTCCTGGTCACCGAACGCATGCGGCGGGACCCCGCCACGCCCGTGCTGCGCCTGCGCCGGTTCGCCGAGGTGGAGATAGGCATCGGCTTCACCGTGTTCTTCGCCGCCGCCTCGCTGACCTCCGTGCCGCCGGCGATCGACCTGACCTCCGACCGTGCCACCTGGCCGGAGATCGTGGCGCGCGACCTCTCGCCGCGCCTGCCCACGCTCGTCTCCCCGGACCACGCGCGGCTCGGCATCCCGGCCTTGCAGGCGCAGCTGGACGCCGAAGCGCGCGCGCGGGCGGCCGAACCGCGCGCCGCCTTCGTGGAGGGCTCCGGCGAGCTGCCGCCGCGCAACGCGGACGATATCGCCTGGTCCGAATACAACCACCACTGGGCCGGGCTGTTCGTGCTGGCGATCGGGCTGCTGGCGCTGCTGAACCAGGCCGGCATGCGCTGGGCCAGGCACTGGCCGCTGGTGTTTCTGGGTCTGTCCGCGTTCCTGTTCCTGCGCAGCGACCCCGAAATCTGGCCGCTTGG
>CAXUOA010000066.1:0-289 GCA_964252625.1 uncultured Acetobacteraceae bacterium | reverse complement strand
CGAAGTGGTGCAGCACCGCCTGTTCGCGCTGCTGCCGCTGCTGTTCGGCGTGTTCGAGTGGTGCGTGCGCACCGGGCGGCTGCGCAGCCGGGCGGCCGCCCAGGTGTTTCCGCTGGTATGCGCCGGCGGTGGCGCGCTGCTGCTGACGCACAATCACACGATCGCCAACGTTAAGGACGCGCTGCTGATCGAGTTCACGCACACGCCGCTGGCGCTGGCTTCCATCGTGGCGGGGTGGTCGCGCTGGCTGGAGATACGGCTGCCAGCGGGGCGGGGCGGGGTTTTGGCC